>MFGJ01000001.1:0-165372 GCA_001778235.1 Candidatus Falkowbacteria bacterium RIFOXYC2_FULL_36_12
CTGAAACAAGTTCAGGATGACAAATTGGGAGATCCTGAAATCCATCTTCGTTAAAACTTCGATGGACAAGCAAGTTCAGGATGACGAGTGTGGGGTTGAAGAATTATATCCTGAAACAAGTTCAGGATGACAAATTGGGAGATCCTGAAACAAGTTCAGGATGACGAGTGTGGGGTTCAGGATGACGAGTGTAGGGTTCAGGGTGACGAGTGTAGAGTTCAGGGAGACAAGTGAGTGAGAAGTATGTGGTTTTTGGATTTATTTTAATTTGTACTTAATGATGTTATCATTGGCCAACTCCTGCAGTTTTCTAATTTGAGATCTACCTTTAGCATCTTTAAATAAATGGCGGTAGCGACCTTGTAATTTGAGAAATTCAGAAACTTTTGGAGTATCTTTTGGCACTTTCATAACTGATGCGAGTTTGCCATCAATATATTCAACAACTGGATATAGACCAGACTGTTGGGCCAACTGGGGAATTTTAATAGTATTACATTCAGCACAATTCCAGCCAGGAACACAGGTTGAATAAACTTGAATATATTTTGGGCCATTGATACTCGTGGCTTTTTTTATTTTGGCGTCAAAATCGGCTAAATTGCCGATAGTTGCGGTGGCAACATACGGCAATCGGTGTGCGAGTGCGATTGCTGGCATGTCTTTTTTTAACCGCTGATAACCAGATGATTTCTTGCCAGCAGGAGATGTCATGGTGTAGGTGTCCAATTGAGTTGAACTTGAAGCCTGAATCCCAGTATTCATATAAGCTTCGTTGTCATAACAAAGATAAAGAACATTGTCTCCACGATGCCAAGCTCCGGAATTCAAAGCAACGCCAATGTCAAAAAAGAAACCATCACCGCCATGAACTAGAACATTGACTTTGTCAGCTAAATTTTTGCGATTGAGCATGGCTAAAACACCTGAAGCAACAGAAGATGGATTTTCAAATAAAGAATGAATATATGGCAAATTGAAAGCTGAAGTTGGATATTTGGTGGTTGTTACCTCGGAACAGCCAGTTGCTCCGCAAATGATGGTATCGCGACCAAGAATATCAAGAGCATGACGCATTGCCAGAATCATGCCACAACCAGCGCAGGCAGTATGACCAGGGCTAAGCAGACTAGAAAAAGGCATTGTATATTTTTTTGACATAATATTTTATTAATTTTTATGGAGTAAAGACTGTGGCGCGAGCACAAACATCTCCGCCAGAAACATCAACACAAATATAACCGGACTCACAATCTGCATCAGTATTACAATCACAAATATTTGATACTTGGCATGAAGCACCGGCACCATAAGCTGGCAAACTGCCACAATTGGTTTGAACGGTTGGTTCACAGGTTGTTTGGGTTACACATTTATCTACTCGACCAACTGGTAAAGGAATACCATTTATTTCAGCCTGGCGATTACCACATTTACCAAGACAATCGTCATCATCCTCGCAATCTTGACCATCAGCACCAGACTGACATAAATTTATATCATTTTTATCTGTAACACAAAAGCGATTTGGAGCTGAACAATCAGAGTTTACATTGCAGGTACAAAGTCCTCCGGCAAATGGATTTTGCGGATCAGCTGGTTTGCATTCATTACTCTTGCATTCCACACTACTGGCACACGGGCTACCAGCTGATAATTGAACGGCTGGGTTAATACAGGTTTGATTTAGACCAACTTCAAGACATTTCCAGCCAAAAGGACATTGATCATTATTATCACAATCACAAACACTTGTGCCATTGACCAGCTTGGCACTGCAGTCTCCTGAAAGGCATTGATTATGATCGCTACATTGTTGATTATAGGCAGTAAATTTTACGGCAGTTGCATTGTACTGCTTACAACCTTCGGCAGTAGATACCTGACCAGATTCAGCACATCCTGAAGCAGTATAATCTACAGGGGCACAGACATTACCTGTACAATTGTCTGTTAAACATTGGAAATCTTCCTGACAACTCTCACCGATTGGAAATTTGTTAATACAAGTAGCATCATCTGCAGTAAGACAACCTGGGCGTTGTGGATTTCTTATACATAACATCCCTAGATGACTCTTGGTACACCATGCGCCACCTGGGCAAGCATCATCACTCTGACAAATAGCTGTGGTTCCATCAGGAACAAAGCCTAATTCAGGACGGCAAGTTTTGCTATTTTCATCACAGATCAAACCATTTGATTCACATATTTTTTCAACTTCGCCACAAGCATGACCTATCTGTCCAGTAGAACACCTAGCAAAAACATTACCTGCACCAGCATTGTATTTGGCACAAGTTGCACCTTCTTGGCAACAAGCTACTGCGCCGGAAATTCCTGCTCGGTCAGGATCACAAGTACCAGTTCCTTGAGTATTAGCTGGACCTGACTCACCATTTGAACAAAAGCCCATTAAGACGCCCCAACAACCAAGTGACTTTTGGGTAATACAACAATTTCCAGATAAACATTGGGTCTTGGCTTTGCACAAATCACCATTTTGCAACCCACCAGCTAATTGTTGGCAGGTACCATAACGACCAGAACAAGTTTCAGTTGAGGTCTCTTTCAAAATAGAGTAACCAACAAGTGAAGTAATACAAAGTTTACTCTTGGCACACTTAATAGTTCCCTTGATAATGGTTTTGGTGCCAACTTTGGCAACTTTCCAACCTGTTTGACCGATTTTTGCCACCAAACCTGCTGGTAAAGCTCCAGCTACGGTCATAACCAAAGCTGATTCTGCAATAAATTCAGCGGCTATCTCACAATCTCCTTTTTCTTCACCGATAGAAGTACATTCACCACCAACAGCACGACAGGCTGCATAAGAAGCAGAATTGGGGTCAGTACAACAAGGAGCGCCAATTGATGCAGCGGTGGTACAGCGCTCAATCCCCACTTCACTGCGACCGGTTGAACAACGGCCTTCACTCGATTCGGCCATTGCCGTATTGATAAGAGATTTTAAAGGTGAATTAAAGACTGCTGACCCGCCTTTTAATGTTTCTAAAATAACATCATTTGGATCAGCACTGCTCTGACAGCAAACAAACTCAACGGGTTTAATATTTTCTATTTCAATATTTGGTAACCGGCTAAGATCTGGATTAACAGAAGTGAGAATAACATAAGAACCAATTAAAATGACTAAACCTAAAACAGAATAAGTCATCATATCTTTGGCTTTGCCGACAATCTGTGGATTGATTCCAGCGGTAATATACATGACACCACCAATAATCAACATTAGCACAGCTAAAATCGCACCAAAACGCACACCATAATTATAAAAAGCTGCAATATATTGGGAAATCCAAGGAATTTGCAAACATTCAGCATCATCGCCCTGCAAGGAGTTGGAACATTTGCCAACAAATGGCTGATCAAACTTGGTTAAATCGCCAATTGGAACATTTAAGCGCAATTCACGAATATCAGCAGCCTGAATAATGGCAACATTGATCACACCAAATATTATTGTGCTAAATACAAAAAATAAAATGAGTTTTGCTTTATTTTTCATTGTTTTATTTGTTTAAATATTTCTCTAATATATTCTGGGGTTATATCCCGACCACCAAGACCATAAACAAAACTGGTAACAGTTGATTTGTTTTTATTGAAAAGTGCTCGACGGATCTCCATATCAAGACCGGCGCTACTGCCGAGCGAAATATCTTTTTCTAAAACTGCTATTGATTTTATTTTTGATAATTTTTCAACAATCTGCTCATCGGGAAAAGGACGAAAACATGTAAGGTGAAAAACCCCAACTTTCTGGCCACGGTTATTCAATTCATCAACAACATCTTGGATTGTACCAAAAACAGAGCCAATAGTAATAATCACGCTATCTGGTTTGGCTGTGCCATAATATTCAACCAAATCGTGCTGACGATGAAAAATTTTATTAAATTTAATTGCTTCCTTGGTGAAAAGTTCTTTTGCCCTAAGCAAATCTGAATGTAAATCAAATCTGATTTCTTGATAATATTCAGGGGTAACAAAAGAACCAAGCGTGACTGGATTTTTGGTATCAAGAATTTGCCCCACCTCTGGTTTGTAGCTTGGCAGGAATTTTTTGGTATCTGAAACAGATGGGATGTCGATTGGCTCGACCGTATGAGTCAAAACAAAACCATCCATATTTATCATTGCCGGCAGTTTTAATTTTTCAGCAAGTTTGTAAGCCAAGAGATGAAGATCAACGGCTGACTGATTGTCTTTGGCGTAAAGCATGATCCAACCACTATCACGAACTGTCATTGAATCTTGTTGATCATTCCAAATATTAATCGGAGCAGAGATGGCTCGATTGGCGACGGTCATAATAACCGGCAGTCTCATTCCAGCAATATCAAAAATTACCTCGGTCATATACAAAAGCCCCTGTGAACTGGTAGCAGTATAGGTCCGACCGCCAGTGGCTGATGCCCCGAGAACTATTGAGGCTGCTGCAAACTCGCTATCAGCCAAAATATATTCATAATTTGCATGACCATTAGCCTTTAGGAGGGCTAATTCTTCGACAATATGAGTTTGTGGAGTAATAGGATAAGCAGAGATTACATCTGGCCGACAATTATTTACTGCTTGGGCAACGGCTTCAGAGCCTTCAATGCAATGTTTCATATATGTGAATGTGTAATGAGTAATTAGTTATTAGTGATTAGATATTAGTGATTGAGTGAGTAATCCTCTGTTTGTACATTATGCAACAGAAAAATAACTTTACCTCTGTACTTGTTTTATTTATCTTCGTCAAACATTTGAATACACTTAACCGGACATTCAACTGCGCAGACGGAACAACCCTTGCAATAATCTAAATCTTTTTCATAAAACTTTTTTTCTTTTTCTTCAACAAGAAAAACACAACCTTCGGGACAAACACGAGCACATAGACCACAAGCAATACATTTCTCATGTTCAATGACTGGATACTGTACGCGCCATGGTCCGGTTTTATTTATTTTGGTCGCGCCTGATTCTGCGGTTATATTAATTTTCATATTTAATTCACAATTTTTATAATTTAGAATTGGAGAAGAACTATTTCAGTCGTATTTTTTTATTTTCAATAATATATTTCTGAATTTGTTTCATCAGCTTAATGTTGCTACTGATTAGCTCTGGTTTATATTTAAATTCATCTTTTATGGCTTTAATCAATGATTCAAATTGAATTAATTTTGTAATCAGGGCAAAAGCAGTAATCATGCCTGTGTTGGTAATATCTCTGCCAATAATCTGACGAGCAAAATCAGTCACTGGGATGGTATAGAGTTTTAATAAATCAAGTTGAGGCCAATTTGCCTGCTCTGAATTAACGAAAATAACTGTTGATTTTTTTATGCCCTCAAGAACATCTGGAACTAATTTGAGTAATGTCGGATCTTGGACTATGAGAAAATCTGGCTGATAAATTTGAGACTGTATTCTCACTGGCTCTGATGAAATTCGCACAAAGGCTTCGACAGGAGCACCACGACGCTCGACTCCAAAATTGGGGAAAGCCTGTGAAAACTTGCCTTCATAAAAAGCGGCTTTAGCAATCAAATTTGCAGCTGTAACAGCTCCTTGACCTCCTCGGCCATGAATCCGAATTTGGATATATTTTTTCATAATTATTTTGCAATAGAATTAATAATGTCTTCCCAAGTTTCTATGGAAACATAACCGGCCAACTTGTAACCATTAACAAAAAAAGTTGGAGTGCCGACAACTTCCAATTCTTCAGCCAGACTAACATCAGCTAGAATTTTCTGCTGATTTCTTTGTTCAGTCATACATTGGGTGAAATGGAATTCATTTAAACCTGTCTGAATAGCAATTTGGAGAAGATCAGCTGGAGTAACTTTATCCTGGAGTTGGAATAATCGATCATGAAAAGGCCAAAACTTACCTTGGAGATGAGCACACTCACCAGCCTGGGCATAAGCGACCGAAGCTTCGTCAATAATCGGAAAATTTCTCCAATAAAACCTAACCTGATCAGGATATTTTAATTGTAACTGACGAATAACAGAATAATTTCTTTGGCTAACCTGACATAAAAAATCACCAAATTCAACAATGACAATCGGGGCGATGGGCGAGCCGAAATAGGGATCAGACGGGTCAATAATTTTGTCCATGGAATATGGGGCGTCAGACTGGCCAACCTTTGCCTGGCTATTATAGACTGAAGCAAAAGAACGATAAACCAAGAAACCAAAAATCAAAAGTGCAATAACAATCAATATTAAAATAAAAAGTAAAAGTTTCCCCCACCATTTTTTGTACCACGATAACTTAATTGGAAGCTGTGAATCTTCAATCATAATTTGATTTTGCATCTAATTTATTTTACCACAAAACATTGATTTTCAGAAATCTTGTTATAGTTGACAATATTCACAGGTATATGTAATATAATTAAATCTCAAAATTAAATAAAAATGTCTAGCTTGACGAATTCGTGTTATTTTGATATAGTTGAGCTAGTAAATTAAGCTAATTTTATGGACCAAATCATTATTATTATTCAAATGGTTGTAGCTGTTCTACTGATTATTTTCATTTTACTCCAAAATCGCGGTTCTGGAGCTGGAGGTATTTTTGGCGGTGCAGGCGGAGGCTCATTCCGAAGCAAAAGAGGACTGGACAAAAAGCTTCATATTTTAACTATTATCTTCTCAATATTATTTCTTGGTTTATCAATAGCAAATTTGTTATTTTAACTAAAAATAATACTTAATATTTTGTGAATTTTTTCAAAAATATTCTCTTTTCAATCAAAGCAAAAAGAACTCCAAAATTAACTGATACAAAAACCCGTAAAAAATTGCTTGAACACAATCAAACTGACCAAAAATTGGTAGCTTCACTTTCAAATAAAAAAATCCCAACTTTTAAACAAGTAAAATATTTGGGAAAACTTTTGACGGTCAGAGAAAAATTAGCAATCAAAATTTTTACAACATTTGTAATAGTTGGTGTGATTTTTATTGGCATCAACTCATACTTAAATTTATCTAATGTTGCTCCAGCCAAAGGTGGAAAGTATACTGAAGCATTGGTTGGATCGCCTCAATTTATTAACCCAATACTTGCTCAAACAAATGATGTGGATCTTGATCTAAGCTCAATCTTGTTTAATGGATTGATGCAATACACACCTGGTCTTGGACTGGTTGAAGATTTGGCGGAGAGCTATTCAATAAGTGAGGATCAGAAAGTCTACACCTTTGTTTTGAGAAAAGATGTTTATTGGCATGATGGACAGCTGTTTACGGCTGATGATGTAATCTTTACTTTTTCCAGAATCAATGACCCAAACGCCAAAAGTCCCTTATATTTTAATTTCAAAGGTACAACTGTAGAAAAAATTGATGATTTTACTATCAGATTTATTTTGACTGAACCTTTTGCACCATTTCTCGAAAACTTAACTGTAGGAATTATTCCAGCCCATGTCTGGAAAAATATCCCAGTACAAAATTCACATTTATCAGATCTTAATTTGAAACCGATTGGTACTGGTCCATATCAATTTGCATCTTTAACCAAGGATAATAAAACCGGAGAGATTAAATCATATACACTTGAAAGAAATAATGGATATTTTGATGGCCCAGCAAATATTGATAAAATAATATTTAAATTTTACCCAAATTTTGATTTGGCGATAGAAGCTCTAAACAATAAAAATGTTCAAGCAATGAGCTTCTTGCCAAAAGAAAAGCAAGATAGAATAATTAATGATCGATCACTAAATTATCAATATTTAAACCTACCACAATATACTGCAATATTTTTTAACCAAAAAGAAAATACTTTACTTAAAAACCAAACTTTGAGAAAAATATTAGCGCATGGAATTGACAAAGATAAACTGGTGAGTGATGTACTGAATTCAGAGGCTCAAAAAATCGAGGGAACAATTTTGCCAGGACAACTTGGTTATACAGATGATTACCCAAAATATCCTTTTGATATTGAATACGCAAAAGGAGAGCTGGAGAAATTGGACTGGAAACTAGCAACATACGAAGTGGAAGCAAAAGAAGGTGAAACAACTGAAACATACCCATTCCAAGTTCGGAAGAAAAATAGTACCTACCTGGAACTCGGTCTAACAACGGTCAATTTGCCGGAAAATGTTGATATTGCCAAGGCAATCCAAAAAACCTGGCAATTGCTTGGAGTAAAAACAAATATCAAACTGGTGGAACCTGATAATATTGCTGAAACTCTGAAAAATCGTGATTATGAAATCCTGCTGTATGGCGCGATTATTGGTTATGATCCAGATCCATTTGCTTTTTGGCATTCATCACAAGCTCAACAACCTGGATTGAATTTATCTCAATTTACCAACAATAATGCTGACAAATTGCTATCTGATGCAAGAAAAACAACTAATATTGAAGAAAGAGAAAAAGACTACATTGCATTCCAAAAGATAATCGCTGAAGAGGTTCCTGCTGTTTTTCTCTATAACCCTACTTATACTTATCCTCAAACAAATAAAATTCTTGGTTTTGAAAACCACACAATTGTCATCCCTGCTAATAGGTTGGCTAACATTGAAAAGTGGTACATCAAAACTGATCGAAAATTCAACTAATATTTCTTCCTATATAATTAATTAAAAGCAACGAATTTATTTTAAATTCGCAGATTTGTAGTTTATCTCAATTAAAAAATAACTAATATAAATCAAAACTACATAAAAAGATATGATACAAAAAAGACACACACAGATAAAAACTAAGCCAGGTCAACAGAACCAACATGCTTCAAGAGTAGTCAGAAAACACTCTTATAATACCAGTCGCACAAGTAGACCAACAAATTATTTCGAGCCAGGAATGAATAATGGTGGAGCTCCAAAACTGAAAATTATCGGACTTGGAGGACTAGAGGAAGTTGGTAGGAATATGACCCTACTTGAATATGATAAAGATATCATAATCATAGATATGGGATTAATGTTTCCGGATGAAGATATGCCGGGGATTGATTATATTATTCCTGATATATCTTATTTAAAAGGCAAAGAGAAAAACATCAAAGGAGTTATTATTACTCATGGTCACTATGACCACATTGGTGCGATCTCTCATTTAATTCCTGAACTAGGATTTCCAACCCTATACATGACTCCGCTTACTGCCGGATTGGTCAAAAAACGGCACGAGGAATATAAATTGCGAGAGCTAGATATAACAATTGTTGATCCAGAAGTTGACAAGATAAAACTTGGTAATTTTCTGATTGAATTTTTCAGAGTTAACCACAATATCCCAGATTCATTCGGCGTAGTTGTTCGGACTCCACTTGGAACTGTTGTTCACACTGGAGATTTTAAAATCGACTTTGCACCGATTCATGATAAACCAGCTGATTTAAACCGTTTTGCTGAAATTGGTAAAAATGGTGTTACTGCCCTACTGATAGACAGTACTAATGCTGGTAACCCAGGGAACCAAATTTCAGAACATGTTGTAGAAAATGAACTGGAAAAGATTTTCCAAGAATCTGACGGTATGATTTTGGCTGGAACTTTTGCTTCACTATTAAATCGTGTTCAACAATTAATTTCTCTAGCCGAAAAATACGGTCGAAAGGTTTACCTCGATGGACGAAGCATGATATCAAATGCGGAAATTGCTCATCAACTGGGATATTTGAAATTCAAACCAACAACTTTGATTGAAGGTGGAGAAATTGATAAATACCCAAGAAACAAGTTGCTAGTAATAGGGACTGGAGCTCAAGGAGAAAAAAATGCTGTTTTGATGAGAATTGCCAACAAAGATCATAAACACATTGAAATAGAACAAGGAGATTGTGTAATTTTCTCATCTTCAGTTATTCCTGGAAATGAAAGAACAATTCAAAGCCTAAAAGATACTTTTGCGAGATTGGGAGCGAGAATCTACCACTATAAAATGATGGATGTCCACGCAGGAGGACATGCGCAACAAGAAGATTTGAAATTGACTATGCGCCTTTTCAAACCAAAATATATTATGCCGATTGAAGCAAATTATTTCCTAAGAGTTACCAATGGAGAAGTGGCTGAACAAATTGGTTTTGCTAAAGAAAATATTTTACTCCCTGACAATGGCCAAGTAACTGAATTCAAAAGACAGGGACGCGAAGTAATTGCCGAAGTAACAAAAGAAAAAGTGCCGACAGAATATATTATGGTTGATGGTCTTGGTGTTGGAGATGTAAGTAATATTGTGATACGAGACCGCCAAGTGCTGGCTGATGATGGGATGTTTGTCGTTATCGCCACTCTTGATGCAAAATCAGGCGAATTGGTTGGTAGTCCAGATATTATTTCCCGTGGATTTGTTTATATGAAAGAAAGTAAGAAACTGATTGAAGAAGCTCGAGCTAGGGTGAGAAAAATTTGTAAAGAAAAAGGTAATAATAAGAAATTTACAGGCACTGATGAAATCAGGAATAAAATCCGAGATGATGTAGGTAAATTCTTGTTTTTCAAAACTAAGAGAAGACCAATGGTTTTACCGGTGGTGATTGAAGTGTAAACATTACGAATACTAGAAAAAAACACGCCCAGAAAGGTGTGTTTTTTATTATAAACATAAACTACCAGTGATAGCTAGTGTGGGCGTTTAAAGGCGAAGCCGTTGAAAGTAGTAGGCATCAGTTTAATCTAAATGTAAGTTGTTGTTTTGCTAAAGTGAGTTATTTTGAGATTGAGTGATTGATTTCGCTTTGCGAGCTACTTTTGACACCCTGCCTACCGGCAGGCAGGCAAAAGTAGCCAAAAGTGCTGGGGGGATTCAATGCGAATTGAAATGATTATCTCTCGTGCATTGATTACGCGCAGAATCCCCCCAGACCTGCCTTCATCAAGATTATGGCAGGCAAGCCCCGATGCTTGGCATGTTCGTGGGGATGAATAATAAAGTAATTGCTTAATACGGTGGAAAATGAATTGCAGGTGATTAAATTATATAAAGATGGAGGCCTTTGCCCGAAAGATAGAAACTACCAGTTGCTATGCTGGTGGTTTTTCATTTGATTTGGCTAATTATAAACAAATATCATTGACAAATCTAGCTTCTTTTGCTATAATGATGTTGGTTCCAAATGAGTAGTTCTGTCGCCCCCCCACTAAAATTTATGTTTTATGTTTACCTTTTACAAAGCTTAAAGGATAAAAAACTTTATATTGGTTATACAAATGATTTAAGAAGAAGATTTGCTGAACATAATAAAGGTGAATCTAAGTCAACAAGAAATAGAAGACCTTTTAGATTGGTTTACTATGAAGCCTTTTTATCTCAAATTGATGCAAAAAACAGGGAACGGAAATTAAAACTATTCAAAAATACTTACAACCACTTGAAAAAACGGATAGTAAATAGTCTTTTAGAACATAAATTTTAGTGGGGGGGAGGAAAGTCCGAACACTCACACTTTGGTGTAGAATGGTAGCGGGTAATTCCCGTCGATTGGCTAGATTTATCATGTCAATCAGAGGTGCGAGCAGTGACGTCAAATTGAGAAATTAATTTGAATCCCTTTGGGGATAATCTCTTTCGAAAGATAGAGAGTGAAACGGCTAAATCCTTACTTGAGTGCAAGAGCAAATTAGGTAGCTCGCTTGAACCTACAAGCAATTGTAGGGCTAGATAGATGACAGTTAAAACAGAATTCGGCTTACTCACTTGTTTGGAACCAAAAAAAGATAGTGACGGCGTCACTGTTTTTTTATTTGAAAAAACATTAATTTTTAAGTATAATATCTGTAGTTATTTATTTAAATTTATTATGAAGAAAAAATCCGAGTTAGTTTTCACAGCAATAAAGATTCCACTAGATTATGCTTTACTGGTTTTATCTGGAGTATTAGCCTACTTGATTCGAATAAACGAAAATATTACCCAGTACAGACAAGTGGAATTTAATATTGATTTAAATGAAATTTTCACCACTTCCCTACTCCTGTCTGTTGTATGGCTATTATTTTTTGCTATGGCTGGTTTGTATAAATTTCGGCGATTGAAAATCACTGATGAATTGGGAAAAATTATTCTTGCCTGTTCAACTGGTATGAGCGCGATTATTATTTATATGTTCTTTGTCCGTGAATTATTTGATTCAAGATTTATTGTGCTTACTGCCTGGGTTTTGAGTATATTTCTGATAATAGTTGCCAGAATTATTTTGAGGAAAATACAAAATATTAGTCTGAAGTTTGGGGTGGGAAGTCACAAAATAATAATTGTTGGCAACAATGAGGCGACCAAAGAGTTGATAAAAACTTTTAAGCAACAACCAGAATTAGGTTATAAAATAATTGCTGAATGTAAAAAATTTGATAATGAAAAATTTATTGATTTGCACAAAAAATATTTCATTGATGAAATAATTCAAACTGATTCATCGTTATCAAGAGCTGAATCAATAGAGCTAATAAACTTTTCAGAAAATAATAACATTATTTTCAAATATGCGGCAGGTACATTTGAAGCAAGGACGACAAATATTGATGTTCATATGATTGCCGGGATTCCCCTAATCGAAATCCGTAAAACTAAGCTTGATGGCTGGGGGAAAATTGCCAAGAGATTAATTGATTTTATTTATTCAATAATTTTAATTGTTGTATTATCCCCTGTGATGCTAATAATTTTGCTGGCAATAAAAATCGAATCCAGAGGACCAGCAATTTTCCGAAATGAACGAGTATCTCGGCATGGTAAATTTCATGTCTTCAAATTCAGATCAATGTATGCTGATTATTGCATTGGCAAACAGTTTGAAAAATTTACTGACCAAAAAAAGATTATTGAATTTGAAAAAGATTTAATAAAAAAACAATCTGAAAGAAAAGGACCAGTTTATAAAATTTTAAATGACCCAAGGAGGACAAAGGTCGGCAGATTTATTGAGAGAACTTCACTCGATGAATTGCCACAATTATTCAATGTCCTGATTGGCAATATGAGTTTAGTGGGGCCAAGACCGCATCAACCAAGAGAAGTAGAAAAGTATGAAATGCACCACAAGAGAGTACTTGATATTAAACCGGGAATTACTGGACTGGCACAAATTTCTGGGCGGAGTGATCTTGATTTCGAAGATGAAGTTAAATTGGATACATATTACATTGAAAACTGGTCACTAAAATTGGATTTCTGGATAATGTTAAAAACTCCACTGGTAGTTTTGTCCAGGAAATCAAAAGTATAAATCATAACTACAAAAATATGGCCATGTTCCAAGAAAGGTTTGAACCATCTGAACAGGAGGATCCATCTCTAAATATTGAAAAGCGACTTTCATTCTCTGCAGTATCCATTGAAACGGTTGAGGCATATTTAGACTCGGTAGAATCAGAACCACAGGAAAAGCAAATTGAAGAATTTAAAAAAATTCTAAACGCAATAAAAATAAACCAATCTCGTTGGATTGAACCTGTACTCAATCTTGAATATTTTGAGATACAAATAAAACCAGAATATAAAAAACTGCGGATTGAGTATAATCAACTAAAAACTGACTTAGAAGATGTTGAAATAGAGACGGATAGAAAAGAAGATCGAGAAAAGTTGTTTGAAGCGTTTAAAAATGATTGGGATAAGTTCAGGAGACAATATGTCAACGCGAAATTTATGCCACATTTAGCGACTTCATTGGAAAAAGTGGAGCAAGGCAGAGAGAGTGAACTATTAAACAAAACATTAGAAATGATAAAAGATGACATTGTTAGAATGGCAAATGACTACTTTGAGGCAGTAAAGCCAATACTACTTTCAGGCATAATGTCAGAAGACCCAATAGAAAAACATCAGGCTGAAATTTATAAAAAAACAAAATTCGAATTTGAAAAATTAATAAAACTGGCAGACAAAGCAATAAAAACCAGTGATGACAAAGAGAAAAAAGTCTGGTATAATGAATTAATAGATAAATGGAATATATTTCAAGATGAACATATGGTATATGAGAAACAATAATTAATAATACAAACTTTATGGAACTTGAAAGTCAAATGTTAAACTTACCTCCGGAGGGTCCAAGTAAACAACTAAAACAAGAACAACCTAATAATGTGACTGAACTCGAGACTGGTGAATTAGCTGGAGTTATGAGCAGAGTAAATAAATTTTGGGATACTCCGTTTGAGACTACCACTACAGAAGAAATAAACCAAACAGTTGATAATTTTTTAACTGAATTGAAACCACTTAGAACAAGGATTGATGATAAAGTAAAATTGTATGAGTTTCAACTAAAGGACCTGCCAGTAACTTCAAAACAAATAAAAGAAGTAAATGAAGGAATAAAAGATCGACTTGAGATGGTTCGAGAAGTACAATCAAAATTTGATACATTATTAGTAAAACTGGAAGCTGTTAGAAAAGAAAATAACTTGCTTAAAAAAGATGACTTGCTTGATGAAGTAAAAAATCTTTGGGAAAAATTTTATTCTGAAACTGTCGTAGAAGTATAATTAAAATATTTGAGTCACTCGAAAGAGTGACTATTTTATTACAAAAAATTGTAATAAGATAAACTAAAAAGTGATTTTGTTGTTTCAAAAAGTTTTTTTTCTTTACAAAATTGATAAAAAAACTTAAAATACTATTGCCATGGACAAAAAGAGGAAAAAAATGATCACTGAAGTCAAATATGACTGTTGCAAATGTGAAGGAACTGGCAATGTTCAGGTCAAACACGGGTTAAATACTGTTGCCAATGAAACATGTGACAAATGTAATGGCAAAGGCTATTTGTCAACAAGGTGTAGAAAACAAACTTGTAAATGCAGTACTTCCCCTGATACAAGTGTAACAAAATTTTTTGAATAGACCCTTTAAATGGTTTAATTGGAACAATATTTTGTAAAAAATAAACTTTGAATAGTTGGAGTAGCAGTTGACAATACCTATCAATGTGATAAAATAATAAATTCATAGCCTGGAGGGGGACGAAGAAAATGAAACACCAACAAATAAGTTTTACACTGTCTGTGTTGGATGATTCATGGTTTGATAACAGAAAAAACAGAGGTAAATTAATTATTTTCACCAGTCTGTTTCCAATTGTTTGGTTTTTATCCTGTTTCTTACTACCAGATAATCCGATTCAAAAACTAAGCAATTATCTGGTATTGAAGTATTTTATTGTTGTTTGCATTCCCCTGTTTGGAGTTCTTTCCCTGATCGTAGGAATTCAAAAGATTTGCGGACATGAAAGGAGATTTTTTCATATTTTGAGCCTACTGACATATGCAAGCTGGTTTATCGCATCAGGATATCTGCACTTTAATATTTACAGCAATGACTATATTGAACAAGCAATTAATTACTTAGCTCGAAGAAGCTATTGGTGGTTTGAGCTACTGGGATTTTTGAGCGTATTAGCTATGACTTTTTGTGCAGTCACCATATTGATGGAGACTCTGGAAAACAGAGATACTAGATCAACATAACAAAATTTTTCGAATAAGATCATCAATGTATGGTCTTTTTTGTTTGATGTGAATATATATAGTTTCCACGAATTACGAATATGCTAAGTTTCCACGAATAACGAATCTGCCACCTGCCTACGCTGACTTCAGCTTCGGCAGGCAGGCGAATCTACAAATTGAGGTGAATGATGAATGGTTTCCACGAATAACGAATTTGCCACGAATCTACAAATTGAGGTGAATGATGAGTAGTTTCCACAAATAACAAATCTGCCACGAATCTACAAATTGAGGTGAATGATGAATAGTTTCCACGAATTGCGAATCTGCCACGAATCTACAAATTGAGGTGAATGATGAGTAGTTTCCACAAATAACAAATCTGCCACGAATCTACAAATTGAGATGAATGATGAATGGTTTCCACGAATAACGAATCTGCCACCTGCCTACGCTGACTTCAGCTTCGGCAGGCAGGCGAATCTACAAATTGAGTTGTGAGTATAACCAGTTATAACAAACAGAAAGGTAATTTTCTTCCTATTGTGTCAAACTCTGCATAACTTGTTTGGTGAAGATTGGGAAATACTGTAAAATACCAATACAAATATACAAATGTTTACGAATATTACAAATACAAGGAGTTGTATTCATATTGTTTATAGTATTCGCAAATACGTAATTCTATGAAAGTTGCTCTAGTGCACGACCACTTAACTCAAGATGGAGGGGCGGAAAAAGTATTGCAAGCATTGCAGGATGTCTACACAACAAGTCCGACATATACTTTGGTTTATGACAAAAAGAAAGTCAATAAAATATACCAAAGCCGAGATATTCGGACTTCTTTTATTCAAAAATTTCCATTTGGAGTCAGAAAATTTGAATGGTTTTTGGTTTTTATGCCAGCGGCGGCGGAAAATTTTGATTTGTCAGAATATGATGTTGTTATTTCTAGTGCTTCAGCTTTTTCTAAAGGCATAATAACTAAACCAGACGCTCTACACATCTGCTACTGCCACACTCCGACTAGATATCTCTGGACAGATTCAATCAATTACATAAAAGAACTTCGACAAAGCCCAATAATCAAGAGAACCTTGCCATTAGTACTTACTAAACTACGGATGTGGGATAGATTAGCGGCAGAACGAGTCAATGTTTTTGTTGCCAATTCTCGTGAAGTACAAAAAAGAATAAAAAAATACTACCGCCGAGAAAGTATTGTTGTTTTTCCGCCAGTAGAAACAAAGAAATTTCAAATCCGACAGAATATCGGCAATTTTTATTTAACAGGTGGTAGACTTGTGCCATATAAACGATTTGATTTAACAGTAAAAACTTTCAATCGTCTGGGATTAAAATTGAAGATTTTTGGTGAAGGTCCGGCGTTTCAAGAACTTAGAAAAATGGCTGGACCCACCATTGAATTTTTAGGGAAAATTGATGAGGAAGCAAAGATTGAATTGTTTGAAACATGTATAGCCTTTATTCATCCACAAATTGAAGACTTTGGTATCACTCCGGTTGAGGCTATGGCTGCTGGAAGACCAGTAATTGCTTTCAATCGTGGAGGAGCACTTGATACAATAATCGATGGCAAAACTGGAATATTTTTCAATGAACAAGAATGGGAGACGCTGGCCGATACGCTAATCCATTTCAAACCAGAAAACTTTAAACCTGAAGACATAAGAAACCATGCCTTAAATTTTGATGAGACTGTTTTCAAAAAAAACATGGCTGATTTGGTGAACAAATCTTGGGAAAAATGGCAGAATACTTTATAACGAGAACAGCGAGTAAAGCAAGTACAGCGAGAACAGCGAGTACAGCAAGTACGGTAATGACCTTACATAATTTTGCTTAATTTATGAATATTGCCATTGATATAAGAAATCTAATGGAGAATGAAATTACTGGTGTTGGAGAGTATACCTTTAATTTGCTAACCGCACTTTTTGAGTTGGATAAATCCAATAATTATTTTCTTTTTTATAATTCTTCAAAAAATGTTACTGTTCCTCCTTTTAACTTTGAAAATGTGAAACTTGTTAAATTCAGTTTTCCAAATAAATTGTTGAATCTAAGCTTGAAAGTTCTCAAATATCCAAAACTTGATAAACTAATTTTCAGGAAATTGAATGTAAAAATAGATTTATTTTTTTTCCCGAATTTAAATTTCTTTGCAACTGATTGCTCGTATTTTATCACTTGTCATGATTTGAGTTTTGAAATTTTCCCTGAATTTTTTTCTTGGAAAAGAAAGCTTTGGCACAAAATTATTAACCCAAAAAAACTTTTTGAAAAAGCGAAAAAAATCATTGCTGTTTCATCAAACACAAAGTCAGATTTAGAGAACATTTACAAAATTAATCCTGAAAAAATTTACGAAATTTATTCTGGAGTATCTGAACAATTTCAAAAATTGGATTTGTCAGATCCTGGCCGGGATCGTGTGCGTAAAAAATATCATCTGCCGTCCAAATTTATTTTATATCTTGGAACACTTGAGCCGAGAAAAAACATTGAGAGTTTGATTGAAGCTTTTTCATTATTTAAACAAAAAAATCAAAGCAAAAATATTGAACTGGTAATCGCTGGGAAACCTGGATGGAAATATAGTTCAATTTTCAATAGTGCAAAAAAATCAAAGCATTTTAAACAGATCCATTTTATCAATTATGTGAATAATAAAGATAAAGTTTTCCTTTATAACCTAGCGCAATGTTTTGTTTTCCCAAGCTACTATGAAGGATTTGGGTTTCCTCCGCTTGAAGCTATTTACTGTGGAACAACAACCATAGCCAGCCATACTTCTTCTCTACCTGAAATATTAGGTAACAATGCAATCTATATTGACCCATACAATATCAATGATATTGTAAAATCGTTTGAATCAATTGACACTTTTTCATTGAAAGTTGTAAACCGAAAATTCTCATGGCAGACTACAGCAGAAAAAATGTTGAAAATTTTTATTGACACTTCAATAAATTGTAATTAAGATAAGAAGTTGAACAAAAGGCAGGAGACAGCGATGTCACAGCCAGAACCAGTAAATTATAGGCAGATTTATCATCAAATTTTGAATCATTTATCAATTGATGAAAGAGTTGCGATGGCTCTTGGCGCTGTGGGCGATCTTTTACAAGCATTTTGTTTTGACCAGAATGAACAAGTTATTATTGCGGTGATTTCAAACCAGACCTTTGGTTTAGAACAGGCAAGATTAATTGCTGAACATCACCACAATGGCGCAAGCTTGGACCATTTAACTAAAACTCCAAATTTTATCAGTGATTCGGCCGTAAGATCTCACCTATTGAAGAATCGAGCCAGTACTGCGTTGGTCTTGAAAAGAATATTTTTGATACTTGATTTGTTTCACTTGCATAATGTTGCCTCTGGACAAGAAGCAACTGAACAAGCAAAGATGCAAGCTAGAGATGCGTTACGAAAAAAATTTGACCAGAGCACGCCAGAACAACGAGTTCATTTTATTATTAACACAGAAGGCAGATGCTTGCGTTTCTTTTACAAAATGAAAATGGGGCCAGAAACCGCTGACTTGCTTGGCAAACATGAATATACTAAATTTATTTTAGTAAGAAATCTTCTTGTTTTTCCAGGATTGCCACCTCAAGTATTAAGAGGAATGTCAAAATCACCAGTTATCTGGAGAAACAATGAATATAGAAGAAGAATTCTTGGACATACAAATTGTCCGATGGATGTAAAACAAAAAAGGTAAGATTACCTAAATTAAGAGATATTAATATCTCTTTTTATTTTTATATTACTGAAATTATGTTAATGGCAAGTGTATTAAATTTTTCTCTAATTTACAATAAATTCTGTTAAAATAACTAAGTTTTATTAGCTGTTATTGACAAACCTATTGATTTTTGCTATAATATATTGTTATTTGTTCATTAGAAGGTTGACCGCCTTAAGGTCAATGGGCCGCTAGCTCAGTTGGTAGAGCAGCAGACTTTTAATCTGTTGGTCATCGGTTCGATTCCGATGCGGCTCACCCCATTTCTTCAAGAAGCCAAAAACAGGCTTCAAGGCTGGCATAGCTCAATGGTAGAGCAGCTGATTTGTAATCAGCCGGTTGAGGGTTCGATTCCCTTTGCCAGCTCCATTCTTTCGTCCATTGTGAGCGTAGCGCAGTCTGGTAGCGCACCTGCTTTGGGAGCAGGGGGTCAGGGGTTCAAATCCCCTCGCTCGCACACTGGAGGAGTGGCCGAATGGTTGAAGGCGGCGGTCTTGAAAACCGCAGGTACGCAAGTACCCAGGGGTTCTCCGCCAAAGGACGGACTAGTCCTACGGCTAGGATTCCCTCCTCCTCCGCTCGTTTGAAGGAATTTCTAAGGGAGTAAATAAACTCCCCGGGAGATAACAGCCTAAAACTGGATCTCCCGAAATTGGGGCGTCGTCAAGCGGTAAGACACAGGGCTTTGGTCCCTGCATCCTAGGTTCGAATCCTAGCGCCCCAGCATAAATGCTAGTCACAGCAGTGACTAGAGCCGTGAAAACTCAACAGAGTTAGTAACGGCTTTTTTTTAATTTTATTGGTTAGAATATTGACAAAATTGTATTTTTTAGTATAATAAACATAGATTGTCCGAGTCGAGCAAACGGAGAAAAACATGGGAAAAGCAAAAAAAAATTTTAGTCTGATTCAACACAGAACTGATGAACAAATAAAAAAACTACAAGAAGAAGTGAAACAAGCTCGGCAGGAAGCCAAGGATCAGGATGCAGATATTCTAACTCTTGAAGAACTTGAAAGAAAATTGCTTCTGAACGATAAAGAAACTGAAAAAAAGTAACATTGCTAAATCGCAGTGTTTTTTGTTTTATTTATGGGGAAATGATATACTCTCTATGGTTTTTCTTGACAAAAGTATAGAAGTTTGTTATTCTATACTATTGGACTTTGAAACAGTTTGGAAATTAATGAATTCAGCCCCCCCCCTCACACCACCAGGAGAAAACCATGCATAACATCTCACATTTGATTTACACATCTGACCTGTGTCAATTCATTTATGGACTGGGTCTTGTATTGGGGGTTTGTTTCATTATTTCCAGCTTTATTTCCTCTCTTATTCTTGATGTATCCTTCAGATTTGACATTGTTCATCGTGATTCTGGCAAAAACTTTATTATGGCGATGACCTGTGCTGGTGCCTTCTTCATTTCAATTTTTGGACTCAATTCCCTGCCAATTGAAAGAAATATGTATTGGGACATTGGAGCTCTGGTTGGATTGTGTTCTGGAATTCTAGTAATAGTCATTGTCTATCTGGCTGTTAGTATGTTTATTCATTCAAAGACTACGACTCATTCAAGAATCTAAATATTGACCTAGTTCCACGAAACAAGGATGGAGGAGAATAAACATGCCACCAACATCATTCTACGAAAAATTGGCGTACGGAACTCATAATTTGATGCTTGCTGATAGCATTCCGACATCCGATCTTTATCAATTAATTTATGGGATGATGCTGTTTCTTTCTTTTGGTTTTTTTGTTGCAGGGATAATGGCAAATGTGATGCTGGATACTAACCGTTGGTGTTACAATAATATGGGAGAAATTGTTGGAATGAGTTCATGTGGCATTGGTTCTACTCTCTTTGCAGTATTTGGACTGAATAGCCTGCTGGCTACAGAGCTCAATGTATTTTGGGATATCGGTTCTTTAATTGGAGGGTTTTTAGGTATTGCTCTCATTGTTATCACTTACATTACGACGAAATTATACTTTTGTTCAAAAACAATCAGACAGACAAGAAACTAAACATTGCTAAATCGCAGTGTTTTTTGTTTTATTTATGGGGAAATGATATACTCTAACTATATTAATTTAATGCAAATTTATGACTAAATTTGAACAATTTTATCGTGAAGCACTTCGAGATTTAAAAAAATTAATTCAGAGATTTCCTCTTGCAATGCTGGCAGCGGTAGCAAGTGTTGTTCTCGGGATTATTGGTATTGAGATTGAACAATCGGGCAAAGAGGTGCCACTTGGTTTGATGTACACCCTCATGTCTTTGGTTTTGACTTTCCCGATGTTTGTCTTGGCTGAACTTATTTCAGAGAGTCTTAACTGGGATGTGACAAAAAAATATCTATTAAAATTGGTGCCAATCTTAATTGGTGTGGTGTACTTTTTCTCGCTGATGCTACCCTACCAGGAAATATCAGAAAGGCAAGGAATTGAGTTTTTCTTACTAAATGTTATTTTTTATTTCTTGATTTTGGTTGCACCCTTTATAAACAATAATTTCCGTTCTAAATTATGGAACTTTAGTAAACAAATTATTATAAGATTATTTTTTTCAGTTCTCTTCACTGGAGTAATTTTTGCAGGTGTTTCTCTGGCTATCACTGCAGTGCAATATTTATTTGAACTGAAAATTGACAATGAGATATTTATAGAAATCTGGATTTCTGCAGTTGGATTATTTGGGATAAATTTTCTTTTGGCTGGTGTGCCAACGCTAAAAGAAATGAATGATGAAATTGACTATCCGAAATTATTGAAAGTGTGTGTTCAGTATATTTTATTACCATTACTGGCAGTTTATGGAATAATTTTGTATGTTTATACTCTAAGAATTATTTTCACATCTGCTTGGCCGAAGGAAGGTGTTGTCCAGTGGGTCATGGTTTATGGAATTGGAGGATTTGTAACTTTTGCCCTAGCAAAACCTTTAACAATGCATGTTAAATTATTAAAAAAAATATTTACTGGTTTTTTTATTTCAGTTTTACCACTGCTCATAGTCTATTTTTCAGCTATTGGTATTCGAATTTCTGAATATGGAGTGACAGTTGACCGTTACCTTGTTGTATTGTTTGGACTTTGGTTAATCCCTGTTACATTTTATTATTTATTAAGTAGGAAAAAACACCTACACTGGTTAATTGGCTCTGTTGTAATCTGTGTTTTGATCTTCCTGTATGGTCCATGGAATGGGTATAATATTTCTTTTAACAGCCAGGTACAAAGATTGGAAAACTTATTAATAAAAAACAATCTTCTGATTGATGGGAAACTACAGAAAGCTCCTGACAATTTTTCTATCTCTGAATATACTGAAATTGAATCGATCTCTCGATATTTATATCGAAGTTATGAGGTAGAAAAGATTAACAAATGGCTTGGCGAAGAAAATGTTGAACTTATTAATAAAAATATTCTACAAAAAAATGGTAAAACATATTATGCACATTCAAGGGCTTTTCTTCAGGCAATTAATTTAATAAAAATAGATAGTGTTATTGATAAACCTGCGATACTGTTTAGCTATCAACCTGAATCCGATGTCTTCCCAGTTGCAACATATGATTATGTCTATTCATTTCAAGGTTTAAGTGATGATGCAGTAAGGTTTCCTGAAAAGTTTTACAGAGATACGATCTCAACATCATTAACAACAAATGAATTGCTTATAATGAAAAATTCGAACATCTTAATTGAGATAAACCTAACGGATATAGCTTATAAATTGATTAAAAAATCTACCCCTTACAATATCCCGATTGATGATATGATTATCTACGCGAGCAATGAAAAGATTGAGATCAAACTGCTTCTAAGTAATTTACAATTTAGCCTTGATAATGAACGACCTCTAATTAAAACCGTGAGTGGATTGGTTGCTTTCTCACTGAAATAATACTTAAAAGCTTACCAGTTATTGGTGAGCTTTTTTATTATTTGGACATAAATCATCAGCGACAGCTGGTGTGTGTGCTTAAAAGCGCAGCAATTGAAAGTAGTGGTTAGCGGTGTAATTTAAATGTAAGTGGTTGATGTTGCTAAAGCAAGTTTTTTTTAGAATAAGTGATTGATAAAGCTTCGCTTGACACTTTTTGATGGCAAAAAGTGTCCAAAAACCATTGGGGGCTTTAATTGCTACTTTTGAACACTATTTTGTGTTTTGAACACGGCAAGAAAGCCCCCAAACCCGAGGTTTACCATGTTCGTGGGGTTTAAAGTTAGTGATTGGTTTTGCTAAAGCAGGTTTTTTGAAAAAAGTGATTGATTGCCTGCCTACCCTGCCTACCGGCAGGCAGGCGGCAGGCAGGCAAAAAGGACGAACCGCCTACACTAAAGTTTCGGCGGTCAAGAAAGTTTTGGGGGTTTTAAAACAAATGCTTTTGAACATCTTCGTGTGGTTCATGACCGCGATAAACCCCCCAAACACCGAGGCTATTCATCTTAGGTGTTTTGAAATTAAATAAATGATTTTTTTGATTGATATTGCTAAAGCAAGCTTTTTTTGACCTGTGAGATAGAAACTACCTCCGTGAGCTGATGGTTTTTTATTTGGAAAAATGTTTTATTTTTGCTAAAATACAAGTATTAATATAATAATCTTATTGATTCCGTAACAAGTACGGAATAGACAGACAGAGAGTGTATGAAAATTGCTATTGATGCGAGAATGTATGGGGAAAAACAGACAACAGGGATTGGTCAGTATATTAAGCAAATTACTGATAATATTTTTCGGATTGATGAAGAAAATGAGTATATAATGTTCATGCGAGAGCCTGAATTTTCTACATATTTTCCACCAAGTCCAAGAGTAAAAAAAATTTTAGTAACTCCTCGCTGGTATACCTATGCTGAACAATTTAAATTGCCGTTTGAATTTGCCAAAGAAAAATTTGATCTGATTCATTATCCGCATTTTAATTCACCTATTTTTTTTAGAAAAAAGTCTGTGTGTACTATTCATGATGTCACACCTTTTCTTTTTCCAGGACATAGAATGAAATCAATTATTAGGCGCCTTGGATATCGAACTGTTTTTGCTGGGACTGTAAATAATGCTAAGAAAATAATCACTGTTTCCGAAAGCACAAAAAACGGGATAATTAAGCATTTTAAAATAGATTCTGAAAAAATAAAAGTCATTTATGAAGGTGTGGATGAAAGGTTCAAAGTTACCGTGGAAAATGGTATAATAAGTAGTGTAAAAAAGAGGTATAATATTACTGGACCTTTTATTCTTTTTGTAGGTGTTTGGCGCAATCATAAAAACATTGAAGGGCTGATTTCAGCTTATGAAATTCTCAAGAAAAAATATCATATCCGACAGAAATTAGTTCTGGCTGGACAGGAAGACAAGGACTATTCAAATATCAGAACAATGATTGAAAATTCAGGTTACAAAGACTGCATTATTACTCCGGGATTTATTGAGAGCAAGGATTTGCCAAGCCTCTATAGCGGAGCTGATGTATTTGTTATCCCGTCATTCATTGAAGGATTTGGCCTGATTGCTCTCGAAGCTCAAAAATGTGGCTGTCCAGTTGTAGCCAGCAATATTACAAGTTTGCCTGAAATTTTAGCTGATTCTGCCATATTGTTTGATCCGTATAACAAAAATCAGATGGCTGAAAAAATTTACACTATTTTGGATAATAAAAAATTACAACAAGAATTGAGAGAGAAAGGATTTCAGAATGTTGAAAGATTTTCTTGGGAAAAAGCTGCCAGAGAAACTATTGAAGTCTATACCGAGCGTTGATGGAGACTGGGAAAATATTTATACAAAAACAAATTTAATATCATGCCGAGAAAAAAAGTAGAAACAAAAAAGAAAAACAATAAGACAAGAAAAACCAGTACAAAAGCAATGAAAGTTACTAGGGCAGAAAGAAAAGAGCTTGAGAAAACTGCTTTGTGTTTTGGTATTTCAGAAAAAGACATGGCGGATATTTTGGCAAACAGCACGATTAAAGAACAACATGAATTAATAAAAGAATTAACAGATCAATTGCCAAGAGACGAAGCAATTGTTACTTCAAAAGATCCAAAGTGTAATAATATTGTGGTCCAAAATGTACGGAGCCGACATGAACACTCACCTTTTGTTTTGAATCTGAAGAAAATGGCCCAAGAAAGAGAAGAAAAAATAAAGCGAAAACAATTTGTGGTTGAACGACTAAGAAAATTTTCCCATCCGATTGAGGCGTCAACAAGAATAATTCAAGATAAAGCTGAAAAATATACGCCTTCTAAAAATATTGTTACTGCTAAGCCTGACAACAAAAAAGCCAAGAGACAAAAACCAACAAAATTTATCAGCGACCAATTTAACAAAGGACCATTGCTACGATTACCAGCATTGTGGATGAAACCAGCCTTGGCTTTTGCAATTGTGGCTGTGCTGGTAATTTTGCCGATCAAAGGATTTACATATGTAAATGATTTGATTGATAGCAAGGATAAAGTAGTAGCAGCATCAGAACAAGCCTTGGACGACCTAAAAACCGCCGGTCAATCTTTGTCAGAAAAAGATATTCTTTCTGCCAGTGAAAAATTTGCCAAAGCGGAAATCAATTTTGAATCTGCATCAGATGAATTGAAAAATGTTAACTCATACTTGGTGGCAGCAATAAAGATCGTACCAAAAGCTGGAAAATATTTCACGGACGCAGAAAGATTAACCGAAGCCGGAATGCAATCGGCTGAATTAGGTCAAGAAATGACTACAATTTTTGATAAGTTTTATTTACAAGAAAACACTCTAACTCTGACTGATAAAATAGTGACACTAAAAGATGAATTGAATACTTCTTTACTACCAAAACTGCAGTCAATCACTACACTTCTGGCTCAAGTAGACCCAAAAATCCTGCCAGAAGAAAAGCAAGCTCAATTTATTGCGGTTCAAGACAACATTAGCTCAATCAACAAAGATATTGAAGAACTGGTAAGTTTCAGTAATGATCTAGTTGAAATACTCGGACAAAATTACAAGAGACGATATTTATTTATATTTCAAAATAATAATGAACTCCGAGCAACTGGTGGATTTATGGGGAGTATGGCACTGGTTGATATTTATAATGGCAAGATACAAAATATTGAAATTCCGGGGGGTGGAACTTATGATTCAAAGGGGAGTTTGTTGAAACAGGTAAAATCACCAGATCCATTACATTTAATTAATGCAAAATGGGAACTCCAAGATGCTAATTGGTTTGCTGACTTCCCAACAACGGCGAAAAAAATTCAATGGTTTTATGAAAATTCTGACGGACCATCAGTTGACGGTGTGATAGCAATCAATGCAACTTTACTGGAGAAAATATTAGAGAGTACACAACCAATTGCCATGCCAGAATATGGAAAAACAATTACCCCTGACAATTTTATTGCTGAAACCCAAAAATCAGTCGAGGTTGAATACGACAAAATTGAAAATAAACCTAAGCAGTTTATCGCTGATCTAGCACCAAAACTTCTGGAGCAAGTTTTCAATTCACAGCAAACTGATTTAGTCACGCTAGTAACCACACTGAAAAATGGCTTGAAAGAAAAAGAAATCCAACTTTATTTCAACAATGAAAACTGGCAACAACGAATCAAGAACTATGATTGGTCTGGTGAAGTTAAATCAACTTCAAATGATTATTTATCAATCATTAATTCTAATATTGCTGGCGGGAAAACTGATTTATTTATCGAGCAAACAATTGATCATACTTCTGAAATCCAGCCAGATGGGACAATTGTTGATTCAATCATTATAAAAAGAAAACACAATGGCGACCAGCTTGATCCATTTTCAGGCGTAAGAAATGTAGACTATATGCGGGTATATGTTCCAGCAGGTAGCCAATTTATTTCAGCTGATGGCTTTGACCAACCGCCAGTACAATTATTTAAATCAGCTGAAGATTATTACCAAGATGATACATTATTAAACACATTAGAACAAAATAAAATGGTTGATCCTGAAACAGGAACAATTATATATACTGAAAATGACAAGGCAGTATTCGGCAATTGGACGCAAACAGACCCAGGAGAAGAATCTATAATTAGCCTAAAATATAAACTGCCTTTCAAGATTGAACAGACAAATAGTAATTGGATTGGTGATTTGTTTTCAAAAGAAACATCAAAAGATTTTTATTCAATTTTTTATCAAAAACAGTCTGGTGCAATAAACACAAAAATAAATTCAAAAATCATTTTACCGAATAAACTAAAAGCTATTTGGTCTTATTCTGAAGATGAATTTAGTCCAATTAGCACTGAACAAAACTTTGAGCTTGAGAGCGACAAGATGAATGGCATTATAATTCAAGCACAGTAATTATGAGCAAGAGAAAAAAAAACAAGCATTTTTATAAAAGAAATTCAATTACTGAAAAAACAAAAAATACTGGCGGAGCACCAACAGAATCAGGTTTTGATGAGACAAAAAAAGAAGGGGGAAAAAATCCTTTGGACTCCCTACACGAAATTTTTGAAGAAAAAAAATCAGCTGAAGAAACATCTAATAAAAAAAATTCAAAGGACAAGGGTGAAAATAATATTTTAGCCCAGATAGTCAAGGAAGAAAGAAAAAAAAGAAAAGGCCGAATTGTTTTATTCGCCTCTATTTTTTTGTCTGTCTGCGCGCTGGCAACTGCATTTGGATTTGTCTATTTCAACACAATAAATCCTTTTACCCAAGAGAAGATTGAAATGGCAATAAAGGGACCGGAAAAAGCTAAAATGGGCGAAGAGATTGATTATAAAATAATATATTTGAATTCAGGTAAAGTTGATATAAATAATGCAAAAATAATTTTATCAGAACCAAGTGGATTCCAATTAACCAGTTCAGCGCCGGAAATAGATGGTCATAGTTTTCATCTTGGTGACATAAAAAAAGGTGAAAAAGGCTATGTAGAACTGTCTGGGACTTTAATCGACTCACCTGAACAAGTTCAGACTCTGAAAGCAACTCTGATTTTTACACCAAGTAATTTTTCTGCTGAATTTAGTATCAAGAGTGAACTTAGTATAGTGATTGAACCTCTTGATCTTGGTTTAGTTTTCAATACATTGCCAAACGCAGCGACCAATGAGGTGTTACAATTTGATATTGAATATAAAAATAATGAACTTTTTCCTATTGAAAATATAAAATTAAAATTTGTTGCACCTGAAACATTTAGTCTTGAGTCTACAACACCTGAATTCACTACCCCAGATGAAAAAGAATGGTCTTTGGGAAAACTGGATCCTGGCGATGAAGGTAAGATTGTAATAAAAGGAAAATTTACGGGCGAAAATCTTCAAGACAAAGAACCTCAAGAATTAAAAGTTCAACTACTTTTAATCAACAAGGAAGAACAAAATTATCAACAACAAGAATTGATTCAACAAATACAGATTGTTGAACAGGCTATCAGCACAACACTGATAATTAATGGTTCCAATGAAGACCAAAATATCAATTACACTGATAATCTCCAATTCACAGTCAATTATAAAAACAATGGTAAGGAAGAGTATAATAATCTTGCATTGTCAGTAATTATTGAGTCTGAACCGATTGAACTGTTGGACTGGGAGAAACTTGATGATGAGCTTTATGGCAGAGTAGAAAAAACAGACAAGGGTAAAAAGATAACATGGACTGGAAACCAAATTGATAATTTGGAAACTCTAGGAGCTGGAGAAAAAAACTCATTAAACTTCTCTTTGCCTCTCCGAGATTTGGAGATATTTACCTATAATGACCTTACAAAGGCAAAGCTAGTAATCTATTCACAAATAAATATTTCTGATACAAATAGAGCTTACCCAAACATTGAAAGCAATAAAATAACTTTGATGTTAAATTCTAATACAAATCTGCAAACAGAAGCGCGCTATTACTACACTGACGGCACCCCGATTGGGTCAGGTTCAATCCCTCCAAAATCAAATCAAGAAACAGAATATGTAATTTTTTGGGAGTTGAATAATGATTTACATGAAATTGAAAATATTACTATATCAACGACTTTACCTGACAAAGTTGAATGGCTAGATAAATATACATTAAATGTGGGAGAAATGTTCTATGCAGATAATAATAGGGAAATTACTTGGACTTTAAATAGACTGCCTGTATCGGCTGAAAATCCAACTATAAACTTTCGCATTAAGCTCACTCCCGACACTAATGATGTTGGTAAATTGATGAAATTATTAAACAATATAACTCTTAGAGCAACTGACACTGAAACTGGAGATATAATCAGTGAAACTTATGGAATTGTTTCGACCAATCTTGAGAGTGATGAATTTGCAGTCGGTAAAGGAATTGTTACAGAATAAATTTTTTATAACAAAACAGAGGACGCTGATCCTCTTTTTTGTATTCTGCGAGAACATGGTCTCATCCGTAGTCCTCAAGATGTTTTTCTATTCCTTGACAAGCTTCTCCCTCCTCTCCAGGTTCTTTGAGTGGTAGACATACCCGATAAGGTATTTGTCACTATAATGACTTGGTATTATAACAAACCAATTTAGTTTTGTCAATAGCGATAAACAACATCTAGCAGTAGTTATTTTTGCCTAATTTTAGCTACTTATTCTGATTTTACTGCCTTCCCTAATTAATTTATGTCAACACCTATTGACATAAACCATTATCTATGATATACTTTTTTATAATCAACAGATAGATTTCCACCCCAATCCGGCCAAAACCGGGGAAGAGAGGAATTGTGAGTCAGCGGAGCAATGCCATTTTTCAAATGAGAAAAGAATTGATGATTAGGATTGTTCTGATGGCGATGCTCCAGAAAATTCTTCAAAGCGGTTTAGGGGATCAAGGCGGATTGTGTGATAGCAATAACAACCGTCATTCAGGTTTACAGATGGGTGTTTGTGGCCTTACAGATATCGTTCCCGGCATTTATCTGCAGATGTAGAGTCGCTCTAACAAGATCGTCTCTTTTTAATTTGCTAAATTCCAAAGCATTTTATAAATTTCTCTAAAGCTCAAATTTATTATGCTGTCTTCAATTAAAACTGCTCGCGGTTTCCCCTTTAAGCTATTTATCCATAAAAAATTATCAAAAAGTGCAATCTCAACCTCTAAATTCATTTTTGTTTTCGGTATATATTTAGACTTAAATTGTTTATATTGTTTAGAAAAGTTAGTAATCTCTGGGATTGGAGAATCAGACACTTGTATATGTTTATACTCTTGAATTTTTTTGATTAGTTTTGTATACACCTCTTCTTTTTCACTTGTTAATTCAAAATGCTTCGACACTGGTGCAATCGCAAAAAAATATTTATGAGTCGTTTTTACCAAATCATCTCTGAATGAATTTATTGCATCTTCACCCTCATAATAGCGAACACCAGGTCTATCTTTTTGTGCATTAAATATAGCTTCAAGACTTGGAAGTATTTTGTTAAATTCATTTTCCTTGAAAATGATTTCTGATTTTTCTCTTTCAATCAGTTTTTTTACCTTTGATGGCTTTTCAGCAATAAAATAGGTTTTCTTGTCCATTGATACCTGTGACACCAGACCTCTATTTTTTAGCAAATCCAGCTGGACATAGGTTGTTGCCCTATTTACGCCTGCTTTAGTTGAAATTTGCTGGACCGTTGACTGCGCCAACTCCAAGGCAGCGAGGTAAACCTTGCCCTCTTTTTCACTTAATCCGAATTCTTGTAATTCTTTTAACATAAATTATCTATCGGTTCAGCTTCCTGCCATAAAATTTCAAACAATATTTTCATTGATGTGGCAAAAAACTTATCCTTAAAAATTATAATTTCTTTGTCTCTTAGAATAGTAACGACCTTCTGAGCAATCAAAAATTCACATGGAATATTGTACTTAACAAACGGTAAATATTTTATAAAAACCTTATCATTTTCCGTATTAAGTTTTTGTAGAAATTTATTTACTTGCTTTACCCTCGCAATTACAATCCCTTTATAAAGCTTAGTTGATTCTAAAAGTTTTTCTGCGTATGCCTTGTCTTTTTCATTCACTCTATCAATCTGTTTCAATTCTTCCCTATTGAATATACTGTAAATGAAGTCTGAGCGCATTGAGACCAAAAAATCACGGGCCATTTCAATATCCTTCAAATCATACTTACAAACACTGATTTTTTCTTCTTCAACACTATAGAGTGATTCAAGCTCTGGCATAATCAAATCCAATGTTAGTTTCCTGCGACGAATCTCCTGTTCCTGCGTCTGCCAGATATGACGCAATTTTTCAGGTTTTTCTGCTACCAGATAGGCTTTGCCATTTTTCTCTTCAGTCTTTATCAACCCTCGCGTAATCAGATTCCTGATGTGAGTATAAGCTGTTGTCCGGTTAATTTCAGCTTTTTCAGCAATCTTTTGGACACTACAAAAGCCTAACTGCAGAGCGGCGAGATAGACTTCAGCTTCTTTTTCTGACAGACCTAACTGTAATAGATGATTTACTACCATATCTTATAGTACAATTATAACATTTTGAAAGATAAAAAAAAGAGCACGGCCAAGTGCACTCTTTTTATCATTAATATGTATATGCAGGGGTCAACCAAATCTCTTACCTAGCAAGTATATCAATTTTGTCAACCAGTGTAAATGATTTTATACACATCCTAGACTACAATACTTAACATTTTACCAGAAACAAATATAAATTTTTTCGGTTTGCTGATAAGATACTTCTGCAATTTTTCATCTGACATAACCAACTTTTTGATTTCTTCTTCAGTAATATCTGGCGAAACAATCAGTCTTTGGCGGACCTTGCCGTTGATCATGATTGGCATTTCGATTGTCGATATTTTTATTTTATTTTTATCAAACTTTGGCCACTTTTCTTGACAGACATATTGCTTATTGCCATATTTCTGATTCAATTCTTCAGCTAGGTGTGGAGCAAAAGGAGACAAAAGAATTAAAAATGTTTTAAAAGTATCTTGGCTACATCCTGTGATAATTATTTCATTAACGAATTCCATCAAACTTGAAACCGCAGTATTGAAGTGCATTTGATCAATGTCTTTTGTGACTTTGTGAATTGTTTGCTGGAGTGAAGAAATAATTTTTTCAGAATCTTTAGCAACAAAATTCTCAAATTTCCAAACTTTATCCAAAAACCTTTTAACGCCCTTAATACCATTTGTATCCCAAATAACCGCTTGATCATACGGACCAATGAACATCTCGTAGACACGAAGAACATCTGCGCCATATTCTGTAACTATAACATCTGGATTGATAACATTTCCACGAGATTTTGACATTTTTTCACCATCGGGAGCTAATATCATTCCATGAGAAACGCGAGATTGATATGGTTCAGAAGTTGGGACGACTCCTATGTCGTAAAGAAACTTATTCCAAAATCTTGAATAGAGTAAATGCAATGTTGTGTGCTCCATTCCCCCATTGTATAAATCAACTGGCATCCAATATTTTAATTTATCTTGGTCAGCAAACGATTGGTCATTTTTCGGGTCAATATAGCGGAGGAAATACCAAGAACTACCAGCCCAATTCGGCATAGTATCAGTTTCCCGCTTAGCTGGACCAGAACATTTTGGACAAGTTGTATTCACCCAGTCGGAAATATCAGCTAGCGGTGATTCACCTGTGTCTGTTGGTTCATATTTTTCCACCATTGGTAGGGCAACAGGCAATTGATCTTCTGGAACAGGGATTTCACCACATTTTTCACAAAAAACAATCGGGATTGGTTCGCCCCAATAATGTTGACGAGAAAAAATCCAATCTCGAAGCTTATAATTCTTGGCTGACTTACCAATTCCATTGTCTTCCAGCCATTTGTTTATAGCTTCAATAGCCTTTTCAACTTCAAGTCCATTGAGAAAATCTGAATTTATTAATTTTCCGTCACCAATGTATGCTTTGGCTAATATTCCCTGCTCCGACTGTATTACTTCTTTTATATCCAATTTAAATTTCTTGGCGAATTCAAAATCCCTTTCATCATGAGCTGGGACAGCCATAATTGCACCTGTGCCATAAGTTGACAGAACATAATCAGCGATCCAAATTGGAAGTAATTCTTTGTTCACAGGATTTACAGCATAAGAGCCAGTCCAGACACCGGTTTTTTCTTTGGCCAATTCTGTGCGCTCAAGATCACTCTTGGTGCGAGTCAGTTTTTGATAGGCTAAAACAGCTTTTCGTTGTTTGTCGGTTGTAAGTGCTTCAACCAGTTCATGTTCTGGAGACAAAACCATGTAGGTTGTCCCAAATATAGTATCTGGCCTAGTAGTATAAACACGGATTTTCTCATTGGAATTATCAACTAAAAAATCTATTTCCGCGCCATAACTGCGACCAATCCAATTGATTTGCGAAGTTTTTATTTTATCAAGATAATCAACTGTCTCTAGATCTTCAATCAAACGATCAGCGTACTGTGTAATCTTCAAGAGCCATTGATTCAAATTTTTCCGTTCGGCAACATGACCGCACCGTTCGCATTTAGCATCAACGACTTCCTCATTGGCTAATCCAATCTTGCATGAAGGACACCAATTGATGGGCATGGCTTTTTTGTAAGCTAATCCTTTTTTATATAATTGCAGGAATATCCACTGGGTCCATTTATAATATTCTGGCTCGGTGGTATTAATTTCCCTAGACCAATCAAAAGAAATTCCCAAGCTTTGAATTTGTTTTTTAAATATTGCAATGTTCTGCCTTGTAGCGTCAGCTGGATGAATACCAGTTTTTATAGCATAATTTTCAGTTGGTAAACCAAAAGCATCCCAGCCAATCGGATATAAAACATTTTTACCAACTAGACGCTTGTGCCGAGCAATGACATCCAGGGCTGTGTGGCTCCGGACATGTCCAACATGAAGTCCATCACCAGATGGATAAGGAAATTCAATCAAACAATAATATTTTTCTCTGGTTGAATTATCTTCAGACTGAAAAGTCTGCTCATCGCGCCAGATTTTCTGCCATTTTTTTTCTGTTTTTTTGAAGTTGTACTTCATATTACGAATATACAAATACTACGAACATTACAAATACTAAAAAATGCGTAGATTAGTAAAGATTGGTTATTAGTAATCTATTGCCATTTTATCCTAAATACTGTCTTTTTTCAAGTTTAACAAAAAACAGAGGTGTTACTCTGCTTATTTTGATAAATGATAAGTTTATTTACGAACAATTCTTATTTCAATTAAAATCAAATCACAACCTGTGCACCTACAAAGAAGGCAAAGAACTGAACCATTGATCGGAAGCTTAGATAAAGCACTATTTAGCCTGGTCAAAATAGACTGAACGAATCCGATAAATTGTAGGTCGCTATAATCAACCAGCGGTGACAATTCACGCAGAAAACTACGCAAAGGAAACTCTTCAGAAATTTGCTTTAATCCCTGATGACGGAAAAAACGATATAAGCTCAAAATGTATCCAGTCAAATTAGACACCAGACGCAGTCTGACTCTGTCTTCTGCTTGATTATCCATCGGGGCTCCTTTCCAGGTAAGATAGAATCTTATCAAAAAAGTTTTTTTCCGTCAATGATTTATTAGAGAAGTTTATTTTTTAATGGTTTAAAACTGGTACGGTGAATCGGACATAAACCTAATTGATTAATTTTTTCTAAATGCATAGCAGTACCATAACCTTTGTGAAGATCAAAGCCATAATTTGGATAAACCTTGGCAAATGAATCCATAATTCTATCGTGGATGACTTTGGCAATTATTGAGGCGGCGGCAATGGAAAGAATATTGGCATCACCTTTTTTGAATGATTCAAAAGGAGTTTCAAAATATACTCCAGGCATATGGTCAATCAGAATATAATCAGGTTGGACATGGAGAAAGGTCCAAGCTCGCTTCATGGCTATTTTGTTGGCAAAGCCAAGACCGTGTTTGTCAATTTCTGTATTATGAACAACCCCAACAGACCAAGAGATAACATTGTCACGAACTATGTCAAAAAAGTATTCCCGTTTAGCACTTGTAAGACTCTTTGATTCTTTTAATTCACTAAGGGGATTTAAATTTTGAGGATCTAAAATTACGGCTGCAGCAACTAAAGGCCCGGCAAGCGGTCCACGCCCAGCCTCATCTATACCACAAATGTTTTGAAACCCTTGGTCCAATAATTTTTGTTCGAGAGAATAATTCATACTATAATCAAGATTAACAAAAATTTTGAATATTAACAATTTTATTAAATTTTATCAGACTAAAAAACTCCGCTGATGCGGAGTTTTTGAAGTGATTAAGCTGAAAGATGAGCACTTAATAATTTTGTCATTTCAAACATTGATACTTCTTTTTTGCCACCAAAAACTTTTAATAGTTTTTCGTCAGCTAAAATGTTTCTTTTGTTCTGTGGATTTTGAAGATCATTCTTCTTGATATACTCCCAAATCTTTTTTACAACTTGAGATCTTGGCAATGGGCCTTTTCCAACTACTGCTTCTAAATCAGCTGAGAGCTTATAAGGCTTCATCAAAGCTGGATTTACTTTTCTTGGCATAATTATAAAATTAATTTATTAGTTGCTTTTTCTAAGACCTTTTGTTTGAGTATAGCAAACTTTCACTTAGGACGCAACTAGATTTTAGTGTAAATCTAGCTTATCTGCAATTCGACTAACTGCTAGAACAAAAGCAGCGGTGCGTAGATCAATATTATGCTCTTGAGCTTTGCTCCAGACGGCATCAAGAGAGCTGGTCATTATTTGCTCTAATTTAGCAAAAACATCAGCTTCTTCCCAATACTTATCATCCAGATTTTGTTGCCATTCAAAATAACTAACTGTCACGCCTCCTGCATTGGCCAAGACATCTGGCACAACCACTTTGCCGGCTTCAAATAACAACTTATCCGCAGCTGGATTTGTAGGTCCATTGGCAAGTTCGAGTAAAACTTTTGCCTTTATATTGTGAGCATTTTTCTCTGTAATCTGATTTTCAAGAGCAGCCGGGATTAAAATATCAACCTCAACTTCTAATAATTGTTCGTTGGTTATTTTCTGACCAGAAACATATTCAATAACTGAACCTTTTGCCTGTTTTGTTAATTTTACTTGTTCAATATCAAGACCGTCCATGTTTAAAATTCCACCTTGGGAATCTGAAACCGCGACAACTTTGTACCCGCCAGCTACAAGCAAATCCGCCATGACTGAACCAGCATTACCAAAACCCTGGATAGCGATTTTAATTTCTGACTTTGATTTATTAAGAGTTTTCTGGATAACTTGTTCGAGCACATAAAATCCGCCCATGGCAGTTGCTCGATCTCTGCCTTTTGAACCACCTTTGTCTAATGGCTTGCCAGTAACAACCGCTAAATCTTCCTTGCCCGTAACCCGAGTATATTCATCGACTATCCAACTCATTATTTCCGGTGTGGTATAAATATCTGGTGCAGGAACATCAACCTGCGAACCTATCACCGGTGCTATGGCTCGAGTAAAAGATCGTGTAAGTTTTTCCAGTTCTGCTTTTGATAATAGCTTAGGGTCAATGGTAATGCCACCCTTTCCACCACCCATAGGAATGTTAACTACCGCACACTTTATAGCCATCCAAAATGCCAAAGCTTTGACTTCATCTAAATCAACCGAAGGATAAAATCGTAAACCACCCTTGTATGGACCACGGAGATTATTAAACTGAACACGATAACCATCAAAAACCTTGAAAGATCCATCATCCATTTTTACCGGTACTTTTACCTGAATCACTCGATCAGGTTTTTTTATAATTTCAAATTTATTAGCATCAAGATTTAAAATCTTCGCTGCATTTTCTAATTGTTGAATTGCATTTTCAAATGGAGACATATTATTTTTATTATTCCTTTAATAATTGTTTTATCGAGTTAAATCAGGAGCCAATCCAATTGAGCCATTCTTGCCTCTCAACATCTGGATATATTTGGCAGTTGACATTGCGGCCTTGGCGCCATCACCGGCTGAAATTACGGCTTGTTTAAAAGGCGTATTAGTAATATCACCAGCGGCAAAAATTCCTGGGGCTGAAGTTTTATTTTCATTATCAACAATGACATAACCTCTCTCATCTAAATTTACCAAATCTTTTATCATGTCGGTTTTTGTTATCCAACCAATTTCAATAAAAACTCCGTCAAGATTTAATTCTGTTTCTTGCTGTGTCTGATTGTTAAGCAAAATAACTTTTTCTAGTTTTTGTTCACCGATAAATTCCTTTATTTCTGTAAAATTCATTGATTCCACATTACCGGCAGCATTAACTTGGTCAATCAATACTTGTTCAGCACGAAATTTATCACTGCGATTGAATAAATAAACTTTTTTGGCAATATTTGATAAATATTCAGCAGCATCAAAACTGGAATTACCCCCACCAACAACACCAACGATCTTGCTTTTAAAAAATGGAGCATCACAAGTGGCGCAATAAGCCACACCTCGTCCTGTTAATTTTTTTTCACCAGGGACGCCAAGAGTTCTCTGCTCTAAACCATAAGCTAGGATAACTGCCTTGGATTCAAAGGCACCAATCGTGCTCTTTATTTCAAATTTTCCTTCCTCAATTTTTGTAACCTGATTGACTTCGCCGAGTTTGATTTGCGCACCAGCAGTTTCAGCCTGCTGTTTGAATTTATTCATCAATTCTGGGCCCAAAATAGTGCCTGTACCAGGGTAATTTTCAATTTCCGTAGTAATTGCTGCTTGGCCACCATATGTTTTGGTGATAACTAATGTTTTTAGTTCGCGTCTGGCAGTATACAAGGCAGCGGTTAACCCAGCGCAGGCGCCACCAATAATGACAACATCATATTGTTCCATAGATTTTTTTAAATTTAGCTTTACCATAGAGTAATGCGAATTAATACTTTGATAAATAAAAAGACGGTTCCCCGCCTGATTATTTTATAATGCTTCTAATTTTTGTTTTAGACTGGCTTTGTCTTGGATTCCGAGCAATCTTTCTTTTTCTTCACCATTTTTGAAAATAATAATTGTCGGAATACTCATAACGCCATATTCCCCTGCCTTTGCTTGGCTTTCATCGACATTGAGTTTGGCAATTTTTATACCTGAACCAGCTAACTCCTCGGACAATTCATCAATTATTGGACCCATTACCTGGCAAGGGCCACACCAAGTAGCAAAAAAATCCACTAAAACTGGTTTATCTTTGTAATTTTTTACCTCTTGATCAAAATTTGCATCAGTTAAATTTAATTCTGACATAGTTTTAAGCGAGTAAAGCGAGAACAGCGAGTAAAGTTATGACTGTAGTGGCTTTATTTACTGAACTGACTGATCTTGCCTTTTAATTATTTTTTATTTTCCAACCAAAAACGCACAACATGGCGAATAAATTCGCTCTTGCTGGTATACTTATGTTTTTTCATTTGTTTTTCCACTTCCTGACATAACTCTTGCGGAAGTGAAATTGTAACTACACAACGCATTTGATAAGCGAGAAAAGTTAATTATTCACTGGCTGTACCCTGTACTTGCTTTAGATTAAGTTAAGTAAGTTGACTCGAATCATAAATACTTACCTACACGACTGTATTACAGTGTAATACAATTATACTGAATTTTATTTTTTTGTCAAATTATTAAAACAGGCGGGCAAAGGTTCCCCTTTGCCCGCCTGATATGTTCCAACAAAACTTAAATTCGCTTTTTTATTTCCTTTTCAAAGTAGACATCAAGAATATCACCAACTTCAACTAAAGGCTGACCATCAAATTGCATACCAAATTCCTGTCCCTTAACTACATTACTAACAACTTCTTTACCAATTTGCAATTCAACAATTTTACCCTTGGAAATAAACTCTTCATGGCGTAAAATTACGGCGACTGCTCCTTTTTCAATAGAACCAGACTTGACCCGACAACCGACAATCATGGATTTTTCTTGTTTTTTAAATATTTTTATTACTTCAGCCTGACCTAAATCTTCACGGATAACTTCGGCCTTGATCATTTCATTGGCTTTTTCTCTAACAGCATCGATTAATTCGTAAATTATTTTATATTTTTTTATTTCAACACCTTTTTCTTGGGCCAATGAAGCTGCAGATGAACTCGGAACAACACTAAAACCAACTAACATCGCGCCAGTAGCATCAGCACTCATAACATCGCTTTCGGTTATATTACCAAGACCTCTCGCAATAAATTTAATTTTTACATCTTCGGTGTTTAATTTTTCAAGTGATTCAATTACTGCTTCTTGGGAACCAAGAACATCTGAACGCAAAATAATATTTATTTTGGTAGCGCCTTCATCATGTTCATCATCCTTGTCAACTGTATTTTGCATAAAAGTATCTTCTTTGTTGCCTAATTTGTGAGCCTTGGTTTTCTTAACTTTGCCAGTGGTTATTTCAAGAATATCTCCCACGACCGGAGCAGATTTCATACCAACTAGTTGAGCTGGGACTGATGGGCCGGCTGAATCGATTTCCTGTCCAAGATAATTGTGCATAGCTCTAATCTTGCCATAAAAATCTCCGTTTATCATCATCTGATCACCGCGATGCAATGTACCATTTTTTACTAAAACTGTTGCAACCGGGCCAAAGCCTTTATCAACATGTGATTCAATGATTGTACCGACAACCTCGCCATCTGGATTAGCAACAATTTTGTCAACTGACATTTCAGCGACGAGTAAGACTTGTTCTAGTAATTCATTAATATTTTCATTTTGTTTGGCAGAAATCGGGACACAAATTGTCTTGCCCCCCCATTCTTCAGTTAGAAGATTGTGTTGAGCAAGATCTTGCTTAACCTTTTCAATATTTGCATCGGGTAAATCTATTTTGTTTATGGCAACAACAATTGGAATACCAGCATTTTCAGCAATCTTCTGGGCTTCAATGGTTTGAGGTTTGACACTGTCATTGGCAGCCACAACTAAAATCGCAATATCGGCAACATTGGCACCACGAGATCTCATGGCAGTGAAGGCTTCGTGTCCTGGAGTATCAATAAAAGTAATCAATTTACCTTTTCGCATAATTTGATAAGCACCAATATGTTGAGTAATTCCACCGGCTTCACCGGCGACAACATTGGTTTTACGAATGGCATCAAGAAGTTTTGTTTTCCCATGGTCGACATGACCCATAACAACGATAACTGGTGGGCGTGGCAGTTTGGCTGTATCATCGGCTAAAATCTGTTTAACCTTTTGATCTTTTTCCAATGCAAGTTCTTCGTGAACTTTTTGTTCAACTGCTGTATAGCCAAGGTCTTCGGCAATAATGGCGGCTGTATCGTAGTCTATTCTTTGATTTAATGAAGCCATAACACCGTTTCTCATCAGCTCCTTGATAACATCGGTAGCAGGTAAATTTAAAATTGAAGCAAAAGTTTTTACGGTTAAAACTGGAGGAATTTTTACCTCACCTTTTTCAATCAACTCACCTTTTTCATCTTTATGACGAATTTTAAGATATTCTTGCTCTTGGGCTTTGCGATATTGATAATCGCCCCAAGCTTTGATGATTCTATGACCTAAACGATCATCAATTTTTATGGCTTTTTTACCAATATCAAAACCTAATTCAGGAAGTTTTTCCCTTAATTCTTCAGTAGATATTCGTAATTTTCGAGATAATTCGGTAACATTCATGTAATTATATTGGCAATTAAATAAGTTATTAATATTCTATCTTAATCTAGCAAAAATGTCAATCAAATCACTTATAACTAACTGCTTTTAAATTATTAATTTTCTTAAATTATAAATTATTGACAATTCAAACCAGTTATGATAAATTGAAGTATTGATATTTAACAATTTGAGTGTTGCAAAAGTCAACGCTGACAACCAGCAGAGGCAGGAGAAAAACATGAATACTGGCTGGAAAATTGCTATTTCTGTATTTTTTGGAGCTTTGATTGGATCATTGGTTTCAATCAACTATTCTTGGTGGATTGGCATGATTGTTGGTGGTATTGTTGGTTATCTGTCAGTAGAACCAATGGCTATTCCGAAAGCAATTGCAAAGGTTTTCAAGAGTATGTATTCAGAGTCAAACAGAAATAAATTTAAGTTTACTGGGAAAATTTTTGTATGCCTGTATTTGTCCATGTGTTTTGTGATCGTCACCCCTGTTTTTCCAATCCATGCTTTTGGTATATGGCTAGGAAAAATCACCTTACTATCATTATATTTTTATGAATTTACCTTTTTAATAGCTGCTTTATTTTCGAGTATTGTTATAAGCATAACATTCTATGGTGAAACTTATTGGAAGTATGAAAATTATATGCTTTCAAGTTATGAGATTTCCCAAATTCCTCCAGGAATTACTCTTGTTTACTCTATGCAGAGTCCAAAAAAATATTTCAAATCATTTTTGAGAAGTTATTTTAATATTGTGACTATAATAAGTAAAGGATTTGTGATATTTTTCATTATTATGCTTCCGATGTTCATTTTTTGGAAAATGCCTGTATATATTTTCTGGAAAATTCCTATCGGCATTGGTAAGTTTACCTGGGCTGTTGTCAAGATTATTCATTGTCACAACAGAGTAATCGCGGGAATTGATGCTGTTATCTTTGCTTGTTTGGGATATGGGTTGAGTTATCTGACGCCAATGGCGCCACTGATTGGAGCTGTGATTGGTTTTGCACTAAGTAAGCTTCACTGGGAATTGGTGAGTGTGAGATGGCTAAAAGTTTGTCCGCAGAAAATTAAAAATGATTAAATCGCTTTATATTATAAGGTGATTTTTTTAATTATTTAATTTTACCCTTATACCCTGAAATAAATTCAGGGTGACAAGTGAGAGATCCTGAAAACAGTACCCGGAGATCCTGAAACAAGTTCAGGATGACGAGTGTAGGGTTCAGGATGACGAGTGTAGGGTTTTTGATGACGAGTGGTGTGTGGTCCCGTCACTCTGAACTTGTTTCAGAGTCTCCTGAATTGACATTAGAGGAAGGAATGGAAAAATTAATTTGAATTTTGAAGAATTATATCCTGAAACAAGTTCAGGATGACGAGTGTAGGGTTCAGGGTGACAAGTGTGGGAAATAAAAACAGCCGACCCGTTGCCGAGCAGCGGGTCGGCGGAGAGACCTAACTTTCCCTTGATTTTTTAGCAAATTTAAAGTATAATAGGCTCATATGAAATACTTTTTCCAAGTAGGAAATCATCCAAAATTAGCTAAATCAGAGCTGGAAGCTGTGCTAAGACGAGAAAATATTGACTTTGAAATCAGTTTTGTAATTGAGAATATAATTGTACTTGAAACAAAGATTACTTTAGAAAAAAACTTGCTGAAATTGCTGGGAGGTTTTGTGAAATTTGGGATTATTGAATTTGAAACCACAAGAAATAATTTACAAAAAGATATTTTTCAGTACTTGATAAAATACAATTATGAAAAAATATTTTTTGGTTTGAATAATTTCACATCGGAAAATTTGAAACTGAATAAAATCGGACTAGAGCTAAAAAAAGAATTGAAAAATAGTAATAAAAATTGCCGTTTTGTCAGTGGGGTGGAAAATCCGCTCTCAAGTGTGATAATTCACAAAAATAATCTAGACAAAGAAAATGGCTTTGATTTAAATTTTATTTCTAGTGCAGATACAATATTAGTGGGAAGAACTCTGGCAGTGCAAGATTATAATTTTTATTCAAAAATTGATTATGGTAGGCCAGCCAAAGATGATCTGTCAGGTATGTTGCCACCAAAAGTCAGTCAAATAATGATCAACTTAGCTGAAATAAAAAACAACAAATTAAAAGTTCTTGATCCATTTTGTGGTTCGGGCACAATCCTACAAATGGCAGCACTTCAAGGTGTGATAAATTTAATTGGATATGACAATTCTGTAAAAGCCATAAAAGATACAACTGAAAATCTTGATTGGCTGAAAAAATCTTTTGATTTGAAATTTAATCTTGAATTGGAGACTTTGGGGATTGAAAATCTTGAGCAAAAAATCAAAGCTGGTAGCATAGATGTCGTTGTGACAGAACCTTATCTTGGTCCAGCAATGAGAGGAAGTGAAGGAAATGACTTTGTAAAAAAAGTGCAGGAAGAATTAAGTCAGCTTTATACCAAAATGTTTACGCAATTGGAAAAAGCCTTGAAATCATCTGGAGTGATGATAATAATAATTCCAGAGATACATATAAAAGGAAAAATATACCAATTCAACATAAATGAATTGATTGGGAACAAATTACAAGTAGAAAATGAGTGGCAATATTCAAGAGAAAAGCAAAGAGTTGTCAGAAATATTTACAAAATAAAAAAAGTGACCTGAAGAGGTCGCTTTTTTATATTATTATTTCTTTTTTTTAACTCGATGTTTAATTTGATCAACGATTCTACGCATCTTGGATTTACCACGCTTCAAAGCTAATTCCTCAAACAGTATCGACCAGACAGTGACCTGGAAGGTGGTATAACCTGAACCGAATACAGCAATAATAGCTAAAGCAAGGATAACTATTAAAACTACAAGTAAACCTAAACCGCCACTTAGTGACATCAAGACCATCATTAAATAAAGCAAAATAAATGGAGACAAGACAAACACAGCAAAAACTATAGCAAGCAAACCGATTAAGATATTGAGTAGAAACAAGATAAAGCCCATTTCAATATTGAGTAACATGTTTTGCTTGAAAATATACCAAGCATAACGAATTGAGACAAAAATTCCTTTGTCGCGCAGAACAATAAAAGCTGAAGCGTAGATAGTGAGGAAATATATTATAATACCCAGTAGCAGTAAAACTAAAAATGAAACTATGTACAAGGCATAAGCAATCCAACTGGTTTGGGCGATATATAGAGAAACCAGGAAAGCAATAAAAATTACAAAGCCGGTCATAACTACTCGGGTAATTATATTCAAGCCTAGGACAGGCCAGAATTTGTGTATACCCAAGCTGAATGCTTGTTTGAATGAAATTTTCTTGTTTTGATCGAGAGTTATGGCTGATTTAATCAAACTAATCTGCGAAACAATGGCTAAAATTATTATCAACGAAGCGACTAACATCACAAACAAGATAGTGAAAAGTGATAAACTGAAAGAAACAGTATCTGTCTGCCAAAGATCAATTAACTTGGTCCAAGAAAAAGTACTGAAAATACCAGTATTGGCATATTGCCTCAAGGTGTAATAAATACTCCGACCTTCGGACATGTCATTGAAGCTACGAATGATTGCTTCATAAAAACTGGCATTGCCAAGAAAAGTGGCGAAGAAGCCAAAGAGCCACAACCAGCGGAAACGCCAAGTCACTCTCCATGAACGAAACAATATTTGTCGATAAAATTTTTCCATAATTTTTTACAAGCGAGAAAAGCAAGATAAATCAGATAAGAACAAGGTTATCCTACCTGCTTTTCAATGACTTTTTAATATTGCATTAATTATATCACAATTTGCAGGAATAAAGAAAAAGTTGTGGAAAAAAAGATACTGCCTTTGAAGCAGTATCTTTTTTATTGAAAAATTGTATGTTATTTATTTTCTCGGCTAACTTTTGGGCCACATATTTCTATGAAACGATCTTTTTCAATTGTTTCTTTCTCTATAAGTTCAGCAACTATTGCCTCTAGCTTATCACGATGATTTTCTAATATTTTTTTGTCGGTTTCAACTGCATCAAAGATTAATTGGTCTATTTCCGTGTCAATCTCTTCAGCAATTTTTTCAGAATAATTTCGCTGTTCCCTAATATCTCGTCCTAAAAAGATTAATTCTTCTTTCTCACCGTAAATACGGGGAACCAATTTATCACTCATACCATAACGAGTAATAAGTCTTCTGGCTGTCTTGGTAGCTTTTTCCAAATCATTGGATGCACCGGTGGTGACTTCGGAGAAAATCACCTTTTCAGTTGTATGCCCGGCAAGCAAAACAGCAATATTGTCAATAAATTCTGACTTTTTATGTAGATATTTATCGCTTTCTGGCAAACTAAGCGTATAACCAGCGGCATGACCGCGAGAAATAATAGAAACTTTGTGAACAGGATCAGCGTTTGGCAAGAGGTGAGCAACAAGAGCGTGTCCAGCTTCGTGATAAGCTGTAATCTTTTTTTCTTGCTCGGACAAAACATGACTCTTCCGTTCTGGTCCAATCATTACTTTTTCAATACTGTTTAATAATTCTGATTGTGTTATCTTTTTTAGATTGTTTCTAGCAGCAAGAATGGCGGCTTCGTTTAGTACATTTTCTAAATCTGCACCAGACATACCAGATGTTCGTTCAGCAACATGACGAAGATTTACATCTTGTTCAGTTGGCTTGTTCCGCATATGCACTTGTAAAATTTCTTCTCGATCGTTTATATCTGGTAAATCGAGGACAACTTGACGATCAAAGCGACCAGGTCGAAGCAGAGCTGGATCAAGAACATCAGGACGATTGGTGGCGGCCATAACAATAACATTGGCATTCGGCTCAAAGCCATCCATTTCTGTCAAAATCTGGTTAAGAGTTTGTTCTCTCTCATCATGTGAGCCTCCAAGTCCTGAACCGCGTTGACGACCAACTGCATCAATTTCATCAACAAAAACAATAGCTGGAGCATTTTTCTTGGCTCGATTAAATAAATCTCGCACGCGTGAAGCGCCAACACCAACAAACATTTCTACAAATTCTGAACCTGAAATAGAAAGAAAAGGCACACCAGCTTCTCCGGCAACGGCCTTGGCTAATAATGTTTTTCCTGTGCCCGGAGGTCCCATCAGAAGGACACCCTTTGGGATTTTGGCACCAAGGGCTAAAAATTTTTTCGGGTTTTTTAGAAAATCAACAATTTCCAAAAGTTCTTCTTTGGCCTCTTTGACACCAGCAACATTTTTGAAAGTTGTTTTTGTTTTACTATCTTTTTTTTGTTCACGCGCTTTGCTAAGACCAAAACTCATAGCATTTTTATTGGCACCTTGAACTTGTCGAAGCATAAACCAAAGCAATAGCCCAATAAAGAAAACCATTAGCAGTGTTGGAAGAAGGCTCTTCATTAGCATAGAAAAAGTATCTTCTTTGACAACTTCACGAGAAAACTTTGTCAGTTTGTCCGGTGAAATCTCATAACTTGAAAGCAGTTCAGAAAAAGATTCTATATCTTCTTTATAAACCGACTGATTTGTCCCATCAAGTAAAGTGATATTCAACTTATTTCCCTGAACTGCTATTTTATCAATTTTCTCATCATTTATTTCCTGCACCATTTTCTGAATATCAATATTTTCAACTGGTTCAGAATCCAGGTTATATAAACTAAATAATGATGCAATCGCAAGGACAACAATGAAGAATATTGCAATATTTTTTAGTATACTTTTTTTCATAGCGTAATACTTTTTTTAAAGTTAGATATTACTTAATTTCAGTCTCTGTAGCCCTTGCCATATCCTCCATATTACTTTTTTCTTTTTCAGTAGGAATATGAGCAGTACCTCGAGCTAGATCTTCAACTGTTGCACCGAAGCCTGTACCTGCAGGAATTAATCTACCAATAATAATATTTTCTTTCAGACCTTCAAGTCTGTCAATCTTTCCGGTTACAGCGGCGTTGATCAAGACTCTAGCTGTTTCTTGGAAGGAGGCAGCTGCGAGGAAACTCTTGGTTGAAAGGGAAACTTTTGATATGCCTAAAAATACTTCACGGTACTCTGCTAATCTGCCTTTTTCTTTTGCTGTTTTCTGATTTTCCTCAATTAGTTCAGAATACTCAACTATTTCACCCTCTAATAAATTTGTATCGCCAGGATCTTCAACATAAACACGAGAAAACATTTGTTTAACAATGGTTTCAACATGCTTATCATTCAATGGCTGACCCTGTGACTTATAAATGTATTGAATTTCTTTCAAAATATATTTTTCAACCGCTTGTCTGCCTTTTAGTTTGTACAACTGTTCTAGAGCCAAACTTCCTTCAGTCAACTGGTCACCTTTTTCAATTTCAACGCCATCCCTAACCCACAAAACTGTACCGGCTGGAATAACATATTCTCTCTCCATTTGGACAGTGCCACTGACAACAAGCTCTTTATCAGATAACCTTATTGTACCTGATTTGCCGGTTTTAACTTTTTTCTTATTGGCATCAACATAGAGAACATCATTGTCTTTGACCAAATCTCCATCTTTGACTTTCAGTTTCAAGGCAGAAATATCTTTGAACTTATGGACCTCGTCTTCTTTGTTTTCATAAGAAACCTTGATAATTTTTTCACCAAATGAAGTTCTGGCGATTATATCTCCTTTTGGTCCCTTGATTGTTCTTGGTTGTTCAACAATCGAAACTTTTCCGCCAACTTCACTAAGAAGCGCTTTTTTCTTTGGACTGCGAGCCTCAAAAACTTCTTCAACTCGAGGAAGACCTTGGGTGATATCATCTCCGCCAGCAACACCTCCAGTATGGAAGGTTCTCATTGTCAGCTGTGTACCAGGTTCACCAATACTTTGAGCCGCAATAATACCAACTGCAGTTCCCATCTTTACTTCTCGATTGTAAGCTAAATCAAAACCATAGCATTTTCGACAAACACCTCGTGGTAGTTTACAACTTAGAACAGATCTAACATTGGCAGAGTCTAATTCAAGTTTATCAAGTTTACGAGCAATCTCATCGGTAATTACCTCACCTTTTTTAACAATAGCTTTGCCTTTGGCGTCTTTTATATCGGACAAGAGATAGCGACCAACTATTCTTTCAATCAAAGTCTGATTCATTTGTTCGCTTTCTTCTTTGGTAAAAATTTTACCTTCTGTATCACCACAATCTTCTTTTACGACAATCACATCTTGGGCAACATCGACTAAACGACGAGTCAGATATCCAGCACCAGCTGTACGCAAAGCTGTATCGGTCAAACCTTTTCGAGAACCGTGACTAGAAATATAATATTCAAGGACACTGAATCCTTCTCGGAAATTTGCTTTTACCGGTAATTCAATAATCTGACCAGCCGGGTTTGTCACCAAACCTTTCATACCCATCATCTGTGTCAACTGTCCCCATGAACCACGGGAACCAGAATTAATCATAGTGTAAACTGGACCATTTTTATCAAGTGCATCCTTGGTTAAAGCAGTAACTCGATCCTTAACATCGGTCCAGGTTTCAATAACTTTTGTATATCTTTCGTCAGGAGTCAATAATCCATTATTAAACTGTTCATTGATTACTTCAACACGACCATTTCCCTCGTCAACTAATTCAGTTTTACCCTTTACTTCTGGGGTATCTTTCATGCCCCAAGAAAATCCAGCTTTTGTAAGTTGTTTATAACCGAAATTCTTGACACGATCCAAAACACCGGCAACTTCAACAAAAGTATACTGTTCAAGACAAAGCTTGATAATTGCGCCCATTCTTTTTTTATCTACTTCTTCATTGAAAAAATCAACTTTATCAGGTAGAAGTTCATTAAAAAGAATTCTGCCCAGACAGGTTTCAAGCATATCTTGCTTAACCTTACCTCTTAAGACTTTATTATTTGAGACTTTTATCAAAATTTTGTCTCTTAATGATATTTTGCGTAAAGCATAAGCCAACTTAGCCTCCTCAACATCAGCAAAAGTTTTGATTGGCTTTGGTTGGTCTTCTCTCATCAGAGTTACATAATAACAACCCCAAACCATATCAAGTGACGGTGTTGCAATCGGATTACCGGTTGCAGGTTTTAACAAATTATTGGTTGACAACATCAAATCACGAGCTTCTTGTTTGGCTTCTTCAGTTAGAGGAACATGCACAGCCATCTGGTCTCCATCAAAGTCAGCATTGAAGGCAGAACAAACCAAAGGATGAAGCTGAATAGCTTTTCCTTCAATCAAGATTGGACGAAATGCTTGGATACCAAGTCGATGCAAAGTTGGAGCACGATTTAACATAACTAGGGCACTTTTGATAATATCTTCAAGAATATCCCAGACTTCTGGTCGATCAGCTTCAATAAATCTATTGGCACTCCTGATATTATGTACATACTCTTCTTTTATCAGACGACTTATAACAAATGGCTTGAATAGTTCTAAAGCCATTTTCTTTGGTAAACCACATTGATCCAAAGTTAAATTTGGTCCGACCACGATAACGCTTCGTCCTGAATAATCAATTCTTTTACCAAGCAAATTCTGACGGAAACGACCTTGTTTACCCTTCAAATAATCTGCAATTGATTTCAAACTTCTTTTTTGACCGGTTGAAGCAGTAGTTGTCTTGGTGTGACGGGCAGAATTGTCAATCAAAGCGTCTACAGCTTCCTGGAGCATGCGCTTTTCATTACGACAAATTACTTCTGGAGCGTTTAATTCAGCCAACCGCTTCAAACGATTGTTTCGGCTGATAATTCGTCGATACAAATCATTTAAATCACTGGTAGCAAAACGACCACCATCAAGTGGAACCATAGGACGCAAATCAGGAGGAATAACAGGCACAGCATTTAACACAGTCCATTCGGGTTTTAGATTATTTTTAAATAAACTTTTTAATAGTTTTACACGATTTATTATTTTTTTCTTTTTTGTTCCCTTTTCATCATGTTCAATTTCTGATTCAAGTGCGAGAACGGTTTTTTCTAAATCAAATCTCTGTAATAATTTATAAATTGCCTCGGCTCCAATTCCTGCTTCAAAAACATGGCCATAGCGCAATGATAAATCGTGAAACTGTGATTCACTAATAATACTTAACACTTTTAAATCTTTTAATTCTTTTTCAGCAGAACTAAAATTTTCCTTGAGGTCTTCCTCTTCATTTAGGTGCCAAGATTCCAATTTTTTTAATTCATCCTTTCTCTCCTTGGACTTCAAATCAGCGCTTTCCAAAACATTTAATTTTTGTTTGTGCTGACCCTCAATATTTTTCATTTTTGATCTGTATTCCTTTTGAAGATTGTCTAATTCTTCTTTCTTAGCTTCCTCGTCGATTTCAGTAACAATAAAGCTGGCAAAGTAAATAACTTTTTCCAATTTTTGCACAGACATATCCAAAACTAATCCAATTTTACTTGGAACTCCACGCAAAAACCAGATATGTGTTACAGGAGAGGCTAGATCAATGTGCCCCATTCTCTGGCGACGAACCACTGAACGAGTAACCTCTACTCCGCATTTATCACAAACAATTCCCTTGTATCTAATTTTTTTATACTTACCACAATAACATTCCCAATCTTTACTTGGACCAAAAATTTTCTCACAGAATAGTCCATCTTTTTCTGGTTTTTGGGTTCGGTAATTGATTGTTTCAGGTCGGGTCACTTCACCATGAGACCAAGACCGTATGTCATCTGGAGAAGCGAGTTTTAATCGGATTGAATCAAAATCGCTTATTTTTAATGCTTCACCCATATTTTTGAAAGCGAGAACAGCGAGTTAAGCGAGGTAAGCAAATGAAGTAAAAATGAGACTTATTTGCTGTACTAGCTGTATCAGCTGAACTGACTATATATTTATATATAATTTATTGATTTATCTTTGATCACGATTTCCTTCGTTTTCTCCATCATTGTCCTGATAATCAATTGTTTTTCCACCTTTCATGAGTTCAACATCCAGACATAAACCTTTTAATTCTCGGATTAAAACATTGAATGATTCTGGAACATTCAAACGACGAATCGGTTCACCCTTGATAATTGATTCATAGGCTTTGGCGCGACCTAAAACATCATCTGACTTAATGGTCAAAATTTCTTGCAAAGTATGGGCGGCACCATAAGCTTCCAAAGCCCAAACTTCCATTTCTCCAAATCTCTGACCACCAAATTGGGCTTTACCTCCAAGAGGTTGCTGGGTGATTAATGAGTATGGACCAATTGATCGTTGGTGAATCTTGTCATCAACCATATGATTTAATTTCAAAATATAGTTGTACCCGACAGTAACCTGGTGATCAAATTGTTCTCCGGTTTTTCCATTTGTCAGTGTAATCTGGCCACTTTCAGGATAACCGGCTTTTTTCAATTCTTCCTGAATTGTTTCTTCAGATATCCCATTGAAAACAGGGGTAGCAACTTTGTAACCAAGTTTGTGAGCAGCAAGACCTAAATGAGTTTCTAATATCTGACCCAAATTCATACGAGAAGCAATACCAAGCGGTGTCAGTAGAACTTCAAGAGGTGTACCATCTTCCATGAATGGCATATCTTCAACCGGAACGACCCTCGAAATAACACCTTTGTTTCCGTGTCGACCAGCAAGTTTATCACCGACCTGAACTTTTCGTAGGTTGGCGACTGAAATTTGGATTGTTTTTATAACGCCAGGTGAAAGCTTATCACCATTTTCTTGAGAAAAGATTTTTATATCAACCACTTTACCTTGTTCTCCATGTTCCAACCGAAGTGAAGTATCTCGAACATCACGAGCTTTTTCACCAAAAATAGCTTTGAGCAATTTTTCTTCAGCTGAAAGCTCGGTTTCACCCTTTGGAGTAATTTTTCCAACAAGAATATCACCTGATTGGACAAATGCGCCCACTCGGACAATGCCTTCAGCATCAAGATTGTTTAGTTTTTCTTCAGAAATATTTGGAATATCTGAAGTTACCATTTCTGAACCAAGCTTTGTTTCTCGAACATCGATAGAATAGTTATCAATATGAATTGAAGAGAATGTATCTCTTTGAACAACTTTTTCTGAAATAACAATCGCGTCTTCATAATTGAAACCTTCATACGCCATGTAACCGACGAGAACATTCTGTCCAAGTGCCAATTCTCCTTTGTCAACTGATGGACCATCAGCAATTACTTGGCCTTTTTTGATTTTGTCACCCAAATCAACAATCGGCATCTGATTTAGACTGGTTGATGAGTTGGAACAAATATATTTATTTAGGGAATGAGTTTTGGTTTTTCCATCCTTGTATTTTATTCTAATGGCGTCACCTTGGACACCGACAACCTCACCATCTTGCTCTGCGAGTAAAACATGTCCTGAATCTCTGGCGGCAACAGCTTCCATACCAGTACCGACAATTGGTGACTGGGGTCTAACGGTTGGGACTGCTTGCCGTTGCATGTTTGTTCCCATCAAAGCGCGGACAGCATCATCATGTTCAAGGAACGGAATCAAGGCTGTTGCAACGCTGACAATCTGATTGGATGAAACATCAACATGATCGATTTTATAAACATAATCAAAATCAGGTTTGGAATATTTTCGAAGCGGTAATTTTTCATCAAGAAAATAACCATTATCGTCAACAGGAGCAGTACTAGAGGTAGCGATTGATTTTTCTTCAATAATAGCATTTAGATAAACAACATTGGTTGTGACTTTGTTTTCGACACTGGCATCAATTTCATCGGCGGGAACATTGCATTTATCAAGATCAACGCCCTTCACTTTATCGCCTTTTTTAAATACAACCTGATTTGTCTTTGGATCAATTAAATCTTTGGTGACTAAATGTTCAACCTGAAAATATGGAGTTTCAATAAAACCAAATTCATTGACACGAGCATAGCTGGCCAAATGACCAACAAGTCCAATATTTGGACCTTCTGGAGTAGCAATAGGACAAATACGGCCATAATGAGTGGCGTGAACATCACGAACATCAAAACCAGCTCTTTCACGGCTTAATCCGCCAGGACCCATGGCTGAAATTCTTCGTTTATGCTCCAACTCTGAAAGCGGATTGGTCTGATCCATGAACTGTGAAAGCTGTGAAGACATGAAAAATTCCTTGACAACACCAATGACCGGACGAGCATTGATTAATTTTGAAGGCGTAAGGGTTGTTGGATCCATGGTACTCATGCGGTCCTTTACAATTCTCTCCATACGAGCAAGTCCAACTCGGAATCTATTCTGAATCAATTCACCAACTGCACGGATTCTTCTATTGCCCAAGTGATCAATATCATCAGCATCTTCTTGGGTAATATTTAATTTAATAATTTCTTTTATAACATTAACTACATCTTCAATCTTCAAAACTCTGTCTTTGTCATCCAATTTATAATCTGTACCAAATCTTTGGTTCATTTTGTAACGACCAACTTTTCCAAAGTCATAACGCGAAAAATTGAAAAACATTGAATAAATCAGAGAACGGGCATTGTCTGGAGTAGCAAGATCGCCTGGACGAATTCTTTTATAAACTTCAATCAGACCGTCTTCAACTGTGGTTGAAATATCTTTGGCAAGAGTTGACTCAATAAATCTGATGTCTTCGTGATTATCAACATCTTTGAAATAATTTAGAATCTCTTCATTGGTTGCAACGCCAAAAGCGCGCAAAAGTGATGTGATTGCAACTTTTCTCTTCCTGTCAATCTTGACCCAGATGACATTGTTGGCATCGGTTTCAATTTCTAGCCAGGCTCCGCGATTTGGAATAATCTTGGCGCCATAAAATCTGCGATTTTTTTCACGAACATAGCTTGAAGTAAAGAATACTCCAGCAGAACGGATAATTTGAGAAACAATTGCTCTCTCAATTCCATTAATAATAAAAGTACCGCGATCGGTGATTAACGGAAAATCACCCAAAAATATTTCTTGGGTTTCTTTTTGTTTTGTCTTGGTGTTTTTCAGAGTTGCCTTGATACGAATCGGAGCTTCATAAGTAATGTTTTTACTCTTTGAAGTAACCTCATCAAATTTTGGTTCATCAAGGTAATAATCATCGAAGTGCAGTTCCAAGCCTTTTTCAGAAACATCAATGATTGGTGATATTTCTTCAAACAGTTCACCGAGCCCTTCTTTTAAAAACCAATAATATGAGTTCTTTTGAATCTCAATTAAATCCGGTGGGTCGATTGGATAAATTTTTGTGAAATACTTTCGATCAGGAGCCTTTTTGGACATAAAAATATGCTCCTCCCCTTACATTAGGAACGAGTTTTTTGATTGTCTTAAGTTGTAGCGACACTAACCCCGTAAAACATTGTAATTTTTGGTGAACCTGGAACCTCCGATTTATAATCAAAAGGCCAAGTTCCTAGATTGGGGAGATTAAATTTAATGTAAATCTGCATTAATACTATCAAATAATTAAATGTCTGTCAAATATCTGATATTTGCCCAGTTCTTTACTCTTTTTAGTCAAAAAAAAATGTCAATAAAAAGTATCCACAAGGTTGTGGTAATTTTACGATTGACAAACTACACGATTTATTGCAATAAAACATCCACGAGAAATGAATATTTTATAAAGCTTTATTTATGTTGTTATTGTTTGTGATTTCGTTTTTCCATGAAATAATAAATAATTGCCCCGATTATACCAGTAAAAACTATAACCAAAATCCAGACAGTCTGATTGTCTTTTTGATTTTTGATTGCATCGATTAGCATCCAAAGCCAAAAAACAAAAACTGCTCCAAAAATAACCACCATAATAACCGGTAAAAACCAAATCCATGTTGGCATCTGATCACAAGGGACAACTTCGCCATTGAGAGTGCATGTTTGAGCCAGTACTGGGGAAGCAATAAGAAATGATGCGATTGCAACAAATAAACTTTTTATAATTTTCATTTTTTTATATTTATTTATTAGAATAAATTACTAAACCGATTATTACTACAAGAATAATAACTGAAACGATTATAACGGCTGCTTTGGCTAATGGATTATTGGTCTCAATAGAGACTTTTTTTTCAAACTTGAACGATTTGTTCATAGGTTTATATTTATTTTTAATTAATATATTTTTGAGTAAATCAGAATGTATCTTACTTTCACGACTAGCTGTAAACTGAAGAAACTCAACTAATTTGATGAACAATTCTAAAGTTGATTAAACCAAGGTTGTAATTGGTCGGCTCTGAACAATATAAAATTCTCCTCTTGCAAATGCCCATTCAATATCGCAAGGGAATTCATAATGTTCTTCTATGTGTTTACAAATTTCTGCGATTTCAAGTATTTGTTCTTCTGATAATTTCTGTTTACTACCCTTTTCTTCTACTAAATCTTGTTGTTCAGTATTATTCCTTTTTTGAACTATATGCATTTTTTGGACTGAAATATTTTGATCAATAATTTTCATTGTTTCCTTGTCTACAACATATGAATCTGGTGTGACTAGACCACCAACGATTGCTTCTCCTTGTCCAAAGATTGCTTCAATTATCATCTGATTTTTATCTTGAGTAACTGGATGAACAGTAAAGGTAATTCCTGAAATTTCGCTGTCAATCATTTTTTGAATAACGACTGCAACTGAAACTTTTTTATCTTTTAAACCTTGTTCAATTCGGTAATGAATTGCTCGAGGAGTAAAAAGTGAAGCCCAGCATTTTTTCACTGAATCTAATAAATTTTCATGATTAACAAATAAATAACTTTCTAGTTCACCGGCCCAGGAAGCTGTTGATGAATCCTCTGCTGTTGCACTACTACGAACTGCAACATATTTCGCATTGAGATCTGAAAAAGATTTTTCTATCTCCTGCGCTATATCATCAGGCATTGTTGCTCCTATAATAAGCGATTCAATAGTTTTCGAAGCATTGTCAATACTGTTTACATCATCAGAATTTGCTTTGTCCATTTGGGCGTCAATTTCTACATTGATATCTGTTACTTCAAGAAATTTTTCAAAACTATTGGATAAAACTACAAAACCGTCGGGGACTGGTATGCTGTTATTAATCATCTCACCGAGCGATGCACCTTTGCCACCGGCAATTTTCACATCTGATTTATTTATTTTTTTTATTTTTTTACAAAACATATCTATATTGCGTCTATTTTTTTGGCCTTTATATTTTTAGCTTCCATATATTCTCCAGCTAATTTTTTTATCTCTTCTAAATCCAAATCAAATTTTTGTTCTGATCCATTTTCCCGTTTCAAAACAAAAGATACTTTTTTGTGGCCACTCATATCATTCTCGACAACTAAATCCCAGCTATCTAAAATCTTTAGACTGCCACCGATTTCTTCCAATGAATCCAAGCCGTGTTTGCCATTATCTTGGATTAACGCGTATTTGAGAAAGGCTTCAGTTGAAGTTTTATGCCCTGAACTAACCAAATCAATTACTCGCCCGCCAGGCATGTAATCTGGTAGATTCAGTAAACGATTAACTTTAAACGCCACACCCGTTGCATCAAATCTAGAGATCAAAACGCCACTCTTATCTTTTGCTTCATTGACTAACCAGTCAACTGATTCTTCTTCAGCATATTCCATGATTTCTTCCTGTTCGTCAGAACTTAATTGTTTAAAATTCGCATTAGGAAAATGTTCATTTATGTATTCTTTTTTGCGTTTATCCATCAGCTCCACATACTTTTTATTAATTTCCGGGTCAGCGTCAGCTTCATCAACTTCAGGAATTGGCAATTCAAAAAAAGCTGATGCTCCTTGTTTTTTTTGTAAAACTTTTATATCAATTCCTGCTGATTCAAGAGCATGTCTCAAAGTTTCTTCGGTTCGGTCAATCTCTGTGGCATAGGCCCGATTTACTTTTCTATCAGTTAAATTTTTTTTGCCATATTGACCGGCCCGATCAATGCCACCAATTGATAAATTTGACAGCGACACCCCAGCTCCATCAAAAACATTGCCGGATTTTTTTTGGGAATGTCGGACAAAAGTAAAAGTAACCTTGGTGTTTTTACCGCGTTCTTGTTTTTCCGGGCCAAGTAATACTTCTTTCATAAAATTAATATTAAATTACTTAATTATTTATCCATAGCTCGAGTGACTCACAATGACAAGGTTTTTTTATTTTATTTTCCTTACTATTGAATTTTTTGTGTCCAATTCCACTAAATCTCCATCTTTAAATATTTCTGTCGCCGACTTTGTCCCAACTAAACCTGGTAATTTGAATTCCCGACAGACAATGGCTGCGTGGCAGGTAATACCACCCTCATCAGTAATTACTCCAGCAGCTTTTTTCAAGGCAGGGAGCAAATTTGGTCTGGTCATTTCCGTGACAATGATTTCGCCGCCTTTCATTTTCTTAATTTTTTCATTATGATTCCCAGCATCTTTATATGACAAAACTAACACCGGCCCGCTGACTTTACCGGAGGATACTGCAAATCCTTTTAATTGATCTCTTGATTTTTCATTCGCTTGGCCTGTTAAAATTTTCAATTTGTCTTCAGCTTCTTGCCCCCAATAGGTTTTAATTTTCTTTTGCTGATAAATTTTTAAACATCCTGTTAACCTTTTTTTAAGTTCGTCTCGACTTAGTTTTTTCGCTTTTCCAAAAAGTAGATTCTTTAATTCTGAGTAGAAATACAGCCGGCCATCGTCAGGCATCAAACCTACTCGCTCGTAAATTAAACTCAATAGATAATCAAACCAAATCATCCCCGGCATATAAGTTAAGCGAATTTGATATCTTCTAAATTTTATCCGTGTCAAACTATCAATTATTTTTTTTATTTTTTCATTCGGATTTAATTGATTCATCAAATCAACTTTTTCCCGAATATCATTCTTCCCCTTCTCAAATAATTGCCCTTCATTTAAAAGTTCTTTCCAGTTTTTTGTTTGCTTCAAAACTTCGGTATATGACTGCGACATGAGCGGAGACGCCTCATTATAAATGAACTTTTTTTCGCTCAACAGCACCGTATCAATCGATTCGTTAATGTCTGCCACATTTTTGGTCGTTAACCACTCTTTGAGGTCATTTTCCAAAACACAATATTTATACTCATCTATAAAACTATAAACCACTACAAACTGATCAAAAATTTCAAAATGTTTTTCAAAACGCAACCAAAGTTCTTGGTGATTCATAATCTCAAAATCAAGGTGCGCCATGTCTTTTATCAACAAAAAATAATTGCTGATCGCCTGTTCCACTGCTTTTTCTACCAGCTGAATATTTTTTGCTTTAACAAAATATACCCGACCAAAATTTTCTGCCCGCGCCAATTCTTCTTCGGGCAAATACCATTCTGCATAATTCTTCTTTTGGTACATGGCTGACTGATTCGTCCCGAAACCAAACCTCTTTTGGCTTTTTTCACCTGTGGCTCTCAATATATTCCCCAAGTCAGCCAGCAGCAACCCTTCTTCTAACCACACTTTTATCCACTTAAAGTTTTTCATTGTTTTTTCAATAATTTTCTAACAACTTCTCGATCATCCCAAGGAATATATTTTCCGCCGGCAACGGCCATAGCTCTTTCTGAACCTTTGCCCGTGAGTAGGACTAAGTCTCCTGCCTGTGCCAAACTTAGGGCTCTTTCGATGGCGGAACGGCGGTCAAGAATTTTAAATAGATTTTGATTTTCAATTTTGCCCTTTTCGATAGCTCCGTCAGCAACTTGATTAATAATAGTCTGCGGATCTTCATCATAAGGATCTTCATTGGTAACAATTACAATGTCAGCTTTGGATCCAGCCATGTTTCCAAGAATTGGACGGCGAGCTTTGTCTCGACCTCCGCCACAAGAACCGAGGACATGAATCAATTTTTTATAAGGCAAATCTGAATTTTTAATTTGATCCAAAGTTTCATAAAGTTTTTTCATGGAACCTGGCTCTGGAGCATAATCGACCATAATTGAAAAATTTTGGCCTTGATTAATTAGCTCTGTGCGACCTGGAACAACTGGAACAGATTCAAGGGCTGATTTAATTTTTGTTATTTCAATTCCTTCTTGTGTAGCAATTGCAATGGCTGGCAGAGAGTTTTCAACATTGAAGGCGCCGATGAGTTGTAAGTTGATAGTTGTTAGATTATAGTTGAAAGATGTGCCTTTGACTGAAACCTTAATGTCAGAAGCTTTGAAGTCGGCTTGCTTCTTTACGCTGAAGGTATTTTTTTTGTCAGCTGGGAAATTGAGAAAATATTCAGCGTGTTCATCGTCGATGTTTATAATTGAGATTTTTGGGATTGTTTTATTTTTATCATCATACCCTGAAACAAGTTCAGGGTGACAAGTGGGAGATCCTGAAACAAGTTCAGGGTGACAAGTGGGAGATCCTGAAACAAGTTCAGGATGACAAGTGTGGTGGGTGTGGAGTGTGCTTTGGGAAGTAGGTGTTTCAGGATGACAAGTGGGAGATCCTGAAACAAGTTCAGGATGACAAGTGTGGTAGGTGTGGAGTGTGCTTTGGGGAGTAGGTGTTTCAGGATGACAAGTGGGGTGTTCGGGGTGACAAGTGTGGGACTCTGACTGACAAGCGATAATATCCGAATAATTCTTTTTTGGCATTTTTGTCAGGTGTGAGAAGAATTTCCCTTTGGCTTTTTTATAATTTTCAAAACCGCCATGTGCCTCTATGTGCTCTGGAGTTAAGTTGGTAAAAACCGCATAATCATAATTTATTGCAATGTGCCGGTATTGTTCAACTCCTTGAGATGAAGTTTCAATTACAGCATATTTACAACCAGCATCAACCATTTTCTTTAGATATTTCTGAAGTTGAAAGCGACCGAGCATGGTCATTTTTTTATCATTTAATTTTTCTTCATTTGCTACCTTGAATAAAACTGTAGATAAAGCGCCAACTTTGTCTCCGCCAGCTTCAAGCGCTTTGGAAATAAGACTAACCGTAGTTGATTTGCCATTGGTGCCGGTAACTCCGATGACGATCATTTTATTGGAAGGATTACCATAAATAAAAGAACCAAAAACCGCTAAACTCTTGTAATAAAACTGGAGTAAAAAATTGGGAATTAATTTTTTTATAAGATTTTTCATATAATTAAATACTATCATTATTATTGCAAATTTTCAACCAAAAAACGCTAACATTGTAGCGCTAATCAATTATTTCTATTTCCCGTAGTTTACGGATTAAATCTCGCTTGGCATTGTTGACAGGCATAAAAAACGATCCAGAACTTATAATTTCCTTTCCATGGTAGTATAGGCATTTGTATTTCCGGGTAGAAACCCATTTTTCTCCATTGTACCAACATTGCTCCCAGAGTTCAGCGGGGACATTCCCAATCAAGACAAAATCCTCAACTTTGCGAAATCTGGTATTGCCAAAACTGGGTTTACCTCGATTTCTTTCCATCTTCGCCTCCTGTTTTTCCAAGAAACAAAATCAATATAGCAAAAATAATTATCAATGTAAATATAGGCATCTTTGACAAATTTGTTATAATAGAATAGAATTTATAATTAAATTCTGTTGTAGATTAGTTGCGAAAAAATCGTATTTACTAATTGATTGAGCCAACAGTAAAAATAACTTTTATGACTGATCGAATGCTACAAATAAATGTTTTGCTCCAACGAGCTATTGCGGAAATCATTACTTATGACATTGAATTGCCACAAGAATATTTGGTTACTGTAACAAGAGTAAAAACCGGGGCTGATCTGCGGGCGGCTACTGCATTTCTAAGTATTTTACCAATGGAACACAGCCGGGAGGCAATGGCTTATATCATCAGAAATAGGAAGCTAATACAAAAACAACTTGGAGATAAAGTCCAGCTAAGATTTACTCCAAAAGTTTTATTCAAAGTTGATGTGACCGAACAAAAAGCAGCAGAAATCAATGATATCCTTGATAGGATCAAGGAAGAATAATTATGAGCAATGGAGAAAAACTATTTTCACTTATAGATCAAAGCAGGAGAATACTGGTAATCGCGCATCGCCGACCTGATGGCGACACAACAGGTTCTGCCTGCGCTTTTTTGGATTATCTACTATTGAAAGGAAAAATTGCTCGAGGATTTTGTATTGATATTATCCCAGAAAATCTAGGATTTCTATTGCCAGAAACTGATATTTTTTTTCATGATGTTTATCAGCTAGACTTAAATAGCTATGATTTAATTATTGCAGTGGATTGCGGGGAACTAAAACAAACTGGGATTTCAGAGATTTTGCAAAATAGACCTGTAAAAACCTTGCTTATCAATATTGATCACCATCATACCAATGATTATTTTGGCGACATGAACATTGTTGAGTCGCAAGCATCTTCGACGGCAGAAATTGTACATAACCTATTTTTACAAACTGGAAAAATTTTATCAAAGAGAGCAATAAACTGCCTGCTGACGGGCATTTTGACTGATACAACATATTTCTCAAATGCTGCAACAACATCAAGTGCGATAAAATCCGCGTCAACCCTACTCGAACAAGGAGCCAAGATTAATCAAATTACACAAAAAATCTGGCAAAATAAAAATCTCGCCAGTTTACAACTCTGGGGTAAAATCTTTGAACGGATTATATTCAACCAAGAAACTAAAACTGCAACGGCAATTATTACCAAGGATGATTTAGACACCCCGGGTCTACCAGATGACTCACTTGAAGGAATTAGCAACTATTTAACATCTCTGGCAGATACAAAAATTGTTTTGGTACTAATGCAAATTGATGACAATACAATAAAAGGTAGTCTACGAACAACTTATGATGATGTTGATGTTTCAGAAATTGCTCAAAGATATGGTGGCGGTGGGCACAAGAAAGCTGCTGGGTTTACAACACATGGAAAAATAGTTTTTGATGATATAAGTTGGAAAATTAAAACCACTTAATAATTTTTTATAAAACAAAAGAAGGCGTTTAACGGCCTTCTTTTAAATTTGATAGATATGAAATATAGAAAATCTGCTATTTGTTTTTTCTGAAAAATTTTATTGTTGTGACAATTAATGCAATCAGAAAAATAATTGGGAGTAACCAGTGAACTGAACAATGTAAACGGAATGGAATCAATAATAGGGTTGAAGAATCACCTAATCCGCCATGACAGGTTCCGAGTGTATAACCATAAAACCAATTAGCAAGCGACCAAAGAAGCAAAATATACCAAACTATTGTTTTTTTGATGTAACTCATAATTCTTTACTTATTTATTTACTTAATTCTTTACTTATTTATTTACTTACTCAACTGACTTGCCGACAAGAGTAACGCTAGCGACTTTGTCATCTGGATTCTTGAAACGCATGATATGGACACCTTGAGTGTCTCGACCAAGGACAGGAACTGATTCAAGTGGAATACGGATAAGCTGACCTTTTTCAGATATTACCATCAAATCCAAGGCCGAAGCGTCATCTTTATTAATCATAAACCCACGAACTACCTTACCTGTTTTGACAGAAACTTTCTGGGTTCGGATGCCTGAACCACCACGATTTTGGACTTTGTAATAGGCTAGCTGGGATCTCTTGCCATAACCTTTTTCAGTAACAACAACGGTTTGTAGTTCTTTTTCAAGTTTTGGTTCAAGTTTAGTCAAAGCAACAACAAAGTCTTCTGGTTTTAATTTAATGCCTCGAACACCAGCAGCGGTCCTGCCCATTGGACGGACATCTTTTTCCCTAAACCTGATTGACTGACCACGACTAGAAACTAGTTGCAATTCATGATTACCATTGGTTGGGTGAACCCATTTTAATCTTTCATCATCTTTTAATTTTATAGCAATCAAGCCTGAACGACGAACATTGGTAAAGTCTTCAAGATTTGTTTTCTTGATGGTTCCGCCAGTTGTAGCCATGAATAAAAATTTGGCATCAGCGGTATCGCTATTAAGCGGTAAAATGGTAGAAACTTTCTCAACTTGTGATAATTGCAAGAAATTTACCAGTGAGCTTCCCTTGGCAGTACGAGAACCGACGGGGACTTCATAGGCTTTCAATTGGAAGACTCGTCCTTTGGTGGTGAAGAATAGAAGATCGTCATGAGTCTGGGTTGTAAGTAGTGTGTCAACAATGTCTTCTTCTTTGGTTGTCAAACCAATAACACCTTTGCCACCGCGAGCTTGGGTTTTGAAGGTTTCAGGTGGCATTCGTTTAATATAACCATCACGGGTTAAAAATATAATTGTTGGTTCATTTGGCACAAGATCTTCTTGTTTGAATTCACCGACTTCGCCAGCAACAATTTTTGTTCGGCGCTCATCACCATATTTTTCTTTTAAAGCAGATACTGAATCAGTGATAATCTTCAAAATTTTCTTGTCTGAACCAAGGATTTCTTTTAATTCCTTGATTAAACTTTTCTTTTCTTTTAATTCAGCCTCAATACGAAGTCTTTCAAGGTTGGCTAAATTCTGCAGTCTCATTTCTAGGATTGCAATTGACTGAATTTCAGATAATTTGAATTTTTGCATTAAACTATTTTTGGCCTCTTCCCGATCTTTTGATTTTTTAATTAACTTTATAACGGCGTCAATATTATCAATGGCAATTTGCAAGCCCTCTAAAATATGAGCCCGGGCTTCGGCCTTTTCCAATTCAAACTGGGTGCGACGACGAACAACTTCTTTTCTATGTTTTAAATAATATTCTAAAACTTCTTTTAAATTCAAAACTCTTGGCTGAATGCCATCAACCAAAGCCAGCATATTAACATTGAAGCTGGTTTGCAAAGTTGTTAATTTGAATAAACGGTTGAGAACCTTTTGTGGAAAGGCTTCTTTTTTTAATTCAATAACAACACGAACACCATCTTTGTCAGATTCATCTCTAATATCTCGGATACCTTCGAGTCTTTTTTCTTTGACCAAAGCAGCAATTTTTTCGAGCAAAGTTGCTTTGTTGACTTGATATGGGACTTCATTGATAATAATCTGAAATCGACCTTCTTTTTCTTCAATAATTTCGGTCTTGGCTCGACAGATAATTCGTCCTTTGCCCGTAGCATAAGCACTCTTGATATCATTTATATTGTAAATAATTCCACCGGTTGGGAAATCAGGACCTGGAACAAACTTTACCAAATCCTCAATTTCACAATCAGGATCATTGGCTAAATAAGCAATCGCATCACAGAGTTCGCCTAAATTGTGCGGAGGAATATTGGTAGCCATACCAACGGCAATACCAGAAACACCATTTAACAAAAGGTTTGGAAGTTCAGCTGGCATAACCTTTGGTTCCTTTTGAGTACCATCATAGTTAGGGACAAAATCAACGGTATTTTTCTCAATATCTCGAAGTGCTTCTTCGGCAATTGGCTTCATCTTGACTTCAGTATAACGCATAGCAGCTGCGCCATCGCCATCCATAGAACCAAAGTTTCCCTGTCCATTTACCAAAAGATATCTCATGGTAAAATCTTGGGCCATACGGACCATAGATTCATAAACTGCGCTATCGCCATGAGGATGATATTTACCAAGAACTTCACCGACAACTGTGGCGGATTTTCGAAACTTGGCAGTAGATTTCAAACCAAGATTCCACATAGCATATAGAATACGGCGGTGAACCGGTTTGAAACCATCACGAACATCAGGCAAAGCACGCTGGACAATAACGCTCATGGCGTAATCCAGGTAACAATTTTCCATTTCTTCAATCAAACCTTGGTCAATAATTTTTTCTTTTATTATCTCCGGTTCTAGTGCTTTATTATCCTTCTTGGGTTTAGTTGAACCTGTTGATTTTTCATCTTTTTTCTTCCGTGGCATAAATTTATCAAATATGTATTTGGCGAACTAAAATTTTAGCTCAACCATTTTTGAGTTAATGTAAAATATTTTTATGGTGTTGGTAGAATATCTTCAGCTTTTATCTGACCATCGAGAGATGCGTCTGGAATAGTTGAATCCTCTGTAGTAGTCGAATCTTCGGTATTGAAAATAGTACCAAAATCTTTCAAACCCTGCTCCAAGTCCTGAATTGCTTGATCAGTAGTTTTGTCAGACTCAACCTTGAATTCATTATCAATCTTCTGAAAATTCAAACGGATGAAAAACAGCCAACCAACAAAAATTATAATAAAAACTAAAATTATAATTAAAAGCAAACTTTTATCCTTGTTTTTGTTTTTGTTTTCTTGATCCATAAGTTTTTATGATTTTTCTAAAATAACAACTCTAATATTATCTTCGGGTAAATCTTTTCTGGTGATTTTTAATTTTGTTTCTTTGTCAGCCTTGCCACCCATTTCTTTCAAAAATTTCTTTTCATCGTCAATATCAATAGTTAATCCTGGAATTTTGTAATGCATTGGGATGACCATTCTTGGTTCAATTTGGCGAACAACTTCGGCAGCTTCAGCTCCATCAATAGTATACTTGCCACCAACAGGAATTAGTAAAACATCTATATCGCCAAGAAAATCAATCTGCTCTTCAGTTAATTTTTGACCCAAGTCTCCGAGATGAGCGACGACTATATGATCAATTTCAATTTTGAAAATTGTGTTTGATCCCCTTTCGGAGCCATTTTTCTTATCATGAAAAGATGGAATACCATTGATAAAAACTTTTTTTGTTTCATATTCTCCTGGACGGTCAATAATAGTCGTAATCTCGTCTTGGTTACCAGTAACCTTCTCGGTATTATTGTGGTCAAAATGATCATGAGAAACAGTAACAACATCTGCTGAAATCTTCGGTGGAAACAAACCAGTATCTTTGCCATATGGATCAGTAACAACGATGACTTCTTTGCCGTCTATTTTTTCACTAAGTTTGAAGGATGAATGGCCAAACCATGAAATATTCATATAAAATCTGCCTGTTATGGATAAATAATATGCTTGTATTTTAACAAAGATGTAAATAAATGTAAATAATGGCGGAATAGACAAAACAGCGCAGAGCTTAATTTTGGCGGTTGTAATCAATTTTGACGGATAAAGGGTTAAATAAAAAAGCCCAGATACTATCTGAACTCTATAATTTTAGATTTAAATTTTTAATCAACTTGGTGACGCGATTCAGACTTGACGGTATAATTGACAGATCCAAGCGACAATCCAAGATTGATATCTTGCCACATCTTACGGGTGTAGGCAACCGTCTCCGTCACCCAAGCATGGAAAACCGGGAGTTCGGAAAATACCGGAGTGACAGGAACACTAAACGGAGCGGTTTGGAAAACATCACAGAACCCCTGCAAACGGGAGCGATAGTATTCCTGAATTTGTAAAGGTGTTCTGCCAATGTCCAGCAGATTTTTTACTATCTGATAAGATATATCTACATGGATCAAATAAGTAAATGCGACCCAGAATTTATGCCCTGATGAAAAATTTACTTCTTTCTGGAAATTGTAACTATTGGACAATGGAAGTCTGATGACATTATAGTTCGTAAGCGAGTGAAAATATTTAGTGAGGGCTGAATCTGGCAGTGTCAGATAAAACGAAATATTACGCCTTTTATTGGCAAAATACCATAGATGATCACCTGCTGGCGTTTCTTCATTCCCAATTTTAATTTCCGTGATGGTTGAAAGATCATAGCGGTGTAGCTTAAAGATAATGAAAACCTGCCAGGCGACATAGATAATGATGGGAATCAGTGTCAATATATTATACCAAACAAAAAGGAAAAGCATCAGAAAAAGTAAAACAATAGATTCGAGCAAACGAGCAATCCATCGACCCCCAACAGAATAGAACTTAAATTTACTGATGTAATTCAATTTTTCCTGATTTGTCATGATGAATTCATCTCCTTGTCTGTTTGGCGTTGTTTGTAGGGAACAATAATAGTTTATTTTATAATTTATTTTAGAATTTGTCAAGTCTAGCTGGTGATGAGTAAAAACATATCACGATTCTACCAATACTTGACATTTAATATAATTCATATTAAACTTAAGTCACTTATTTATAATCTAGCTACAAGCTAGACTTGCCCGAACAAGAATAAAGCGAGGTCAGCGAGTACAGCGAGTAAAGTTATGACTGTACTTGATCCTCCAGCTTAATCAATAACGGGCGGGTTAATCATTTATTTGGTAAATCCGCTAAAGGCGGAATTTTTATTACTTATTTTAATAAAAGCTCTACGGATAGACCAAAAATTTATATGGTAGCAACTAAATCAAAAAAAATAGCCCAGAAAAAAGCTTTGCAGGAAAAAGACCTTAATTCAAAAATGGCGCAACTTTTGGAAAAAGATATTACAAACTTCAAACCACTTGAAATGAATCAATTGGTAAAAGGCACTGTGATCAATGCGACAAAAACTGAAGTCTTGGTTGATGTTGAGGGCATCACTACTGGGATAATCCGAGGCAAAGAATTGTCTTATGATACCGAAGAACAACAGCAACTAAAAGTTGGTGACAATGTTGAAGCTACGGTGATTGATCTTGAAAATGAAATCGGCATGCTTGAACTGTCATTTCGTTTTGCCAGTCATCAGAAAGCATGGGAAAATTTGGATATATTCAGACAAGAGAATAAAATTGTTAGCGCTAAAATTCTTGATGCCAATAAAGGTGGTTTGTTAATCACTGTCAATGGAGTAAAAGGATTTTTGCCTGTATCACAATTAAATCCTGAACATTATCCTCGAGTCCCTGGCGGAGATAAAAATAAAATTTTGGATAAACTGAAAAGTTATGTCGGAGAATCATTTGAAGCTAAAGTTATTGATGTTGATGAATCTCAAGAAAAATTAATTGTTTCAGAAAAAGCTGCCTGGGAAGAAACCCAGAAAGATGTCCTTGATAAATACAAAGTCGGAGATGTAATTGACGGAACAATAACAGCTGTAACTGATTTTGGAATCTTTATTAAATTCGGTGAAAACCTTGAAGGATTGGTTCATATTTCTGAACTTGCTTGGCAGAGAATTGATAACCCAGCTGAACTATTCAAGGTTGGACAAGATATCAAAGCAGAAATTATCAATATTGAAGGCTCAAAGATTTTCTTGTCAATCAAAAAACTTCAGACTGACCCATGGACTGACATTGAAAAGAAATACAAGGTTGGTCAATTGGTAAAAGGTAAAGTATTAAAAGTAAATCCATTTGGATTATTTGTCGAGCTAGACAAGGACATCCACGGACTTGCTCATGTGTCTGAACTGTCAAATAAAACCATTACCAACACTGAAGATATTGCCAAGCCTGGAGATGAAAAAGAATTTAAGATTGTTTCAATAGAACCAAATGAACATAGACTTGGTTTGAGCTTGAAAGATCTTGAGGGAAAAGCGAGTTCAGCGAGTACAGTAAATACAGCAAGTAAAGATGCTGTAGAGGAGAAAGAGACTGAAAAAGTTGAGGATGTTAAGCAGAAGGAACATGTTGAAACAACTGAAGACGAAAAAACAGTAGATAAAGAATAAATTCTGATATATAAAGCCCCGCTGAAAAGCGGGGCTTTTTGGATTTAGTTTATACCTTGCCAATTAATCAAACAACATTGACAAAGTCTACTATTATTGATATAATTGTTTATCACAGAATCACTTTGACAAAGCAAAAGGGCAAGGAGAGTGAGATGAGAGAAACACTGTCAATAATTGCAGGTATTTTATTCGTAATTGGTTTTGTTCCTTATGTAATTGCAATCTTGAGAAAAGAAACTAAGCCGGAAAAAGCAACATGGATTATCTGGGCGACACTTGATTCTCTCACTTTGGCTGGAATGTACTACGAAGAAACTGTGAATGGACAAATTGTTGGGGCTGTTTTAGGAGTTTGGATTGTGGTGTTTTTTGCCATGAAGTATGGGACACCTGGCTGGACATTGCTAGATAAAGCATGCCTGATGGGAGCAGTGATAGGAATTGCACTTTGGCAAATTTTTAGTGACCCACTGTTTGGAATCATGACCAGTCTAGTCGTGGTATCTCTAGGCTCTATTCCGACCTTTGTATCAGCCTGGGAAGACCCAAGTAAAGAAAATAAGCTGGCATGGGTGATTTTCTGGGTTTCTAGTGTTCTCGCGGTGATTACTATCCCTCATTGGACGCTAGAAGATGCAGCCCAACCAATAACATTTTGCGTTGTTGAGTCGATAATGATGTATATTTTATTTTCACGAAATCAAAAAACAATTTCAAAGACATCAGTAAAAATCTGAAGTCTTTTTTTATTAAAAAAATCAACAATGTTATTGCTGATTTGCTGGTGAGAATTCCTTACCCGTCCGAGTATTCGCGATTTGGATCCAAATCACTAACTTGTAAAGTATCTCCTGAAGGATTTATCGCCAACTGATTGTAATGACGAATAATACTTCTAACACGGAAAAAACTGATGACTGAACTACTAATTGACAATATCACCAAAAGGGAAAATCCAGCCCGATAAAATACAATCTTATCTTCAAACACATGATTAATCAAATTGTGGGCAGTAATTGCAATAACAACAATCAACAGAAATAATTCAAAACCAAAAAATTTCAACAAGTCGTTTTTTTTCCAACTCAAAACTTGAAAAAATGCTTTTGTTTCAACAATAGCTGTAATCTGTTTGCGACCAATCCAATATGAAGAAAAAACAGCCAACATTAACTTAACAAAAAACAACATACCAGCGACCATCAAAGAACCAACTGGATAATAAATCGTGAAATAAAATCCAGAGAAAAACAATAAGTAGGCGATAACATTCAAAGCCAAATCAGTTTTTTCAAAAAAGATATATACTTTCTTATATTTTTCAAAATCCATGGTCCCTCCTGCTTCCTCTTCAGGAACAATTTATTTTTGCATAATTTAAATATCTTGTCAATAAAAAAAGTCAGTAAAATTTTACTGACAATTATTCATAAAGTTGATGCGCATCCATCATGTAATCGCAATAATAACAACGATATTGAGTATCTCCATCGCGAACAAATCTAGCTGGGACATGTTCGTGGAATTCTTCACGCGAAATACAGCCTCCAAGTACTTTGCCGTCACGACTGATGATGTTTTTGCACTTTCCTTGACCAGTAATAATGGCTGGGACTCTAACAATATCATGCTTTTCAGTTACAACGCCCTCAACAATTTTATTGATTGAAGTTGGACGACCATTGGTGAGTCGGCCGGCAACCAAAGAAGCAACTATTTTCTTTTCCTCACCTGTTAAATATCTGTCTTGAACCAAGAGCATGCCTTTGTAGGTGCCAGGATGATTGGTTCGTTCAATTACTCCGCCACGATAAACATCGCCATTTTTTTCTACCTGTAAAAGCCACATCAGCTTTTGAGGAGTATCAATCGGCAAATGATCAATAACAACACCATTTTTCCGAATTGGTTTGATGTAAAAATCTTTGTCATCTACATCACGGGCGACATATTCTCTTTCCTGCCAATAGACATCTTCTTCAATTACATGACCATTATACAATTCCCCATCAAAATCATCACCAATTAATCCGGACAACATACATAAGATAGTAATACGGGTTGGGACCCCAGTACCAGCTTGCTGATAAAACTTGGCTTGTGGTAATCTGGCAACAGCTGGCTCAATCTCTGGATCATGTCTATAAATTGGTAGAGGATGTGTTAGAATTGCAGTCGGTTTCATATGTTTGACCAGCTTTTCAGTCACAAAATATAACTTTTTAGTTCGTTCATATTCTGCTAATGCCAAATCACCCATTCGTTCGAGTTGAGCCCGTAGAACCATTACCACATCAGCTAGTGACATTAATTCTGGTGTCAAGCCATAATGAACTTCATAAGTACTCCCCCTTTCTTCAATTAAACGCAGATAACTCTCGGGCATTTGCATACCTTCAGGAGCAACAAAAACGAAATGTACTCCATCGTGAGAAAAATCTTCAACATCTGAATGAGGAACACGACCATAGCGCAAATCATTAACCATCATGATTCTTAACCCTCTTAAACTATATGGATGATCACATTCATCTGTAAGTCTGTTAAAAAATTTTAGAATAGTGTAACGGTCAACAATGGTTTGAGAGGGATGTTTATGTGTACCATCTCCACCATTAATAATGCCCATAAAATACTGGCCTTGATCTTTTAATTTATCCATCTCATCAGCAATAAATCTTGCGGAGCCGTCTAGACGATGCCTGATAACAGCAATGCGAGCTCGATATTCTCTAAACATTCTCATTGCATCGTAAAGCGATTCACCTTTAAAAGAATATGAATTGCCTGGAGCAGATGAAACACCGAGTGGCAAAACTCCCATAAGGTGCATGGCAGTAAGGAATGATTGTTCAGTACGAGAGCTAGGTTCAAAAAAATTGAGTGACATCATTAGTTTCAAATTTTCAGCCAAAGAATAGGCTCCTTGATCACCGGCTTCAATTGCTTTATCAAATTCTGCTGATTTTCTCATAATATATTCTACTTCATCTCTTGTCAGCTCATCATTTGAAACAAAATGACGATCCTTGAATTTCATTTGTCCTCCGGCTGGTTGTGGCAATGAAAAGAACAATTAACTGTATAATATCTCAACTGATATTTAAGTCAATGTGGATTTTTTGGAAATTTAGATAAATAAACTTAGTCTTGCCAAAAGCAATGATATGTGCTAAGATTTAGCTAATCAGACTGGCACTTAATGTCGTGATTTCACGATCTTAAATGCTGGAATAATAAATAATTTTTAGATAAGAGAGTTTTAGTTAAATGGTTGATCTGGACAAATTCTAGTTAATTTCTATCTTAGCATTTAAACATCTACCATGAAATTTATTGTAAAAATTCAACAAAATTATTCACAAAGACTACAAAAAGTTCTAAAATAATTTTTTATTACAATTTTTTCAACTCTAAAACAACTCTTACTATATAAGTAAGAATATGTACTATCTATTAACTGTTATTGGACTGGCTATTGGACTTGCTCTGGGGTATGTAATTAGAAAAACTATTGCCCAAAGTAAAGCAAATTCGATTGAAGCCAAGACACAGTTGCAACTTGAAGAAGCAAAAAATAAAGAACGAGAAATATTGCTAAAGGCAAAAGATAAATCACTGCAAATTATTGAAGAAGCAAAAAAAGATGAGGTTTCTAGACGACGAGAACTAAATAATGTGCAGTCAAGGCTCGAAAAACGAGAAGAATTGTTTGACAAAAAATTGCTTGAACTTGAATCAAAACAAACAAAAATTCAAGACAGAGCCAAGGAAGTTGAACAAATCAAGGAACAAATTAAAAAAATTAAACAAGACCAACTTAATAAACTGGAAAGAATTGCGGGGCTTGATAAAGAAAAAGCACTACAGGTATTGCTAGACAATGTTGAAAAAGAAAACGAAGAATCCTTGATGATAAGGATGAAAAAACTCCAGAACGAATCAGCAACAGAGCTAGAAAGAGAAGCAAAAAAAACTCTGGCAAATGTTATTCAAAGATGCTCTGTAAATCATTCATCTGAAATGACAACCACTACCATTGATCTACCAAGTGATGAAATGAAAGGTAGAATTATTGGTAGAGAAGGTAGAAATATCAGAGCGATTGAACAATTGACCGGGGTAGAAATCGTTGTAGATGATACACCTAATGTAATTACAATTTCAGGTTTTTCACCGATTCGAAGACATGTAGCAAAAAGAGCCCTGGAAAAATTGATTTTAGACGGCAGAATTCATCCGGCGAAAATTGAAAGCGCGATTGAAGAAGCGAAAAAAGAATTGGCACTTGAAATCCAAAAAGCTGGAGAAGAAGCTGCCTATGAAGTCGGAATTGCAGGACTTGATCCAAAATTAATCCAGATTTTAGGCAGATTAAAATATAGAACCAGTTATGGACAAAATGTACTCCAGCACACGATTGAAGTAACTCACCTAGCAGCATTGCTGGCTGAACAATTAGGTGCTGATGTAAATGTTTGTCGAAAAGCTGGTCTACTTCACGATATTGGTAAGGCTGTTGATCATGAAATACAGGGAACTCATATTGAAATCGGAGTTGATATTTGTAAAAAATTTGGTATTCCAGAAGATGTTATCAAAGCAGGAATGCAACATCATGATGATAAACCAGAAACTCTAGAAGGAGTAATCATAAAAACCGCTGATGCAATTTCTGGAGCTCGACCTGGAGCAAGAAAAGATACTTATGAAAGATATTTGCAAAGATTGAACGAATTAGAATCAATAGCCAAAGGCTTTGAAGGGGTAGAGAAAACTTATGCGATCCAAGCTGGACGAGAAGTAAGAGTATTTGTTAATCCGACTGAAATCTCTGACTTGCAGGCTGAAAAATTGGCTCAAGCTATTGCTAAGAAAATTGAAGCTGAACTCAAGTACCCAGGTGAAATCAAAGTTGCGGTTATACGAGAAAATAGAATTATAGAATATGCGAGGTAAGTGATAACAGCGAGTACAGCGAGTACAGCAAGTAAAGCGAATACAGTAAGGGAATATAATTGAAAAAGATCAAGATTCAAATAAACAAATTAAGCTGGGGTTTTCCAGCTTTTTTTGTTTTGATAAATTAATACTAAACAAAAAAATAGAATACGATGATTCTATTTGTTTTTTTGATTACCGGCTAAGCAGAAAGCACGCTGGAAAAGTTCGAGTTGTCTTTTGGCGAAGTTGAATATCTTGCCATTCTTTTACTGGCACAAGAACGAATACCACTTCCGTGACATTGGCGCGACCTGGACTGGCTCCAAGACAGCATCGCTGAATAAATTTTACTGTTTCCAGATCATCACAATACAACATGAATTGTTGTTTACCCACGATTAATGTAAACAGGGCGACAATACAATAGCCTTTGATAGCATCGGCATCAGGTAGCGCTCTTGTAATTTGTCCGTAATAATCTGTTTCTGACTTATTCACACAATACATATGATTTAAAAGCGAATACAAAGCTCCGGGAAAAACGACAGGGACATCTTTATGGAGACGAGGATAAGTTTCGACAAAATCAATCATGACAGCTAGCCTCTTTGCAAGTGCTTGGCTGCTTGACGATCAAGTTCGTGCTCATCAATCTTGAAATACATGGTGACAAAAAAGACTTTTTTATTCGGACTTTCAAGTTTAACATCAAGCCAAGGAGCAACAATGACTTGGACAGCCCAGTTCCAAGTATTTTCTAGTTTGCGAAATGCATTAATGGCAGTGTCAAAACTGGTGAAAATACCTCTTGGATCAATATTATCAATAAATTCGAATGCAAACGAAGCGTCTGGTGAATTAGGCGAACAGGTCTTAGCATATTTCACAAAAAGAGTGCCAGCAAGAAACTGAATAAAAGTTTCTAGATTGTGGAATAAATGATTTTTTTCACGAAAACCATGTAATTCAATTGGCATTTGTGTCCAAAGCATTTGAGCGAATTGATTTAATTCTCGTTCAGCTTGACGACGATAGCCAACAACACTGGTAGCGGTCGGCTGATCCATGTTTTTTCCCTTTCCGCTTGGTCAAAGGTCAAGAAACAAGGATATCATTAATTGTCTTTTTTGTCAACAGTAAAGAAAAAACTGCTTTTTTTCTTGGGATGATTAAAAAAATTATGGCAAATATTTGAATTTATCACTTTTGAAGTAAAAATTCATAAATAAAAAAGACTTAGAGGTTTCTAAGTCAAACTATAAGTCTAAACCTGATTCTCACACATGGTAGAGAATATCTATCATGTTGTGATTGATGATGTGATTCAATCGTTACTTGAATACTACAGGCCCAAGCCTGTTTCAAGGCGTCAAATTTTACGATAACATCATTGAAACTGGTAAACCCTGTTTCTGGGCCAATGTTTTCCGCTTGGATAGAAAGACAAGTTTCACTACTAACCACATCGGATCCTCGGGCAATGTCTCGAAACATTGACTCAATCCAGGCTGAAAATTTTTGTTTTGATTGCCAGTAATCACAAGCAAACTGCTGAAGTGATCTAGGAATTTGACCCCATAAGTTGTCAACCAATTGGCTAAATTCTTGATTGAACTGTTTTTTTAGACCTTCAACAAAAATAATAAAGGCTCGAGGTGTAATCATTTCTCGGTTGTCTGACATCGTGCTCCTCCCCTTCTAATTGATGACTTCAGAGCATATCACAGAATTAAAATTTGTCAATTGGAACACTGATTTGTTATTAAACTATTTGTCCTATTTTACAAAATTTGTTATGATAATAATATGATAAATAAATCTAGAATTTTTTCATATGGCCAGTTTCAATGTGCTAGTAATCGGCGATGTTGTTGGACGACCTGGACGAAAAGCCTTAAAAGAACTTTTACCAGAACTGAAAGTAAAATATAAACCTGATTTAACAGTTATCAATGGTGAAAATCTGGCTCACGGCTATGGTGTGACTGATGCAATTTTGAAAGACCTGCAAGAAAGTGGTGTTGATTTCTTTACATCGGGTAATCATATTTTCCAGAACCAGAGAGATCTTAACCAAATATTCAAAAATAACCCAGTTATTAGACCAGCAAATTATCCGGATGATAAACCGGGTAAAGGCTATAAAATTTTTGATGTTGGTATGGTCAAAGTAATGATTGTTAATTTGCAGGGACAAGTTTTTTTTCCGCTTGACGAACAAGTCGATAACCCATTTCTGACTTTGGATAAAATATTAAAAGAAGAAAAAGCAGAAAAACCAAAAATTATAATTGTTGACTTCCACGCTGAAGCAACAAGTGAAAAAAAAGGCTTCGGAGCCTATGCTGATGGAAGAGTAAGTCTGGTTTTTGGGACACATACTCATGTGCAGACTTCGGATAATTATATTATGCCAAAAGGCACTGGTTATATTAGTGATATTGGGATGACCGGCATAAAACATTCAAGCCTTGGGATGGATTTTGAAAATGTAATAAGTAATTTTGTACATGAAACAACCCTACCAAAACAGATTTCCACAAATGGAAATTGCATTGTTAATGGAATTTTTGCTAAAATAGATGTAGAAAGCGGACAAGCATTAGATATTCAGAGAATTGCAGAAGAAGTGGAGGTTTGAGTCTGGTACAAAAATAGAGAATATTGGATAAAAGATATTAAAGTATAATTTAATAAAGATAAACATATTTGAAATAAAATTACGACTGCGATTTTTGGCAAAATATATTTTGTAAAAATTTGTGACTCGTAAAATTAATAAACCTATGAATAAAGCATCTCTTGCAGCAGCGATTGCTGACCAAGTAGGGGTAACAAAAAAACAAGCGGAAGAAATGATTGACGCAATGGTCGAGATTGTAATCAAACAATTAAAAAATGGTAATGAAGTAACTATCACAGGATTTGGAAGCTTTTCAGCTTTTGTTCGAAAAGGACGAGAAGGTGTCAACCCACAAAATCCATCAGAAAAAATTACAATCAATCCGACAAAAGTTGCAAGATTCAAGCCAGGTAGCAATTTGAAATCGGCAATGAAAGATTCAAAAGTCGAAACTGTATCAGCAATCGGAGGACAAGCAGATAGTGGTGAAGGTGCACAAGTTTAAAACATTGTTCAATAAAAAAATCTCCAGCGATGGAGATTTTTTGACAAATCAAGCAAATATTCGTATAATTTTAATATAATTTTCACTAATGAAAAAAAGAAAAATACAAATTGAGCCAGAACTGTGGCAACAACATTTAAGTGAATTAAATGCAGAAGATTCTGCTGATAATTTTTTTATCAAACAAATAAAATATCCGAGTAAAAGCAAATTTCTTGAGCCAGAGCACGACTATTTTGTTTCGCCTTTTTTATCAGATGAGATTGAAGCAGAGAATGAAGGACAACTGGCACTTGATGTTTATGAAAAAGATGAACAAATAGTGATTGTTGCGACAATGGCTGGAGCAAATTTGGATGATTTGGAGGTATTGCTTGAAGGAGATGTATTGACAATAAAAGGTGAACGAAAGAATGAAGAAACCAAGTCTGAATGCGACTATTTTTATAAAGAATGTTATTGGGGAAAATTTTCCAGATCAATTATATTACCGACAGAAGTCAATGCTGATGATATTGATGCAAAATACAAGAACGGAATTTTGATTATCAAATTAAAAAAAATAATAAAAAATATTAGCGTTAAAATAAAAGTTGATGAAATTGAAGAATAATTATATGAAAAAAATAAGTATAAATACTTTACCAAAAAATTTAAAGTACTCTCTGATAATATTAGGGGTATTTTTGGTAATACTGTTTATTGTCAATCTGGGTCTGATTGGGTTGGCCCATCTATACAGTGGGAAAATTATGTCAGGAGTAAAAGTAGATGACTTAAATCTATCAGGGATGACACCAGAACAAGCTGAACAAATCATCGGAAATAAAATAAGCAAGATCTATGATAGTGGTTTAAAATTCAAATACAATGAGGTTGAAAAGGACATACCAATAATTGGTGAGAATAATTTAGTTATAATAAATGTCCAAAAAATTATAGCTGAAGCCTATAATACAGGGCGGAATGGGAATATTTTCATAAAAAATTTAGACAGACTTCAATTAGTTTTATTTGGTAAAACTGTGCAGGTAAACTATGAGCTAAGTAAAAATAAACTCCAAGAAAATTTAATTTATGAATTTGCCGGCTTTGCATCTCCAGCAAAAAATTCCGAACCAATTATTCAAATCACTAATGAAAAAAATAAAAAATATACACTTGATTTTTCAGAGGAAAGCGCTGGGACAACTTTTAATTTCAATAAATCTTTCCAAGAGGTTGAACAACAGATTTCACAGCTTGAAAATAACCCAATACAATTAGTTCTGATTTCCGAGGAACCAACTGTAACAAAAGCAATGGCAGAAAAACAAGAAGATGAAATTAGAGGATTAATTGATAAATTTGAATCATTGACTTTTGACTTCGAAGATAATAAATATGAAGTCTTGTGGAAAAATTTTATTTATTGGATCATTCTAACAAAACAGGACGATGAGGCTCTAACAACACTAAATCCCGAGATTATATCTGGTCAACTTGAGGCTTTTGGTCAGCAGATAGAAAAAGAACCAAGGAATGCTAAATTCCAAATGAAAGATGGCCGAGTAACTGAATTTGAAGCTAGTGAAACTGGAGTGAAAATATTGAAGGATGAAAGTATTGAAAAAATAAAGGCAGAAATTTTTAAAAATGGAAATTTTGAGATAGAAATAGTGACTGAAAAAACTGAACCAGCCATTTCAATGGACACAATTAATGATTACGGGATAAAAGAATTAGTTGGTGTTGGGAAATCAAACTTCAGCGGGAGTCCTGCGAACAGAAGACATAATATTGGAGTCGGAGCGGCAGCTTTGAATGGAGTATTAATTGCTCCAGGTGAAGAGTTTTCTCTGGTCAAAGCTCTAGGAAATATTGATGGCTCAAATGGCTACTTGCCGGAATTGGTAATTAAGGGCAACAAAACTATTCCTGAATATGGTGGTGGACTATGCCAGGTTGGGACAACAATTTTTAGAGCAGCACTTGATACAGGGGTAAACATTACTGAAAGAAAAAATCATTCTTACCGAGTATCCTATTATGAACCTGCGGGGACAGATGCAACTATTTACTCACCAAAACCTGATTTCCGATTCGTGAATGACACAGCAAAACATATATTAATTCAGACTAAAATTGAAGGCAATGAATTGATTTTTGAAATTTATGGGACTGATGATGGCAGAACTGTGGAGCAAACATATCCTCAAATTTTCAATATTACCTCACCTGGGCCAACAAAATATATTGACTCTGAAGATTTGGCACCAGGACAAACTAAGTGTATTGAAAGTGCTCATGCTGGAGCTGATGCTGTTTTTTATAGAACCATAACTTATGCTACTGGTGAAGAAAAAACCGAGACATACAGAAGTCATTATGTACCGTGGCAACAGGTGTGTTTAAGGGGTGTTGATCCAGTGGCAAAAGAAGCTGAAGCTAAAGAAAAAATTGCTGAACAAACACCACCTACAATTGAATAATAAAATAAAAGAAAAAAGTGTGAAAACACTTTTTTTTAAACACAAAACCTGCTATAAAAGGCAGACAAGAAATTTTCATTTAGGATATACCGAGCCGGAGCCTGGCATTACCTAAAACAAAAATCCCATGCTTGTCGTGTCTGCCTATCAAAACAGGTTTTATAACTAATTCTTGCGAATTAACAGTTAATAATATCATTAAATTTTGACATTGTCAATAGAGTTTTTTTCTCTAAAACTAGACAATTTATTTTAGCTTGATTGTCTACTTGTATTATATCATTTAAATCATAACCAGCCAAATAACAATATTTAATTTTCTATTCACACTTTATACACAACAAGACATTACTTATATGATTTTATAAGTATTTTTTATAAAGATAGTATTTTTTCTGAATTTTTAGCCTTTAGAGAAATATTTGAATTTAGACGGAAATAATACTTGATTAAATAAATGTTTATTTTTCTAATATAAAAACCAGCGAAAAGCTGGTTTTTGAAATTCTTTGAGTAGATTATTTATTTTCAATAATTTTATCAATCAAGCCGTATTTCTTGGCATCGTCGGCAGTCATAAAATTGTCTCTATCAGAATCTTTTTCAATTTTTGCTAAAGTTTGTCCCGTATGCTTGGATAAAATTTTATTTAATCTAACTTTGGTATCTAAAATATGCTCGGCGGCAATCTTTATATCTGATGCTTGCCCCTGCGCACCACCCATGACTTGATGAATCATTACTTCTGAATTCGGCAAAGAAAATCGTTTACCCTTTGTACCAGCTGCAAGCAATACCGAGCCCATACTAGCGGCAAGACCAATACAAATGGTTGAAACATCAGGTTTGATATACTGCATTGTATCATAGATTGCTAATCCAGCTGAAACTGAACCACCTGGGGTATTTAGATATAATTTAATATCTTTTTTTGGATCTTCGCTTTCTAAAAATAAAAGCTGGGCAATAATAGTATTGGCGACTGCATCAGTAATCTGGGTACCAAGAAAAACAATTCTATCTTTTAATAAACGAGAATAAATATCATAGGCGCGCTCGCCATTGTGGGTTTTTTCTATAACTGTTGGTATTAAATTCATAGTAGTGAATTATGTTAAATGATTATAGTTGTTAATTGATATATGGAAATAATTAAATAGTGAAATATTGGGGGAATAAGATGGAAAACAGAATAAATCAGGATAATTATGAAAATTTACTACTTTTATTAAAATAAAATATAACATTTCATTTTAACCCTGTCAATGAAAAATAAAAAACTGTGACGAGGCACAGGATTTTTTCTTTTTACTTTTTTTTCACAACAAGTCTAAGGCGCGGGTAAACTAATTGGTGATGTTTGTCTTGTTGTTTGAGATTAATTTCCACTCGGGATTCTACCATAATATAACCTGGCATGAAACTTGAGCTGGAAATCGTAGTTGACACATTGGACAATATATTAGCGACAATTACAGAGACATCGTTTGAAGTATAAACTTCAAATTTAAGCCTACGCTTCAATTCAAGAACTTCAGAATCGTCTCCAAACAACGGATCACTTTGTTTCAAAGCGGAAAAATTAATCGTGAGAAATTTACTCATCAAATATGATCTAACATCAATCGGAATAAAGCTAAGACTATTGCGGACAATGTAATCTTTACCTGCGAACTGGCACTCAATATTACGAAAAAATTGTAAAGCATCAAAGGCAGAATCAATTGAATATAATTTTGTCATCGGATCGAACTGATCAAGAACTAACAATCGATTGCCTGAAGACAACTCATAAACAGCAAATAGATATTGTGTTTGCCCATTGTCAACATATTTAATACGAACAATATTGAAATTTTTCAAGAAAACTCTAAAAAAAAGAAAATATGTGAAAGCAACAAATAAACATAAAATTGAATAAACAAATACTATGACGATATTAACTTTTGTCGCCAGAATCATAATAAGCAAAATCAGGGCGAGACCGACAACTTCCATGATTCTCGGTATTAGCAGATTAAACAAATATTTCATCTTAGCGAGATTCTCATATTTTTCAATGAACTTGGCAGTCTGGTCCATGGCGCCTCCTGTTTCAGGGTAAAAATAACCTTATAACAATCATTTAAGTATGTCAAACTAAATTTGAGCGCTCCAAGCATTTGTCATCTTTTTCTGACATTGTTTTGTGGCTAATTTTAGCAGAAAAGAACAAGGCTCCGTCAGCACCTATTGACATTTATTCAAATTTATGATATAATGCTTAGTTAAATGATCAATACAACTTAGCATAGTCAGTAGCATGATGTAGAGGAGAGAGCTCTATTTACTCGCTTTATCGACTCGTCGATTACGCAAGTTTATAGTTATAAACACTGCCTTACCAAGGTATTAAGTTATATCCAAGACCTTAATTAAGGCAAAAAACTTCTTCTATGTCATTGTACTGATTATATACATTCTCCAAATATTAACACTATTGTGATGTGGAGGAGAGAGATTCGTTAGCTAAATTTGGTTTCAACACCGTATTTGGCAATGAATTAAATACTTCCATAGTTTTGCGAGGCTTTAAAATTTCTTTTATTGGCCAGATACAAAACTATATTATTTTCCTCTACCTCACAATATTGTTAAGTTCATCAAAATATACGGTAGTAGAGATGTGGGGGGGAGATACGGGGATATTATTTATTTTAATTGATCCCACGAGACTCCTTCTCATCTGTGCTACTGTTATTTTTTCTTGAAATGGGCAGGCAAGCTTCTCTCTCCTCTATTTTCTAGTTCTTTTACTAGAGAATAACTTGTCTGCTCATTTGAGGGAGAAATCCCTTTTACAAAAGGAGCATTCCCGTGTGGAATCGCTTCTTTTGCTTTTAAAGGGATTTTTTATTTAGACAATAAAGACATTTGCTGTGATTAATCTTGCCAATTTCTTCATTTATGTTCAATTTTATGATAAAATATTAGTACATTAAATAATAACCTAACTCATAGATTAAGCCTATTGAGTATTTATTAATATGGCGAAACGAGGAAGACCCAGAAAAAATAAAGTCCAAGTCGAAGAAGAATATTATTCACTTAGCCCTGAAACAAAAAAAGCAATTTTTATCGTTGTTTTATTTGCCCTTGCAGTTATTAGCAGTTTAAGCTTTTTAGACCTTGCGGGTTCAGCCGGACAGCTTATAAGCATGGCACTAGCTATTGCTTTTGGACTGACAAAATATTTATTCCCGATTATTTTAATTTGTTTGGCGTATGTTCTAACCCAACCGAGCAAATATGCACCTACATGGATTAATTATCTTGGTATACTAATCTTTATACTAAGTTTTAATGGATTAATTCATTTAATTGTTACTAGAAATATTTTGGATACAGCAACTGATTATGCTTTTGCCGGACTGGGTGGAGGACTATCAGGGTTGGCCTTGAGCTACCCATTAAATCAAGGATTAGGCTTCTGGGCGAGCGTTGTACTGCTACTGGCCTTTACCATTATTTCAATTTTATTAATATTTAATACAACCCTTGAAACACTATTAGACCGAACAAAACTTTCTAATATCGGGAGCTTTGTGTCAAATCCGCTAAAACGAAATTCCGGAGATGATGATGATTTTGATGAAGAAGATGATGACGACGATGAAGAAGAAAGTGAAACAAATGAAACTGAAGAGATTGAGCTTGAAGAAGATGAAAACGAAGGTCTTGAAACGATTGGACAACCAATTAAAACAAGTGGAATATTTAAAAAAACACCAACTGCAGTTGAAAATAAATTTGCTGAAAGTAAATTTAGGAATCTGCAATATGATTTGCCACTGGGCTTACTTAATGGTAAATCAACAAAGCCAAAAAGTGGTGATGTAAATCTGGCAATGGAAAGAATTGAAAGTACTTTGCATAATTTTGGTATAGATATAGAAATGGGAGAGGTTAATGTCGGACCAACAGTTACCCAGTATTCATTTAAACCAGCTGAAGGAATTAAACTATCTAGGATAACAACCTTAAACAATGATCTTGCGCTCGCTCTTGCAGCTCACCCAATCAGAATTGAAGCTCCAATCCCTGGAAAATCCCTTGTCGGAATAGAAGTTCCAAATCACCAGCCCGCGCTGGTACCACTTCGACCAATTATTGACAATAAAGATTTCCAAGAACAAAAATCAAAACTTTCACTAGGTCTAGGCAAAGATGTAAGCGGAAAAAATTGGCATTGTGATTTAGGGAAAATGCCACATTTACTAGTTGCAGGAGCCACTGGTTCAGGTAAAAGTGTTTGCTTGAATACTATAATTTTAAGTTTGGTATATCAAAATAGTCCTGAAACATTGAGATTAATATTAGTTGACCCAAAAAGAGTTGAGTTTACTGTATATAATGGGATTCCACATTTATTAACACCGGTGATCACTGATGTCACAAAAACAATCAATGCTTTGCGCTGGGCAATACATGAAATGGATCAAAGATTTGATATTTTGTCCAAAGCAGGAAAAAGAAACATTGAAAGTTATAATGAACATAGTCAAGTGAAAATGCCCTACATTGTCATTGTGATTGATGAACTGGCTGATCTAATGACTGCGGCATCAGCAGAAGTTGAAGGAAGTATAATCAGACTAACTCAAATGGCACGAGCTATTGGTATTCATTTGGTAGTAGCGACCCAAAGACCATCGGTTGATATTATTACTGGCTTGATTAAAGCTAATATACCAGGACGAATTGCTTTTTCTGTTGCCTCATCAATGGATTCAAGAACTATTCTTGATTCAATTGGTGCTGAAAAATTAATTGGAAAAGGCGATATGTTATTCCAAACGGCTGAACTATCAAAACCAAGACGATTACAAGGGGCATTTGTAAGTGACAGAGAAATAAAAAATGTGGTAAACTTCCTAAAGCAACTGGCTGGAGAACCTGAATATGATGAATCAATCGTAGAAAAACAAAGTAATAAATCAAGTTTTGATTTTGGTGGTGATGAAGCTGATGATGAATTGTTTGATGAAGCAAAGAGCGTTGTACTTCAAGCCGGGAAAGCCTCTGCCTCACTGCTTCAAAGACGATTGAGAATCGGATATGCCAGAGCTGCCAGACTGATTGATATTTTGGAAGAAAAAGGCATTGTCGGCGCAGCTGATGGAGCTAGGCCAAGACAAATCCTAATGTCAGAAGAAGATTTTGATCAACCAACTCCATCTGTTTTTCGTGGAAGAGACCAAAAACAAGATGATAAAATCAATATCGCAGATGATGAGACTGATTTAGATGAAGAAAAAGATGATGATGAAGATAATGAGATAAATCAACTTGACTATACAGATGACGAGGACAAAAACCAATAATTGTTTGAACTATGGCAAATTTTGAAAGTAAAAGCTTGAAATCAATTGAAACTCTAGGCGAAATATTAAAAAAGCATAGATCAGAACTTAATTTGTCCATGAACCAAATCGCGAGACAGTTTCAGATCAATACTAGATATTTGCAAGCTCTGGAAAATGATGCATACGATCAAATGCCGGCTGATATTTATACTCACAATTTTCTAAAAAAATATGCGTCTCTACTCGGACTGAATGCATCATCATTGATTTCTCTGCATGAAAGAGAAAAAAATCTATATTTGAAAACCAAAAAAAAGGATAAATCAAAGATTAATAACTTAAGCCTAGGTTCAAAATTTCTAAACAAAATTTTGGAGCCAAAAAAGATAAAGGCTTTTTTTATTTTGTTACTATTTGTTATAATACTTACCTATATTGGCTTTAGTATCAGTAAAATATTTTCACCGCCAGAACTGATTATAAAGGAACCAAGTGAAAATAGTATAATTACCCAGAATACAACCCTTGAAATCAAAGGGGTAACAGAGGAAGAAGTTGAATTAACAATAAACTCAAGACAAGTACTTTATGACCGCGATGGAATTTTCTCGGTACAGCTTGATTTGCAAAAAGGATTAAATGTGATTAAAATAACAGCAAAGAAAAAACACAGCCAATCCAATACTATTTATAAACAGATTATTGTAGAATAGTAATAACATTGCTTGTCGTTGTTAAATAAATAAATCCATGCTTGAAATAATTATGAAAGTGTCATTAATGATAAAATTTAAGTGAATTATAGCTTAAGTTTACATTTTCTGAACTAATGAAAAATAAATTTATGGTAAAGACAAAAAATGGTGTGGAGGAAAATGAAAAAAACAAAGCAGCAAATGAAGCAATTTTGCAAATAAGAGAAAAATTCGGTGAAGGTTCAATCATGAGACTGGGGGAAGCAAAGGCGATGGAAGTTGATTCTATTCCAACGGGTTGTTTATCTCTTGATATTGCTCTCGGCGTTGGTGGTGTGCCACGAGGTCGTATAATTGAAATCTATGGACCAGAATCATCAGGAAAAACTACTTTGGCACAACACATTGCATCTGAAACTCAAAAAAGAGGCGGGATTGCGGCCTTTGTTGACGCTGAACATGCACTTGATCCAGAATATGCACAAAAGATTGGAATAAATATAAATGAGTTATTAATTTCTCAACCTGATACAGGTGAACAAGCTCTGGAAATCGTTGAAACCTTAGTAAGATCAAATGCAGTGGATACAATAATTATTGATTCAGTTGCTGCGCTGGTACCAAAAGCTGAAATTGAGGGGGAAATGGGAGATCAACACATGGGACTCCAAGCAAGATTAATGAGTCAGGCCCTAAGAAAACTGGCTGGCATTGTTGGTAAAACACAAACCACTGTAGTTTTTCTAAATCAAATAAGACATAAAATCGGAGTTTTTTTCGGCAACCCAGAAACTACAACAGGTGGTAATGCTTTAAAATTTTATTCTTCTGTCCGAATAGAAGTTAGGAGATCGGCACAAATAAAAAAAGGAGAAGAAATTATTGGGAACCAAGTCAAATGTAAAATTGTAAAAAACAAGGTGGCGGCGCCATTTCAAACAACAACTTTTGACATTATGTATAATGAAGGAATTTCCATCCCTGGTGATGTACTTGATGTGGGGTTAAAGTATAAAATCTTATCAAAATCAGGCAACTCATATACATATGGCGAAGAAAAACTTGGGGTTGGCAGAGAAACGGCTAAAGATTATTTGAGACAAAATCCAAAATTAATTGAAAAAATAAAAAAAGAAGTTTGGAAAGCAATAGAAGTTGGACCGATCGCGGAAGAGCAGATCTAAAAGCTAACCAGGTAAGGATATTTAGACGAAAAAACACTGGTGTAATAACCGGTGTTTTGTTTAGGGAAACAAACTTAATGCTTCGAAAATTACTGCCATGAATTTATCCTGATCTTTTGGTAGCAATGATTGGTCAAAATCAACAAGCGAAACCCAAACTGGTTGTCTTTCACAAAACTCCCGAGTTTTCGAAGTATCTGGAAGCTCTCGAGTTGAGACAGAAGCAAGAAAATAGATTGATGTCAGATGATAGGCTTGGCCATCAAAATCAATAATAAAGTTTTCTGTTGGAGACAGACTTCGAATTAATTTGACGTCTAGACCACATTCTTCAAATACTTCTCGCTTCACTGCCTGCTCAAATGTCTCCCATGGCTCTTTGCCTCCACCTGGAAAAAAATGTAAACCATTGGACAATGGTGTCAGAAGAATTTCATTTTGATCAATGATTACGGCATAAACCCCGACTCTTTCTCTGATATTATTTCGATGAACAAATTTTTCTTGCTCGGTTGATAAACAATGGCATTTGATCAGTTCGGAGGTTGGCATTGTGGTCTCCTCGGTTGCAGGTGAAAAATAATTGTAATAATTTATCAACATAAAGTCAAGTTCTATGTTTAAAAATAAAAAATACTCGTATTTTACGAATATTTAATCGTTTTCATACTTCTCAACAGTTACAATGACTGAAACTGGGACTGGACCAAACAAAGTATTATTATTCCAAACATATCCTGTGATAACTGTCAGTGAACCAATGAAATAGTTCCTGCCAATATGGTACAAAGCATCGGAGATCACAGGACTACGATCCAATGGAGCTTTATCATCCAGAACAACCATTACAACTAAATCATCGACAATCCAGTCAAAACGATACAGGAGGTTCTGCTTTGCTGATTTTTCATTGGTAGTCATGGTTTGTCTCCCTTCCGACTAGACATAATCGGACATACCCCAGAGTTTGAATTCTGCTTCATCCCACATGCCATCAGGGTCAAGAAGTGTTTTCAAAGAGTTTTTGGTAGTTTCAAAAAAGGAAAGATCACAACTCTCAACATGCTTACCGACAAGCGGTGGGAATTCAGTTTTCGCAATCAAGCCAATAAAGACATAATTATTGACGCCTCTACCTTCTTTGAAATGAGTTTTGACCCAGGTAATATAATGAGGCAGACCAATAACACGATTGCTCTCAAAGTTAATATAGGAAACGGTTGGTTTATCTGGCCCATTGGTCCACATAGGTTTGGCACAATCAGGACAAAATCTGAACGGTTGCAATGGATGATGACAACCTCTAATCTCGGTTGCTCGAAAGATGTTTTCCACGGGGATTCTAATACCAATAATTGCATAGGATCTCTGACTGGACATGTCCGTCTCCTTGTCGGTGGCTTACTGACTCTATGTCATAACAAATATTTCATAAAATGTCAATACTTTAATTTTACGAAAATCAGTAAAGTTTATGATATCAAAAAACCGCTATTGATAGCAGTTTTTCTTTATTTAAGCTCGTTCTACATATAGTCCAGTTTCTGTATTGACGATAATTTCTTCACCTTCTTTGATAAATAGCGGAGCAGAAATTTTGTGTCCTGTTTCCAGAGTTACCAGCTTGCTACCTCCTTGGGCGGTATCACCCTTTATTCCAGGAGGCGCTTCAGTGATTTTTATTTTAATTTTTGTGGGAATCTGGATGGATACTGGGTTACCTTCGAAAATCAAAACATCAACTGATGTGCCTTCAACTAAATAGTTGATTGAATGCCCGATATTTTCTTTGTCCAAACTGAATTGTTCGTAGGTATTTGAATCCATGAAATAAACTTCGGTACCTGCAAGATATAAATATGTGGCTTTACTTCTCTCGAGGTCAGCTGATTCCCATTTGTCAGCACCTTTCATGGTTTTTTCCAAAACAGCGCCGTTCAATAGATTGCGGATTTTGACGCGAAGAATCGCACCACCACGGCCCATCTGAACATGCTGGGTCCAGATAACAACATAGGGTTCACCATCAACCTTGGCAACGGTGCCAAGCTTTACCTGACTAATGTCCAACATAAAAAATATAATTTATTTTGCAATATACGGTAGAAGTGCCATAAATCTAGCGCGTTTGATAGCGTTGGCGCTTTTTCTTTGGTGCTTTGAACATAATCCGCTACGGCGTCTCTGGGCGATTTTGCCATAAGATGAGACAAACTTCTGCAAAAGAGTTGCTTGTTTGTAATCAACTTCATTTAAACCATTGACGCAATAATAACAAGCTTTTTCGACTATTGGTTGTTTTTTATTATACATAACTATTTTTAATCTAAATATTTTAATTGGCTTATTTCATCAAGCCAATGTCTGACATTAAAGATTTATAATTGAATTAAAATGGAATGTTTTCAATTTTGATATCATCACCGTTATCATCATCGGAATGTTTGTTATCATCTTCTGGAATGACTGTCCCGGCTGGTGCTGTGTCAATTTGAGTATTTGAAGCAGGAGTAAAGTTTGAAGAACCAGCTCGATCAAGCATAATCATATTTTCAGCGACTATCTCGGTTCGATAACGCTTGACTCCATCTTGTCCCGCCCAATCACGAGTCTGCAAACGACCTTCAAGATAAACTTTGCTACCTTTTTTCAAATATTGAGCACAGATTTCTCCTAGTTTCCGCCAAGCAACTACATTATGATATTCTACTCTTTCTTGTTTTTGTCCACTGGCATCATTCCAAACAAGATTGGTGGCGACAGAAAATGTTGTGACGGTTGTTCCCTGTGGTGTTTTTTTTGATTCTGGATCTCGTGTAAGATTTCCAATAATCATTGCTCTGTTTAAATTCATAGGGATATTTTGATTCAGTTTTTGTAAAAAACCTTTGATAAGAAATTTTTACAAATGATGAAATTAATTGTTATTTTTGTTATAGAATGTCATCAGTCAATATCTCATCCAACTTTTTATCAAGATCATCAAGACTGATTTTACCTTTTTCCTTTTTCTCTTTTATGATCAAGGGTTCTTCAGACTTGGTCTTTTCAATCGGTTTGGCTTCTTGTTGTTTTTTTGGCTCAACTTTTTCATCTGCCGGTTCAACGGCCAAATCTTCTACAACTGATTTTTCAACCTCTGGTTTTAATTCAACAGACTGCGGTAAGACTTCGGCAACTACTGGCTGATCAACTTTTTCAACAACTGGCTGTTCTTTTACAGCGGTTTTGTCCAAAGCAGCCAATTCTTCTTCTTTGCCTTTTAATATTTTGTCTTGAATTTTTTGTTCCCTTTCTAATTCTTCGGTTGTTTTGACTTTTTTCTTTACAACTAAAAAGCGTAAAACTTCATTAATTAGAGTCAACTGTTTGTCTAGTTCTTTTAGATTTTCTGTTGGCATGTCAAACTCAACAACAACATATGTTCCTTGAGTCACCTTCTTTATTGGATATGCCAAACGCTGTTTGCCAAAAATTTGATTTAAGGTAATTTCACCTTTTTTATCAATAATCTGACTAGTGACTGATTCCATTACTGAATTCAGTTCGTCTCCTGTGTGTTTAATTGAAACAACATACAGAAGCTCATAGTGATCTGTCATAATTTACTTAATTTTAGCTATTTTGTGATTAACTGGAGGTTAATCAATGGCCATGAGCAAAATAGAAATAAAATCAATATTTAATTAACTGTGGTAACATTATCACAAAAGAATAAATTTGACAAGAGCTAAATAGTAATTGACTAGTATAAATAACTGTGCTATAATCAGATTACAGTATAGAAAATATACTGTTTTATTTTTTAAATTTTTATAATTTAGGTATTTAAAGGTATAATACCTGCGTAATAATTATCAATAATATGAATGAATTAAAAACCATTATCAAACAAATCAGTGCTGAAAAAGGGATCACAGAAGAAGCGGTCTACGATACAATCAATTCTGCTTTGGCAGCAGCTTTTAGAAAAGATTTCGGTGAACCAAATCAAAATATCGTAGCTGATTATAATCTGGAAACTGGAGAATTAAAAGTTTTTGATGAAAAAATAGTGGTTGAAAATCTGACTGAAAAAGAAATTGCGGATATTGAAAAATTAAAACAGTTAAGGGAAGCAAGAAAAGAAGAAATGGAAAAAATTGGTAAACAGGTTGAAAAAACTGAAGAAGAAATTGAACTGGAAGAAACTATAAGAAAATTTAATCCAAAATCTGAAGTTGAATTAAAAGAGGCGAAAGAAATAAAAAAATCATACAAAATTGATGATATTGTACGCACACCACTTGAAATCCCTGGAGAGTTTGGACGAATGGCGGCGCAAACTGCAAAACAGGTTATCATACAAAAGCTACGAGAAGCAGAGAGAGACATTATTTATGCTCAATACAAAAAACGCGAAGGAGAAATTTTATCTGGAATTGTTCAAAAGAGAGATGGACGAAATTTTGTTATTGACCTTGGAAACGCCAATGCTCTATTACCATTTGAAGAACAAATTAAAAACGAAAGATACCATCTTGGAGATAGAATAAAAATTGTTCTATTGTCTGCTGGTGAGGATATCAAGGCCCCAAATTTAATTGTGTCTCGAGCGACTCCATTATTTGTAGAAAAGCTGTTTGAGACTGAAATCCCTGAAATTGCCAATCATACAATCGCGATCAAAGGGATTGCCAGAGAGGCTGGCTCCCGAGCCAAAGTGGCGGTTCATACTGATGATGAAAGCATTGATCCAATTGGGTCATGCATTGGGCAAAAAGGCTCTAGAATTCAAACTATAATCGCTGAATTAAATGGAGAAAAAATTGATATTATTGAATTCAATACTAACCCAGTGAAATACATTGCCAATGCTCTCATGCCAGCTAGAATTACTTCGGTTGAGGTGGATGAAACTACACAAACCGCAGTTGTAATTGTTCCAAGTGATCAACTTTCTTTGACTATTGGACGAGATGGCCAAAATGTCAGATTGGCAGTAAAATTGACTGGCCTAAAAATAAACATCAGGGAACAAGAAACTGGAAATGCTATCTTGGATAAGAACAAAATGAACGAAAAACCAGCTGAAGAAAAAGTGATTGAAAAACAATCAGAAGCAGAGCTCGCAACAAAAGAAACTGAAGAAAAAACTGTTGAAGTTAAAGCTGTTGAAGTTAAAAAAGAAAAGAAAAAGAAAACTGCAACTAAAAAAGCTTCCAAGAAAAAAAAGACTGATGAGAAATAATCAGAATTTGCCTCAATTGATTGAAAATAAATAAATAAGTATTTTACTTAATAAAAATACAAAGACCTATGATTGCGTTTTACAATACGATTGTTTATGAACCAATATTAAATCTGTTAATTTATCTCTATAATATTATCCCAGGACATGACTTAGGCGTAGCAATAATTCTATTAACAATCATTGTCAAGGCATTGTTGATGCCACTTTCATGGAAAGCCTTAAAATCCCAAAAATCCTTGCAAGATATCCAGCCAAAAATGGATGCACTACGAAAACAGTACAAAGATAAAAAGGAAGTCCTGGCCAAAGAAATGATGAAGCTCTATAAAGATAATAAAGTGAATCCACTTTCAAGCTGTCTACCAACCTTGCTCCAACTACCCTTCTTACTAGCAATTTATTCTGTTTTCAGACGAGATGTACTGTCAAGTGATAGCATCCAAGGAATTTATTCTTTTATACAAGTACCTGAACATCTTAATACTGTGGCATTTGGGTTTCTTGATTTGCTGGTACCAAGTCTGATTTTGGCGATAATTGCCGGTATTGGACAATATATCCAAGCCAAGATGCTAATGACCAAAAGTGCCCCAGGCATGGTGAAATCCGGTGCAAAAGATGAAAATATTATGGCGGAAATGAATAAATCAATGGTTTATTTCATGCCCTTGATCACGATATTTATTGGTTCACGGCTACCGAGCAGTTTCACTCTGTATTGGTTAATAACAACTATTTTGACCATTATTCAACAAAAAGTAGTGTTCTCAAAAATGAAAGCTGAATTAAATAAAAACAATATACTTGATGTTAAGTCTGAAAATAAGCAACCATAAGATGAAAATAAAGTACACAAAAATTAAAGGTCTGCCGGTTGTTTGCCAAAAGAGCAAGACAAGGGTTGGTAAACTTTATAATCTCGAAGTTGATACTGACAGCCTAAAAATAATTAGCCTGATAGTCGGACAAAGCTGGTTTGGTCCGAGAGTTTATGTCTCGATCGATCAAGTAATCGCAATAAAAGAAGACCAGATTGAAATCAATGATGCTTTTATCAAAGAGGCAGAGATTAATTCTGCGGAGTCAATCAAGCAATTGAACAACTCTATTCCAGTGATTGAAAAAAGTATTGAATGAAAATATGTTATTAACAGAAATAGACAGAGCAACACTTCGAACAATTGTCTATTTTGATATTTTTGACTTTCCGCTAACTGCAAATGAGGTCTATAAATATCTGATTGCAAGAAATGTAACTTCAGACAAAGCAGTAATTCATAGTTTGCAAAATCTAGAATCCTTTCTGGGACACAGAGAAGGATTTTATTTTTTAAAAAACAGAGAAGATACTATTGAGTTGCGAAAAGATAATTATTTGTTGTCAGATGAAAAATATAAACTGGCGATAAATAATATAAAACTCTTAAAAAAATGTGCTTTTGTTAAAGCTATTTTTATTACTAATAAGTTAAGCTATTCAAACCCAAGGGAAAATGGTGATATTGACATTGCGATTGTTTGTCAGGCTGGGCGAATCTGGAGCTGTAGATTTTTTACAACCTTGATGATGAAATTATTAGGACGAAGACCAACAAAAATAAAACAAAAAAATAAAATTTGCTTGAGTTTTTTCCTTGATGAAAAAAATCTAAATTTAGAAAAGTTTGCAGGTGAAAACGATCTGCACTTGGCTTTCTGGGTGAGACAGTTTGTGCCTATTTTTGATCCAGAAAAAATAAACGCAAAAATCCAGCAAGAAAATATTTGGATAAATAAATTACTCCCAAATTGCCAGGAATATGTAGTGAATCAACGAAGAAGAGTCTCAAGGAGATCGTGGATGCAAGCAGTTTGGCTGATTATTTCACCAAAGCGATTGGAAAATGTATTTAGGAAAATTCAACTAAATAAGCTATCAATTGATTTGAAAAATAAATTGGGACAAAATAACAATGATGTGGTAATGAATGATGCAATTCTAAAACTGCATAGCACTGATAGAAGAAAATATTTTAACCAATTGTGGGAAAAAAGATGTAAAGAAATCATTCCCCAATTTTCAATTACTGAACTATTTAAAACATTAATAAATAAATAAAAAAAGTGGATCATTGTCCACTGGTTTTGTTAATTTGTTCGATATTAGTATCCGAAACTGATTGTTCGGGATTGTCGACTGATTGTGCGATCCCATAACAGAATAGCAAAAAAAATATTAGACTGATAATATATGCAATTATTTTCTTACGCAATTCTGTTTTGCGAGAATAAAACCCCGCTGCAACAAATGTGACCACCAGACAAGCAAAAGCTACAATCCAAACGACTACCCACCACATTGGTTCCTCCTGGGTGCTAGCTAGGGGTTACGAGACCAACCGAGATCACCAGAATATGGCTCATGAAAACAAGTATTATCATTAAAAACATGAAATATCTCAACAATTGACTTGCCCCGACTTTTTTCTGCGGTATAATCAAATCTATCATCATAATATTCCAGTATAAACTCATAGCCTCGGGATGAATCGTCAGAATACTGACTGCTCCAATCTTCACGAGTGATAACAACAGAATTACCCTTACCGAAAGAATACCTCGGAAAAACATAGACGGATGATGATAGATTGGTGTGTAAAGCAAATCGTTCGTCAACATCGGTTGATAATTTGATCGAGTCATTACCAGCATCAATTTTTATATTTCTCCATTCCATTGAACAGAAATTGCCCTTGATGTTGCTACTTTGATATTTAATATTAATGAATGAGATGCTGACTAAAATTGCTGACAGAAAGGCAAGTAGAAAAAAAATTACTGACCACTTTGCATGTTTTCGATACTTGGTTAGAATAAATGATTTGTATTGTATAACGGCAATAATTAAACAAAACAAGGTAAAAAACAAAAAAACAAAGAGCAATTGTATCATCTGCGCCTCCTGGGTGTGAAGGAACATAATGTTATAATATAATATAAATAGAGTAAAGTGTCAATCATGAGAGAAAATTTTAGATAATAGAAAAATAATCGTTGATTATGAAAAATTTGAAATATACAATCGAGTATCTTATTTACCTATTAATTTTTTTATTGCCTTGGCAGACAAGATGGATCTATAAACCAGCGGAAATCAATGGTGGGTATTATGAATATGGGACTTTATCGCTATATGGCACAGAGATTTTACTGGGATTAATAGTACTGCTAACAATAATTTTTGTTTATACAAAAATTAGTTTGAAAAACAATAATTTTTCAGGGAAAAGACTGCTATTAGCTCTACTCGTCGTAATGGTTGCGATTTTATCAATTTTGTTAGCTCAAAATCAGGAGTTAGCTATAAATAAAATTTCACAGTTTGCACTCGGTGGAGCTCTAATCGCAGTATTTCTGGTTATAAAACCGCGACTTCTAAATATTGCTTATGTTTTTGTCGCCTCAACTGTAGTTCAAAGCATTTTAGCAATTCAACAGTTTGTAACTCAACAAGTCGGGGCAAACAAATGGCTAGGAATGGCGAGTCAAAAACCAGAAATTCTAGGGACACCAATAATTGAGAGTAATGGCGAAAGGATATTGAGATCATTTGGTTCACTGCCCCATCCAAATATTTTGGGAGGGATGTTAATCATTGGCTTGCTGTTCATTATCTATATTTATAGTAAAGAAAAAAACTTGCTCGCAAAATATTTATTGGTAATTGGTTTTATGTTAAATAGCATTGCCTTGTTTTTCTGTTTTTCACGGTCAGCAATGCTGGCATTGTTAATGAGTCTAGCATTTTTTTATTTTCTGGTCATAAAAATGAAATTTGAGAGATTAAAATCTGTTGGAAATAAATTTCTACTGATTTTTCTAATGGTTTTTATGATTTTTTCAGCGTTTAATTTTGATTTAACGCAAACACGAATAACTGGGTTTGCCAGGCTGGAACAAAAATCGACAGAAGAAAGATTGAGCGGATATAATGATGCATTGCAAATTTTCAAGAATAATTGGCTAGCTGGAGTTGGTCCAGGCAACTATACTGAATCACTGAAGAGCCTGACTCCAGATCAACCAAGCTGGTACTATCAACCGACTCATAATTCAATAATTTTGTTAACTGTTGAATTTGGGATTGGAGGAGGATTGTTGTTTTGTTTATCAATATATTGGCTGATTAAAAATACTTTTTTTGATAAGAAGAAAAAAATAAATGAAGAAAATCTAATTTTTGTAATTAGCTGGTTTGGCCTATTGGTAATCAGTTTATTTGATCATTATTTATATTCATTTTGGGTGGGAAATTTATTATTTTTTTCCAGCTGTGCAATAGTATTGCAAACATTATTGACAAAGAATAATTAATGACATAGCATTAAGAATTCCTTAGCGGGCAAGGAGAACCAGATGAAAAACTTGCTTGATTTTTACAGTTTGCTTTTTGCTTTGCTGGTAAAGTTTGGGATTCAAAATCTTTTTTTGTCAATGGATAAAAAATATCGGACTACTTTGGCTAAATATTTTAGCTTGGTTTACCTGGCGCACAGGAATGGACTGTCAGATGATAATAATGAAAGCCAACTCAACTTACTGCGAACACGAATGAAAGAAGAAGGCTTTCCACGCCTATTGTTGGATCTGATTGAATCAACAGCAAAAAATATTTAGGGGTTATAGAAGTCATTAATCTGACTTCTTTTTTAATAAAAAACACTGAAAATTTATCAGCGTTTAGATTATTCTGCTTTTAGACAAATATGTTCGGGTGGAAGTTCTCGTTCAGTGAGATGACCCTTGGCGACAAGCAGTTTACCAAGCATTCTAAGTCTCCGAAGATAGGTTTTCCATTCTGAAACAACTTCAAGCTCACCCTTCTGGCAAATAACATGAATATTAACCGCAGTATCACCAATGTCAACAGAATCTCCAGCATTTGAGTTGAATGCAGTCAAAAATCCGTACACATTTTCGACCGAATCTGAAATTGTGAATACTCCGCTAAACCCCTCATATCTCTCATCCAAAACAATTGCGCAATAATTAAGTGTAATACTAACATCAAAATGAGCATTTTCCTTATTTTCCTTACCGTGATGATATTCACGAAGACACTTGGCATCATCCATATCTATTTCATGGCTGACGAGACGACATAAAATATCGTCTGGATCAGTCTCGGAAACAATAAATGGACCATTAGAAGGAACATCTTCTTTAAAGCTTTCAGGACAAGTACTATCTACCCAGAGTAGAGTATCTGGCTTTAACATGGCGAATAAATTTTTACAGTTTGCTTCATGATCTGCACAGTCTTCCATAGTTGGGAATAGTGCGTCACATTCCTCACAGGCAAAACCATCAACTCGCTTTGGCATCAGACTCCCCTTTCCTTGGTGGAGGTCAGTGATAATATTTTTTAGCACAAGAAAAATATTTTGTCAATGCTAGGAACTGTTGACAGAAGAAAGCCAATTTGCTAAAAATAGTTAAGGATTGAAATAATAATAAAATAAGTAAAAATTTATGCTGAAACCATTAAATGATAATGTGGTGGTAAAACCACTAACCAGTGAAGAAACCACTGCATCAGGTATTATTATCCCAGACACAGCTTCAAAAGAAAAACCTGAACAAGGTGAAATAATTGCTGTCGGACCGGGAAAAATATCTGAATCTGGGGTGAGAGTGCAAATGAGTGTTCAAGTGGGACAAAAAATCGTATTTACAAAATATTCACCAAATGAGATCAAAATTGGTACTGAAAATTATTTGGTTTTAAAAGAAGAAGATATTTTGGCAATTGTAGAATAAATATTTATTAATCATACCCTGATAGGGAAATAATTCTATGGCAAAACAAATACTATTCAATGAAGAAGCCAGACAGGCCCTGAAAAGAGGCGTTGACCAGCTGGCTGACGCAGTAAAAATTACTCTTGGTCCACGAGGAAGAAATGTGGTTCTTGATCGAGGTTTTGGTTCTCCGATTATTAGCAATGATGGTGTAACTATTGCCAAAGAGATTGAACTGAAAAACAAATTTGAAAATGTTGGAGCAGAATTGGTAAAGGAAGTGGCAACTAAAACTAATGATGTGGCTGGAGATGGTACAACAACTGCAACTATTTTAGCTCAAGCAATTATTGCCGAGGGTTTGAAAAATGTGGCAGCTGGAGCTAACCCAATGGTGGTCAAGAAAGGCATTGAAAAAGCGGTTAATGTCTTGGTTGATGAGCTGAAAACAAAGCTGTCAAAACAAATTGAAAGCCAGGAAGAAATCACTCAAGTAGCCTCAATCTCGGCTAATGATCCTGAAATAGGAAAAATTATCGCCGAAGCTATCAGCAAAGTTGGCAAAGAAGGGGTTCTAACGGTTGAAGAATCACAAACTTTTGGTATCAAATCTGATGTGGTAAAAGGAATGCAGTTTGATAATGGATTTATTTCTCACTACATGGTTACAAATGCAGAAAGAATGGAAGCTGAATACAAAGATTGCAATATATTAATTACAGATAAAAAAATATCAGCGGTAACTGATATTGTCCCAATACTTGAGAAAGTAGCTGAAACAGGAAAAAAAGAATTGGTGATTATTGCTGATGAGATTGAAGGCGAAGCTTTGGCAACATTGGTTGTAAATAAATTACGAGGAGTCTTCAATGTATTAGCAATAAAAGCACCAGGTTTTGGTGATCGAAGAAAAGAAATGCTTGAAGATATTGCAGTTTTGACTGGCGGTAAAGTAATTTCTGAAGAAGTTGGTCTAAAACTGGAAAACACTGAATTAAATATGCTTGGCGCGGCAGCTAAAGTCGTTGCTAATAAAGAAAAAACTACAATTGTTGAAGGAAGAGGTGAAAAAACAAAAATTGATGAGCGCGTAGCTCGGATAAAGAATGAAATGGATAATGCAACTTCTGATTTTGACAAAGAAAAATTGCAGGAAAGATTAGCGAAGATGGTAGGCGGAGTAGCGGTGATAAAAATTGGAGCTGCCACAGAAACTGAAATGAAAGAAAAGAAATTGCGAGTCGAAGATGCGATTCATGCGACAAAAGCTGCGATTGAGGAAGGAATTGTTCCTGGCGGAGGTGTGGCATTGCTTCGGGCGATCAAAGCTCTTGATAATCTGGTTGTAGACGGAGAAGAAAAAGTTGGTGTGGAAATAATGAAACTGGCGCTTGAAGAACCAATTAAACAGATTGCCAGAAATGCGGGTAAGGACGGTTCAGTAATTGCAGAAAAAGTTAAACAACTTGAAGGGAATCAGGGTTATAATGCGGCTAAGGATACTTTTGAAGATATGGTAGTAGCCGGTATTATTGATCCGACAAAAGTAACCAGATTTGCACTGCAACACGCGGCATCAATAGCTTCAATGCTACTGACGACTGAATGTGTTGTGACGGATGAACCAGACGAAGATAAATCTTCAGGCGGTGCCGGGTTACCAGGTATGGGTGGAATGGGTGGAATGATGTAAATAAAATTTTTAGAATAATCTGTAATTTAGATTTTTATAAAAGCGGGAATATACCCGCTTTTGTATTAGCAAAAAAACACTCCAGCGAATAGCTGGTGTGTGCGTTTAGAGGAGAGGTTGTTGAAAGTAGTGGCTAGCAATGAAATTTAAATGTAAGTTGTTGATTTGTTAAAACAAGTTTTTTTTAGAATAAGTGATTGATTACGCTTCGCGTCTTACTTTTTGGTGGCAAAAAGTAAGCAAAAACCACTGGGTGAACAAATGCGAATTGTTTTTGTCAAGTTCGTGGTTTTGATGACGCGCTTGTTCACCCAGACCCGATGCTTGGCATGTTTGTGGGGTTGAATGTATAAAGTAAGTTATCATTTTGCTATAGCAGGTTTTTTGAAAAAAGTGATTGATTGCGCTTTGCGCCTTACTTTTTGATGGCAAAAAGTAAGCAAAAACCACTGGGGGCTTTAATTGCTACTTATGAAAATTATTTTGTGTTTTAAACACGGCAAGAAAGCCCCCAGACCCGATGCTTACCGTGTTCGTGGGGTTGAATAATAAAGTATGTGATTGGTATTGCTAAAGCAAGTTTTTTTGACACCCTGCCTGAAAGCCTTAGTCTGTCTCGACTTCACGATGAAGACGGGCAAGATGCGTTAAATGTTATTGTTGTTTATATATTTAAATTTGTCACTCTGAACTTGTTTCAGAGTATAAAGGGATAGCTTGATTATACCTTGATTATACCCTGAAATCCATCTTCGTTAAAACTTCGATGGACAAGTAAATTCAGAGCCTGCCCTGAATTAATTTCAGGGGTGACAAGTGAGAGTGTTGGTAGCGCGCATTACGCCCCCAGATTTGCCTTCATCAAGATTACGGCAGGCAAGACCCGAGGCTGGTCATGTTCGTGGGGTTTAATATTACTGAAGTTTTATTTTATTTTTGACAATCTTGCGTATATTGTGTAAGCTGAAAAATGATTTTGTCCTTTTCACCAGACCGGAGGGAAAATGATTCACCTGAAAGTAAATAAGTTTGGTATTGCCCCACTTGACACTTCAAGTGAAAATAATAAGCGAAATATAGTTGTTCCCTTGCTTGAAATAATGCAAAAAATCAGTGGTGCAACTGACAATTGGTTTAGTCCATCAATAATGAGAGAAGTAAAAATGTATTCGGCGGAAGATAGAAATATGCCTTCATCATATTTAAAATTATTTGTGGTGTCTGATTTTCTAAATTGCTATGATGACTGGAAACTATTGCTGTGTTTTATTCTTGATGTTGTTAGTGGAAAACTTTTCCTAATTCAGGTACATTTATATTTAGTACACACATTAACTGAACTTCAGCCAAGGCAAATACCTGATCTGCAAAAAGGAACTGATATTTTTGGTGTTGTTAATTTCGAGAGATCACTTGATGGGAAAATTGCATTGCAACAAACCTCAATAATTTCAGCTGTAGACCCAGATAAAAAGCGTGCGTTTCTAAGATTTTACGGGGAATTGGAGAATTATTTGCATAAACCATATTAAAAACCGCGATATCATCGTGGCTTTTTTATTTTCGTTCAATTTTTTATACTTTTACTCAAACACTGAAACGGAAAACACAGACATCACCATCTTTGACTTCATATAGTTTGCCTTCGAGGTGAATCAGACCTTTTTCTTTGGCAGCAACTTCGCTCCCAGCTTCAATTAATTTTTGCCAATTGACAACTTCTGCAGCAATAAAACCTTTTTCAAAATCAGTATGAATTTTACCAGCAGCCTGGGGAGTAAGGGTACCAGCTGTGATTGTCCAAGCACGAGTTTCTTTTGGTCCTGAAGTAAAATAAGTAATTAAATTCAGTTTTTTGTATGATTCAAGGATTACGCGATCAAGTCCGGTCATGGTAATGCCTGACTGGTTCAAATATTCAGAAACTTCTTCAGGTGCAAGCTCTGCTAACTCTGATTCTAGCTTGGCACAGATTGGGATGACGATTTCATTTTGCAAAATATCAATCTGCGGAAGGGTATTTATGTCTGACTCATCAACATTCAAAATGAAAATCATGGGTTTGGCAGTCAACAAGTTGAGAGATTTGATGGCCTTGTGTTGCTCAAGCTCTAGTGAAATTTTATTTATTAAAATTCCATTTTCTAAATTCTGTTTCAAAAAAGTTAAAAGCTCAATTTGCTTATTTATAATTTTCATTTCTGATGCTGATGAACCTTTTAATTTGTCAGTGGTTTTTTTTAGTGAATTTTCAACTGTCTGCAAATCAGCAAAAATCAATTCAAAATTTATGGTTTCTATGTCTGAAGCTGGATCAACTTTGCCTTCAACATGGATAATATCACCAGCGTGAAAATCTCTAACGACTTGAGCTATTGCATCACATTCACGAATTGTAGCTAAAAATTTATTACCCAAACCTTCACCTTTGTGCGCGCCACGAACCAGACCAGCAATGTCAATAAATTCAATCGTGGTTGGAATGATTTTTTCAGATTTTGATAATTTTGCCAACTGCTCGAGACGATCATCAGGGACTTCAACAATTCCTTTGTTGGGCTCAATGGTACAAAAAGGATAATTAGCAATATCTATTTGCTTCTTGGTTAAAGCATTAAAAGTAGTAGATTTACCGACATTTGGTAGGCCAACGATTCCGATTGAGAATGACATAAATAAATTAGGACTTAAATCTTGATAAGGTTTATAAAATTATAAAAGAGACCTGAACTAAAGTCAAGCCTCTTTTTTTAAATAAACTGAATTTTAATTTACTGTGCGTCACCTGGAACAATATCTTCAACCTTGATAATCAAATCAAAAGTAGAAATAATGCTCTCAAAATCCTTGCGATAAGTCATGTAGTCTGGCAGGGTTTTATCAAGAAGATTGAATGTTGCTCTCAAAATTCGATTTTCAGTCAAGATCAGAATGGTCGGGATCTCATTGTCCTTGTCATCAAGATCAATAAAATAGAGCATTTTGCCATAAGTGAAATCTTTCTGATCAAGTAAATTCAATTCCTTGAAAATACTATATTTTTCATCAAGACTCAAACCAGCAAAATCAATGTAATCATCTTTTATGGTAATGGCCTGAACAAAATTTGGAGTTTCCTTTGGTTGGAGGACTATTTCATACTGCAAGCGACTGGCAACTTTGGTGGCATCAGGCTCTGAAGTTGCTTCCGCAGTAGTAGCAGGCTGATCAGCGTTCAACTGCTTAGCCCTGACCACTTCCCAATTCTCTGGGAATTGCAACCGCATTCTTGCTTGATCATTGTTGTAAACCAACCAAGTTGAGACATCCAAATCTCGAGGTAATTTGCGATTGTTATCAAAAAAGTTTATCAAGAGCTCTTGATTGTCTTTTTCCAAGGTTTTAGCCTTGTCAACCAATTCGGTAATCTGATTCTTTAGATTTTCGACCTGTGTTTCCAAGGCAACTGTTTTGTCTGAACCACCTTTTTGCAATTCAGATAGTTTGTCTTTGGTATAACCAAAAACAATCCCAATTAAGCCTAATATCACAATGGCAACAACTGCCAAAGTAAAAAGAGAAACATTGTCGTTTCCCCCCCTAGACTTTGTTTTTGTCGATGTTGTAGACTTGACTTCCTCCTTCTCATCAAGCTCTTGCTTCTTTCTTGGTGACATAATTTTTTTGCATTTACTATCTTATGAACTATATTTTACCTTATCCAATAAATATCGCAAATTAGTTATATACAGGCAAATTTTCAACTTTTATTTGGCTTTAGCGTGAAAATAGGATAAAATTGATAATATCAGGATGATCTATCAACTAAAATAAATATATGAGTTCTATTGAAGAATTATTAAAAGATCCAGCAAAATTAAAATCAGGTCAAGTCAGTGATTCAACTACCAATGATGGGGGAAAAACAAGTATAAAGATAGAAGAAGTTTCAACAAAACAAAAGCTGGAGAAAAAAATGAAAGAAATTTCAATCAAAGAAACTGAAAGCAGTGCAAAATCAATTGCGACATCTTCTGGAGTGCCATACATTGATCTGATTGGATTTCCGATCAGCCAAGAGACGATCGCTATTATTCCAAAAGATAAATCAATATCCATGAGGGTTATTTGTTTCCTTTATATTGGAGAGGAAATGAGAATTGGGACTACTGAACCAGAGAATGAGGAAATAAAAGAATACGCATATCAACTTGGAGAAAATAACCGAGCAAAGGTGGAAATTTATAAAATTTCAGAGAATAGCCTGAAGGAAGCACAAAAAGTCTATGATAAGATTCCTGTTCGGGCAAAAAAGATTGAGGGAGTAAGTGTGTCAGAAGAAGATTTAAATAAATATACAGATATTGGCCGTGATTTCAAAAAATTAAACGAAACTGTAAAGAAAACTAATATTTCTGACATGGTTTCATTGGTTATTGCGGCGGCGCTCGAATCAGGTTCATCTGATATTCATATTGAAGCAGAAGAAAAAGATGTAAAAATCCGTTTACGAGTTGACGGGATACTGCATGATGCAGCGGAAATTGAAAAAGATAAATGGTCAAAAATTATTTCCCGTATTAAATTACTTGCAGGACTAAAAATTAATATTTCGGATAAACCACAGGATGGCAGATTTAGCATTGCAACCAAGGAAGATAAAATTGATGTCAGAACTTCAACCCTGCCAACTGCTTATGGTGAAAGCGTGGTGATGAGAATTTTGAATTCCTCTGCCGCGGGAGTTGACTTTGATAAGCTGGGATTGATAGGATTGGCAGCCAAACGGCTTGAAGAACAGATGGCTAGACCAAATGGGATGATTATAACCACTGGTCCGACCGGTTCTGGTAAGACAACCACTTTGTACTCAATTTTATTTCAATTAAACAAAGAAGGAACTAAAATAATTACCCTTGAAGATCCAATTGAATATAAACTAAAAGGGATTAATCAAAGTCAAATTGATCATAGCAAACACTATTCATTCGCTGATGGCTTGAGATCAATTTTGAGACAAGACCCAGATATTGTGATGGTAGGTGAAATGAGGGATAAGGAAACTGCTGATGTTGCGGTAAACGCTGCCTTGACCGGTCATTTGGTTCTATCTACTATTCATACAAATAATGCGGCTGGCGCTATCCCAAGGTTTTTAGCCATGGGAGTGAAAGGATTTTTGTTGGCTCCTGCAATAAACGCGGTTATGGGACAAAGATTGGTTAGAAGAATCTGCCAAGATTGTAAGATAGAATATGAAGCAAAACCTGAAGAATTAGAAAACGCAAAAAAAATCCTAGAATCCATTCCCGAAGGTCATCCTGATCGGCCTGATTTATCAAATTTGCAGTTCTATACTGGTAAAGGCTGTGAAAAGTGTAATGAGATGAAATATAAAGGTAGAGTCGGTATTTATGAAATCATGGTAATGAATAAAGAAATCGAACAGGTAATTTTATCAGAAAAACTGTCTGTCACCCAAATGGAAGAGCTGGCAATAAAAAATCAAATGCTGACCATGGCACAGGATGGATTGATCAAGGCGATGAAGGGAATGACTACGCTTGAAGAGGTGTTTAGGGTGAGTGAGTAAATTAAAGTAGAAGGTAATTGTAAGTTTAATTTTTGTTTGAGTTGACTTTTTTACTCCACAGATTAGAATCATAACACTATCATAAAACCTAAATACTCATATTTCATACTCCTTTTATTCACTTATTATAGCGGATATTAAATACCTAGAATACAAACTTCGCATAAGGCGTAGCCCATTTTGCGAAATTTACTTTTTCTTTTCGCTACGGCGGACGCATTTCTGTAATGAATAAATTGAATTATTTATTTTAAAGAGGGGGAATAAGGAAGAAAACTTTATTAATTTATTATCAAACAAAAACATGGCCAAAAGTATATTTATATTCATTTCTGGTTTTGGTGCTACTGGGAAATCTACACTTGGGAAAATTATTTCTGAAAAATTCAATATTCCAAACATCGGCAATGATGAAATTAAAGAAATTATTTGGTCTCAAATAGGCTGGGAACATGATAAATCCGAATGGGATAAAGTGGGCAAAATGGCATTTGAATTTACCTATTATTTTGTTAATGCCTCCCTGTCCAAAGGGAAAAGCATTATTGCAGAAGCTAATTTCCAGCCAGATAAAAACAATGAGAGATTGAATGAACTGAAACAGAAATATGGTTGTAAATTGTTACAGATTCATTGTAAAGCCGACAGAGAGGTTATTGTTAATAGGTATAAGGAAAGGTTGGCATCTGAAGATTTTCATACTGGGCGTAAGCATGCCATAAAAAATATTTTTGGAGAAGAAAAATTTCTATCGAAAATTGGTATTGGTAGTAGAGTTCTAGATATTGAAGGTGAGACGCTTGAGATTGATACATCAAATCCAAACACAGTCAACTATGAAGAAATATTTAAATTTATAGAAAAAAATATTAAGGAATAAGAAAAGAATAAGGAGTCTTTGTTTTTTGGAACTTCCCGCCTCAGGCGGACAAGCGCACAACAGCGCCTATACGAAATTGCCTGTCGGATAGCTCCGCTACCCGTCCGCAACTTCGCATTAGGCGCAGCCATTATACGCAATTCAAAAAATATTTTTCTTTTAATTTACGGATCTTTTGATAGGCTTTAATAAGGAATAAATTTGATTTTTTTTTTGATTAGAGGGGAAATAAAGTGTTTTCTCCGCTATCGCACCGAAAACTATTTATAATAACAGATACTTAACTAAGTTTATATGAACAATTTACTAGAAATACAATCTTTAAACAAAACGCAGCTTACCGCCTTAATCAACAGATCAATAGATTTTAGTAAAAACAAAAAACAGCAATTATTAAAGAATAAACGCTTAGCTCTATTGTTTTCAGAGGTCTCTTTGAGAACCAAAATGTCGTTTAAAATTGGAATGCAATTATTAGGCGGTATTGCCACAACTGTCTCAATTCCGCACTTAACAAAAGAATTTGACGGAACAAATAGAGAGGATTTCTTAGATATTTTAAAATCACTGGAAGGTTGGGTAGATGCTTTTGTAATAAGAGATTACACAGGAAAATTATTAGAAATGTCATTAAAACATACTAATTTACCTATAATCGATGGCTTTTGCGGTCTTAATCACCCCACACAAACTATTGCAGATCTGGCTATTATTCAAAAAGAATTTAAAAAAATCAAAAATCTTAAAATATGCTGTGTCTGTCCTCCATTTGGTAGCGGTGTTATGGAATCCTTTGCATACGGTGGGATTATAATGGGGGCGGATATATATTTCTTGACTCCAGAAAGCAAATATAGTTCTAAAAACAAAAGTTTCAATAAAAAGATTAAAGCATTGGGGAAAAAATGGGGCGGAAAGTTGACCATAACAACTGATATAAAAGTAGCATTATCAGATGCAAAAATCTTATATGTTGACGAGTGGTGGAAAAATACTAAAAACTTTTTGGATATTAAACTTGGTAAACTCAAAGTTGACAATGCTTTTTTGCAAAATGCTCTCCCAAATATTAAAATAATGCATTATTTACCAGCTCACCATGATAGAGAAATAACCAAAGAAATTTTACATTCAAAAAAATCAATAGCTTTTGAGCAAGCCGAGTTCAGATTATATTCTGCAATGGCTAGCTTGGAATATATTTTTAATAGGTAATTTTTATGTCAATTATATCCAAACCATCTTCAGTACAAATTAATGATGAAATTAGATATCAAAAGAAATTAATAAATAAATTTAGATCCTTATCTAATAAATACTCAATAAAAATTTTAGATGAAAAATTTATTGTTTATCCGAAAGTATTTGAACCCAATTTGGATTCTGAGATACTTATAAAATCCTTAAAACATTTTAAATTTACAAATTTTTTAGAAATCGGTGGTGGGACAGGAATTGTAAGTATTTTTGCGAGTAAATATGCAAAATCTGGGTTAGTTGTTGATATAAATAAAAATGCGATAAAAAATATTCAGGATAATATAAATTTACATAATTTAAATAAAATACTAACAGTTAATCGCGGTTCTCTTTTTGACAATGTTAGTCAAAAATATGATCTAATTATCGCCAATCTTCCATTCATGAAAATAAAATCAGAAGATGTTGTCGCATCTGCTTTTTTTGATGAAAATCTTTCCACATGGAGTACTTTCTTATCTCAGGCTTCAGAATATCTAACAGAAAATGGTTCCATATTGACCGTTTTACCAAATTTTTGCGCATTTGATGATATTCTTGAAATGGCTAAAAAAAATCATTTTGAATATAAAATCATTGATTCATTAAGGGAAGATTGGAGGGAATTTACGACATTTAAATTATTTAAAAAATCAAATAAAATTTTAGTTGAACAAAGCAAGAAGATTGCAATATTCCTAAGAATAAATGCACGTAAAAAAAATAAGTATACATATGATACCATTAAAAAACCCTTTTACTTTTATGTTGACGGTTATAATGGGAAATTACCCGTGTTTATTTTTTCATCTTTTCCATGCGCTAAATATTGCCAAGGATATTGTACACCTTGTTTATATTCAAACATAACTTGCAGCAGAGCAAAAAAAGATGAAATATATAATTCATTGATAGTACAAACACAATATATAATAGATAATTTTGACAACCTCATTACTAACAAACAGACAGACGCTGAACACAAAAATCTCCATAAAATATATCCCGAAAATAAATTAGTCACCGCAGAGCTATGTGGCGAAGGTTCTTTTTTGGCAAACCCCGAAATACCATCTGAATTCAGAAAAAAAATTATTGATATGTTTGTTGAATACTCTCAAAAAGAAAAGCTCAACATGCAACTATTCTTTGAATCAAAAATTTCAGATTTTCTTGAGGTTTATCAAGAATTTGAAGACCAAAAAGATTTAATTAAAAAATACAATCTTACACTTCTTTTTGGTTTTGAGGCAGTGAATGATTTCACAAGGCAGGTTCTTTATAACAAGGGCTTACAATTAAGGGACTTTGAAAAAGGAATTAAAAAAGCTCAAGAATTAGGCTTTCGCACAGGCGTTTTTGTCTTTTGCGGTGTACATTCAATGACGCAAAAAGAAATCATTGAAGACACGAAACAAACCATTGAATATTGCCGAAAGAATAATATTGCCTTTTATTTAATGTTACCAAACTTACAGCCATTCACCCTTAATCACTTATTATTTATCAACAATAGATACAATCTGTTAGACCCAAGAACAGTTTTGGAAATAATCAAAATACTTATTGCTGACTCCGATGGTACTGACAGTTCTTATTATTTGAACGGACATAACTGGAGCATCGGCGGCTTGACAACACACCCCCAACCAGAAATGTTTCTATTTCAAAACAAAAAAAATATTGCTTGTGAGAAATGTTCAAATAGAATCAAAAGGATGATTTATGATCTTGCCAAAAGCTATGATACAGAAAAATTCATGGCAGAAGCAAAAAAACTGGATACTTGTAAATGCAAAAAAGACTATATTGCATTTACTGAATATGAAGAGCGAAATAAAGAAACCCTGCGGAAGCGAGTAGAAGATAATTTAACTTTTGCAATGGTAGAAAAAGAAAATTACATTAATACTTTACTATGATAAAAAACAATATTTGGGGATATCAATTAATCTTAGATTTTCGAAATTGTAATAAAACTATTTTTAAAGACGAAGAAAAAATGAAAATGAAACCCTATGGACAACCATTGATTAAAGAGTTTGGCAAAGACAAACTCAAAGGATATTCAGTTTTACAATTTATTGAAACATCATCAATTACGATTCATTTTGACAATTTTGGAAATAGAGTTTTTATTGATATTTTTAGCTGTAAAAAATTCAGTAAGCAAAGTGCTGAAAATTTTTGTAAAAAATTCTTTAACACTAACGATGTAAAGTCATATTTACTGGAAAGATATTAGTCTTTTTGCTATAACTATAAAGGCAGTAATCGTCTACAATAGAAAAATGGTCGATCCCATCGCTTCAACATTAGACCCTGAAGAGACCGGCAAACAAATTTATTAATATTGAATAAAAAACCTATCAAAATACAGTTAATTGAAAAATATTTTTGAACTCACTCCGCTACGCTTCGTGCCACGCTGCGCTTTCCTCCCTTCGGTCGTCAGGGCGTATAATAAGGATTATGAGGAAAATGGCTCGGCTCGCCATTTTCCCAAATTTGATCCACTTCGTTCCGCAAACTTCTCATAATCCTAACGTTGTGCAAAACAATAAAAAATGATATAATTAGAGGATAAAAATTTTTAATTAATTAAGTACAATATGGAAAGATTAACCAATGAAAAAAATGATGCCATACGTGCTGAGGCGCGACAAAAAGCATTAGAGGAAGCACGAGAACACGGTTTACAAGTTGGGACAACCGTTGGCTTTTATGACCTTAGAGATAGGATGAGCTATGAATTATTAGAAATTATAGGAGATACTGCAATCATTGGATATGAAAATGAACGAGATGGTAAAGTCCGCATAGAAGCTCCCTTACAAGACCTAGTAGATGTAAACCGTGTTCTCAATATTGCTTCCGAAATAATGGCCACTAGAAGTAGTATTAGGCCAGAGCAGTGGAATTAAAAATTTTTATATTTGAAAGCATTTTTTATTACAGAGTACAACACTGCATAGCCGGTTCGGGCTTTTTACAAAAGCCCTCACCCAAATTGTGCAGGTGTAAGCCTTCGGCTATTATACGACTGCACAACTTCGGCTATGCAGGAATGTTGTGCAAAACCGCTCGCACACGCTCCGCGGAACATCAGTTGAGCGCAAATATTAGTGAGTATGATGAATCAAGAAGTTTTCAGGCAAATAAGCTTGACAATGTTGCTCTAATGCTGTAAGCTGGGATGTTTGATAGAAATAGAAAACACAGCCAAAGGATAGAGGGGTAAAGATGACAGGAACCAAAGTAAGAGATATTCTTAAACTTATTGCCAAAAAAAATGCTGCAGATGATTATAAGAGACAACTTTCCGATAGAAAAACTGAAATCGTTAAATTGGGACAATTACCAGCGCAACTGGCTAGACTAAAATCTTTAAGAGATCAAAAATCGAGTGATTAGCTTTCACCCGATTTTTTTAATCTATTGATAACTTTTTGATAGTGCATTAGAAGTATTGGAACGCTTTCTTTCGGAATATCATCTTGCCACTTTACAATATACTCAACATATTTTTCCAATTGCAAAATAAATTCATTACGAATCATGCTAGCGTATCGACGCAACCGCTTTTTATCTCCCTCGGTACTGGTTTTTCCTCGTTCTTTTTTCATTAATTCTTCAATCTGAATGGTTGTCTGTGGTGGTAATCCTAAAATAACTTTTGGCATACGAAATTTACCACAAATATCCGGGTCAGCTTCCAATTGGAAGTATTTAACTCTTTGCAAATAACCTTTTAATATTTCATCGGTAATTTTTTCCTCTTTGGCCATAATTGTCATCACTTCATCGGTTGAAGCAACATCTACGGCTAAAAATTCGTAACCATGCTTGGCATTATCATCTTCAAGTGCAAGAACAAAATCTACTCCATTGGTAAAATCATCATGGAGAGAAGCCGGAGTAATGCAAAACTCACCAGGGAAATCACCATAATTGGCTAATAATTCCATTGAAATGTATTCAGCTATCTCACTGGTTTCGTGGTAATTCTCTTTTACCCCTGAACCGCGTCGACGAACTGAATCATAAAAAACATCTCCTACTTGATGTCTCTGCGACATTTTTCTTACTCTTTCAATATCTTTAGCAACTTTTTCTGGTTGGTAAACCCTTTGACCATCTTCATCAATTAGACCCTGGAGGTCTTTAATTCGTGGTCTAGCTGCATTCCATTCAGAGATTAACTTTTCTGTAAATGTTTCTGGCTGAAACTCCTGAAATCTTTTTTCTGCGAATGCCATATTTTTTATTTTTATTCAATTATTATTTGTCTTTCTTGATCAGAAAGTTTGTTGCCTCCGGAGGCGGATGCCTTTACTTTGCGGATTTTTATTTTTGTAAAATTTATTTTAGATTTTTTGAATTTTTTTTCAACTTTACTGCCCCATTCAATGAAAACAGCTGTTTGTGGATCATTTAAATATTCTTGTAAACCAATCTGAAACAGGTCTTCAGCCTCGACTCGGTAGGCGTCTACATGTATCAATCTTTTGACTGAAGAATTTCTTTTTTTAACTGAATATATTTTCATTATAACAAATGTTGGGCTAGTTAGCCTATTTTTTATACCCAGTCCGGTGGCGATTCCTCGAATAAAAACGCTTTTTCCAGAACCGAGAGTTCCGTCTAATAAAAAAACTTCTCCGCCTTTTAGACTTGAGGAAAAGGTTGAAGCGAAATCAAGAGTTTTTTGTTCACAGTTAGAAAGATATGTCATAAAATTTAGTTGGGTTTCAACAAATTGCAAATCCGCTACAAATCTACAAATAGTTGGTTTCAACAAATTGCAAATCCGCTACAAATCTACAAATAGTTGGTTTCAACAAATTGCAAATTCACTACAAATCTACAAATAGTTGGGTAGTATTCTTTTAAAGGTGACACCGTCATTATTAAATAGTGCCAAGATTCCAAGCTTGAGCCCCGATTGGGATAAGTAACCTTTAACTTGGTCAAAATCCTTCCTTGATAAACGATCTTTACATTTTAATTCAAGAATAATTTTGTCTTCAACAAGAAAATCAAAGTAATATTGACCTACTACTTCATCTTTAAATTTAAGCTTCGCACAAAGCTCCTTCGCATGTTTTAAACCAATATCACGAAATTCTTTTGAAACAGCACTCTGGTAATGTTTTTCTTTGTGCCCTGGCCCTAATTCATTATAAACCTCAAATAAAACACCCACAATCTTATAACTCAATTCTTTATAAATCACTTTCTCGATCATATTTGTAGATTTGTGGCTGATTTGTTATATGCGGAATCTAGTTTTTTTTATACTAATTCCCAGTTGGGATCGGGTCGAAACTTTGTGGGGTCAATAAAATCATTATTTTTGAAATGGAAATAGGCCGGAAGTGTGATCATCACGGCATTGTCACCGGTAAATTGAATTTCTGGAATTTTAATTTCTACATTTGGTAATTGATGCTGACTCAAATTTTGGATTTTTGTTCGTAAAGCTTTGTTGGCGGAAACTCCACCACCAATTAATATTGATTTTACTTTCAGTTTTTCAGCAGCATTTAAAGTTTTCAAGGCTAAAACATCTGTAACAGCTTCTTGAAATTCGTGACACATTTCGATAATATCTTTGTCTTTTAGTTTTCCCATTTTTTCTAATTTGTACAAAACAGAAGTTTTGATACCTGAAAAACTCATTTCAAAACCTGGTTTGTCAATCATTGGTCGTGGAAGTTCGATATTTTTTTCACCAAAAAATTTATCTGCAAATTTTGAAACAATCGGTCCACCAGGATAACCGAGACCGAGCATTTTTGCAACCTTATCAAAAGCTTCACCAACTGCATCGTCTCGTGTTCCGCCGATCCATTTGTATTTGCCGTGATCAGACATGAGAATTAAATCAGTATGTCCACCTGAAACAACAAGTGCCAAGGCTGGAAAAAGTTTTTTTATATCTAATAATTTTTCATCAAGTAAACTGGAGTAAACATGACCCTCGATGTGATTTACTCTGATTAAAGGTTTGTTCCATGCACTGGCTAGAGTTTTGGCGGTTTCAACGCCTGTCAGAAGAGCGGGCATAAGGCCTGGCCCGCCTGTAACGGCGATTGCGTCGATGTCAGATTTTTTAAGTTTTGCTTGTTTTAATGCATGATCGATTACGGGTAAAATTTGCTCAAGGTGCATACGAGCGGCGACTTCGGGAACAACTCCGCCAAATTTGGCGTGGATTTTCACTTGGCTTGATATGATGTTGCTCAAAATTTCAACTTTATCGGTGAATTCTAAAACAGCTGCGGCTGTCTCATCGCAACTTGATTCGATTCCTAGAATTTTTATTGGTTTTGTTGAGTTTTTCATGTGGTTATTATAGCTTATAATTTTAGGGAAAGAAATACTGATACAATTTTGCTAGACATAAAAATATCATCCTACGATGATATTTTTATGGTACTCCCAAGGGGAATTGAACCCCTGTTTTCAGGATGAAAACCTGATGTCCTAACCACTAGACGATGGGAGCAGAATTGGTTAACACTATAAAATTAAGTTACTTATTATTTATTTAATACTCCAGGATGTCTGCCAGAGGCAGATCCGCCTTTGGCGGGAAAACCTGATGTCCTAACCACTACCTACCTATCGGCAGGCAGGGACGATGGGAGATAAAATATTTGAATAAATATGCGAGAATTATATCAAACTTTTCCTTATTAGTCAAGAATTACAATGGTATTGGATAAAAAAGCAATACAATCTTTATTAAACTAAGTCAATATTTAGAATTTTTCAGAAAAACTTGAAATATTTTTCATTTTAGGTTATTATTGGGCTAGAATACAGTATTTTTGAAATGCTGATTTTTAATTAATTATAAATGAAATAAATTATGTCAGTACCAAAACGAAGAAAGACTTCATCAAAGACTAAAAAAGGCAGATCTCATCAAGCTTTGAAAAATCCAAATTACACAAAATGTCCAAAGTGCGGAGCCTCTGCTAGACCACACTATGCTTGCATAGAATGTGGTAGCTATAATTCCAGAGAAGTGCTAAAAACTCGAGCAACCAAGAAAGCTGGACAAAAAGCAAAGAAGGAAGCCCAGGCAAAAAAGGCACAAAAAACTAGTTAATTAAATTTTAATTAAATAGAATATGTTGGGATTACACACATATAATTGTAAATCTTAACATTCTATATTTCCCAAACTATGTCTGCAATTATGTATTTTGCTCTAGCCTGCGCTGGAGTAGCCATTATCTATGGTTTGATTCTGATCAAACAAGTTCTCAAATTAAAAGCTGGCAATGATACAATGATCTCATTGGCCAAAGCGATTCAAGAAGGGGCCAAGGCTTATTTAAACCGACAGTATAAAACAATAGCTATTATTGGAGTAGTAATTGCCATCATTCTATACTTTGTAATTGATGGAATTACAGCGGTGGGATTTATAATTGGTGCGGTTTTGTCTGGACTAGCTGGTTATATTGGCATGAATATTTCTGTTCGAGCTAATGTAAGAACAACTGAAGCAGCAAAACAAGGACTGAAAAAAGCTTTAAATGTAGCGGTAAAGGGTGGGTCAGTTACAGGTATGCTAGTTGTCGGTCTAGGCTTGCTAGGAGTAGCCGGATTTTATGCCTTTACCAATGATGTCCATGCCTTAATTGGATTAGGATTTGGAGGAAGTTTGATTTCAATTTTTGCCAGACTCGGTGGAGGAATTTTTACCAAAGCTGCTGATGTTGGGGCTGATCTAGTTGGAAAAGTTGAAGCTGATATCCCAGAAGATGATCCACGAAATCCTGCTGTAATTGCTGATAATGTTGGTGACAATGTTGGTGACTGCGCAGGAATGGCAGCTGATTTATTTGAAACCTATGCCGTGACTGCTGTCGCAACCATGTTACTTGGTTCACTTATTTTTCAAAATTTTAATAACGGAATACTGTTCCCTCTACTACTTGGCGGAATTTCAATTCTAGCCTCAATCATTGGAACATTTTTCATGAAGCTCGGGCCAAAGAAAAATATTATGGGGGCGCTGTACCGAGGATTGTTGGTTGCAGGGTTGATTTCAGCGGTTGCATTTTACTTTGCAACAAACTGGGCAATGGCAAACAATGGCCTTTTTACAACAATCAATATTTTTCTGGCATCATTGATTGGACTACTAGTTACTGGGGCGTTGGTCGTAATTACTGAATATTATACTTCAACAAAATATAAACCGGTAAAATCCATTGCCGAAGCTTCTACAACTGGACATGGTACAAATATAATTCAAGGATTAGCTATTTCAATGAAATCAACTGCTTTACCTATTATTGTGATTGTAGCTGGGATTCTTGGCTCATATTATTTTGCAGAATTGTATGGAGTGGCAATCGCAGCCATGGCCATGCTATCTATGGCAGGGATTATTGTTACCATTGATGCCTATGGACCGATTACGGATAATGCTGGCGGAATTGCAGAAATGGCAAAGCTACCGGCTGAAGTAAGAAATGTCACAGATCCACTTGATGCTGTGGGAAATACAACAAAAGCTGTTACAAAAGGTTATGCAATCGGTTCAGCTGGACTGGCAGCGATTGTACTTTTTGCTGATTATACTCATGCATTAACTGCTGGCGGAGCTAATATACAATTTCTTCTAAGTGATCCAAAAGTTTTAGTTGGTTTATTTATTGGTGGACTACTACCTTATTATTTTGGGGCTTTATCAATGCAAGCTGTTGGCAAAACTGCTGGCAAGGTGGTAGAAGAAGTACGAAGACAATTTAGAGAAATTAAAGGGATTATGACTGGCGAAGAAAAACCTGATTATTCAAAAGCAGTAGACATTGTGACTAAAGATGCAATTAAACAAATGATTGTTCCAGCGCTGATTCCTGTTGTTCTGCCAATATTAGTAGGGTTGCTACTTGGACCTGAAGCGCTCGGCGGATTGCTAGTAGGATGCATTGTTACAGGATTGTTTGTGGCGATTTCTATGACAACCGGTGGTGGTGCTTGGGATAATGCAAAAAAATACATTGAAAATGGAAACTTTGGAGGTAAAGGATCAGAGGCTCACAAAGCAGCTATTACCGGTGACACGGTTGGAGATCCTTATAAAGATACTGCTGGACCAGCAATTAATCCAATGATTAAAATTATCAATATCGTTGCTTTACTGATTGTCGGATTAATAATTAAATTCTGGATATAATAAATTAAATAGAAAAGAGCTGCTTATTTGGCAGTTCTTTTTGGTTTCAAATTTTAATTTGTGAAACTTGATAAAGCTTGGATTTCTGACTCACTAGTTTTCAGTAATTTCAAATCCATTTGACCTAGTAACCTCAAATAATGGTTAAATTTATCTATTTCATAATGAACAGTCAAACCAATTGATTTACGATACCTAGCCAGATGAAGCCAATTCTTGGCGGATGCAATTCGGGATATTTTCAGCAGTCTCATAAGTTCCTGGCTAGAAACACCAATTTCCACTGATTTACCGGGATTTGTTGTCAAAAATTGGTAAATTTCTCTAACAAGTATTTCCACATCTTCGTTTTGATACCTTTGTTTGACCAATTCATACAATATTTTCATTTTTCTTTGTAATGTCATGTTTTCCTCTCTTTCGGGTGAAACTTGACATTTTTCGCTAAAATTGGTAAGTTGTAGCATTAATCGGACTTTGAAAAATGAATACTGTTATTTTAGCTTTTTTCCAAATGCAAAGCAAACGAAGGCAGAGGAGGAAGCTGATGGCCAAAAATAAAAAAGACTTGAGTTTAAATCAAGCATACCGAGATTATTTGGTTGAAATTGGATGCATGGACAATGATGGTAACTTTGATGAAGGCAAGCTTAGTAGCTTTGCAGTTTCTCTGCATTCTGATAAATGGGGATTGAAACAAATTGCTATGGATGTAAAAGGACTTGGTGTCCGAATTCAATCCAAACTTTATTTGTTAACGAAGGACAAGCGATTTGCACCGCGATCCCTTGATGAACTAAGAAAACTAACCGAGCTGGCACCTGAATTTGGTGAGGATCCAAATCAATTCAATGATTTGAAAAATCAGATTGATAGAAATATAAATGAATTCTTACCTGAATTTGCTGATAATAGAGTTTATGTAAAGATTCTAAAAAAATATAGAGTTGGTCACGCTGGTGGATTTATAGAAAAATCAGCATTGGCAAGATATTTGAGTGTTTCAAGAAGTACCTTACTTTATTATGAAACCTATAAACATCCTGTAAACCCAGAAAATAAAATGAAGCTTTATCTGGCTTTCAAGGAAATTGAGCTGGCACCAAGCAATCCACGAGAACAAGGCTTACTAGAACATTGGGCTGAAATAATTAAAACCCTACCATTTGTTGAAACAGAGAAAACTGATGAGGACAAAACAATAGAATCGCAGCCTATTTCCATGGATAGAGCTGAACAAATTGAGGAAATCAAAAAGCAATTACTTGGTGATCATGAATGGCTAGAAAAACTCAAAGATGCTTTGATGCTTGAGGAAATGACAGAAAAACTATCTGAAGTCAAAGTTCATGATGTGCCAGAAACTGAATTTGTTGATGAAGAATTTCTAGTTGCTCTAGAAGGTTCTTTGCGGGATGCGACTAACAGACTACAAACAATTTCTAGTCTAGATAAAATCAAAAATCAAAATGCATTAAACGAAATGACCAAGGTATTTGCAGCTTTTGAAGATATTGTGATTGATTTGGTAGCAAAAGTTCAAAAAATTTCTCAAGGGACAATTGGAGCGAGAAGCGCTGAATTGCTACAAGATAGCCTTCGGCTTCGCGGGCAATTCAGCGGTCAACCGCAAAGACCAAAAGGGGGAAATTAGAGATGGCAAAGCCACAGAAATCAAACTGTCTTAGAGTAAAAGCTGGGGTTTCTGATATTGTTTTTCGAAGAAGAGTTGCTCAAAATAGCGAATTATCTGCAATCAGAGAAATTCTGGATAATGCTATGGATGCTGGCACTGCTGAAGTAATCTGCTTTCTCGATAATCCTGAAAAACCAACAAGATTTACTGTGGTTGATACAGGAACTGGTATGGCACCTGATGCTTTTGAAGCATTTTTCAATTATGGTATGTCTTCGTGGAAAAGAACTAAAACAAAAGGTAGAAACGGTGAAGGTGCAATTTTTATTTTGCATCATGTGAAAAGTGTACGATATATTACCAAGACTGCTGATATTGACTTTGCTAGAACTTTTAGACTTGACCTTGATAGCTGGCTGAATCTGGTGACTACCAATGCTGAAGTAGAAATCCAAGAAATCCCCCTCGGAACTCATCAATACGAGCCAGAAGGGGCTGAATCATTTACGATTGTTGAGATGGAGCTTTACAAAGCAAAGGCTAACGCATTTACACTAAGTAACCTGATTGAAAATCTAGCTGAATATCTGGCACCTCAATATGTTGATCGTGTTTTCATCAATGGTGAAAAAATCCAACCGATTGAAGGATTGATTCGAGTAAATCACACAAAAGAAGATCGAGTGCTGGGAGAAATTGTTGCAACAATCTACAGACCAAAGATGCGTAGAACAAAGTCAACACGATTCAAATTGTCGATTGGAGCATTTGGTCCGATTGTTGATTTTCATAATTTTGTAAGCCGTTTCCCAAAAGACTTACAACAAGATATTCCTTCATTGTATTCTGATCCTGATGTTTGTGGCAACATTGATGTAGCGAGATTTAATGACTGGAGAGACGGCGCATCTAATGAATTTTTGTCTGATTTGTTTAATGAGAGAGCTCTACTTGAACAGTTTGTGCGATATCTGAAAAGTTTGGCAAAAGTAATCAGTAAGGAGTTTGGTTATTCTGATAGTTCAATGGCTGACCGAGAGGTGAAAAACCTAGAGGTATTGCGAGCTCAATCTATTGCTGCTTTTGGTGAAATTCCAAATCCACAAACAGAAACTACTGGCAGAAGAATGCCCCATACTTTCAATGTGTCTCCATATTCAAGCTTTATGGTACCGGGTGAAGGCCAGATTTTTGAAGTAGCTAAGTGTAGGAGAAATGATGTTTTTCACTGGGATACCAGTCATCTACCAAAGCATTCAATCAAACCACTTGACCCTAAAAATCAAAGCGTTGAAATTACAATTCTACAAGATGCAAAATATGAACTGAAAGAACAGTACAGAATCATTGTGACTAGAAATGATCAAGAAGCAGAAATTAAAATTGCATATGTTGAGATCCAGCCTGTAAAAAGAATGAGGCTTCAGCCAAGATTCAGTAATGATCACTTGCCCAATGATCTTCTGGTAATCCAAGTAAAGGATATGCCCGGAGCAACCTTGAAACTTGAATGGTCAGTTGAACCAGCTGACGCTGGAACCTTTATGAGATCGAAAAATATTATGACTCAAACATTTGTTTTTAACCGACCTGGCATGTGTACGGTAACAGCAAAAGATCCAAACAATCAGGCTATTGTGGCGCAAGGGAAATATCATTGTCGAGATTCAGTAAAAGTTGGTGAATATGAATCCGGAGTGATTGTACCCCAAATCAGACTGGTAAACACAATTATGACAATTAGAACCTATAGAGATGACCAACTACCGAAGCAAGCTTATCTACTTGGCAATGAATCAGATGGTAACCATGTTGTCTGCAGAATTAATACTGCACATCCAGCGTACAAAGATGCATCAAGGACTGACAGTGCTTGGAGAACCTATGTTTTGACTCTGCTGGTACAACAGGATGTTTTTAGGAGATTTAGTTCAGGTAGTGATCAAAGACTCCGGTCAATCAATGATGTTGCAGATGAAATTGGCGAAATTCTTTCAAAATTTTAAATAAAAAAATCGTGAATATTATTCACGGTTATTTTTTTTCAAATCATTACTCGTCTTTGTCTATTTCTTGACTTTTAGCCATAAATTCTTCACGACGAATTCTATTGGCTTCGAGAATTGATTCCATTGCTTCGGTATAAAATGCTTGGTTATTTGGAATGGATTTTTTCACTTCATCTGCAATAGTACGATTTTGGAATTCTTGCCACAAATCACTACCTGTTAGAAGATAGGCGTATAGCCGACCTTCATCAGTAAGAAAGACTTTTTCTTCAATAAATTTCTTTCTAGTGACTTTGTTGGTTTTTTCATTTCTACTAATCCTAATCAGTCTTCTATCTGCAAGAATTGAAACAACTGAAGGATGTTCCTTGCTTGAACGGAAAATCCTCGTCTTATTATCAAAGCTTAGATAACCAGCTCCAACTAAATCTTTACTGACAGATTGTGGTCTCCGACCAAAATCTCCTCGACGCCTATCAACTCGATGGCCTGGTTTAGTTTTTTCTTGAATAAATCCCCAGAGAGCACAAACAAATATTTCGGCCAAATCTGCATCAACAATTTTACGATCAGGCTTTTTAGCTACATCTTGTTTGGAATTAATAGTGGTGGGATAAGATTTGACATCTACGCTTCTTTGACAAAATTCAGCAAAGCTTGCTTTGGCAGAGTCATAAGTCGCAATAAATTTTTCTAGCTCATCCAGTTGAAAGTTTTTAGGGTTTAATTCAATAGTATGGTTGCTAAGATCAACAGGATTGTATGCACGAATTTCATGCAGACCTAGAACCATGCCCCAAAATCGGCCTTCTTCGCCAACCAGCTCAAAGGTTGACATGTATCGCATCAGATTTTCTTTCAAGTATTCGATTTTTTTTCTGATGTCTTCAGCTTCAATAACTCGATAAACATCAACTAATTCATTAAATCTTTCAACCTTTTGCGTGAGAAGCTTTACTTTTGTTCTGATTCTTTCAAACTTAATTTTTGTTGGTTGAATCTCTCTGAAATCTTGTTCAATAATCGGCTTCATCTCTGGCAAGGTTTCTCTGGTAATCTTTTCAATTTTTTGTCCAACATCAATCAAAATTCCCCAAGCATCATAGATTTCCTGCTCAAAATCAGTTTCCCTACATTCAGCTTCAGTGCGATCAATTTCATTTTCAATTTCATCCTGTTGTTCAGCCAAATCACTATCAATGGTCTGATAAGCTTCAACTAATTTACAAAATTCTACATAAATTGTTGTGAGCTTGCCACAAAGTTTACGCATAAAACTTGCTTCATCAGCAATCAAACCAGTTGAAGATTGAATTTGAAGACATTTTTCAGCTTTTTCCTGCAAAGCTTGGTTCAAGCCAACAATTTCTTCAGATCCATTAATTAGGTCTTTTTCAAGCGCCTTTAGCCTGTCAACAAGACGAGAAAATTGAGCATGAAGCTCTCTTTCATCACCCTGCAAAATCAAATTGATTGAGGCAATAAGATGTTCGATGATTGATTTTGTTTCAAGTCTATTTTCCAAAATATTGGAATGTATAAATGTTTCTTCGAGAAACTCTACCAATCGATCCAATTTTTCCATCAAATGTGAAATTTGCCCGCCATATTGATCAGATTTTTGCGGAAGTTTTCTGTTCATACCACCTCGAGATTTCACAACTGAAGTCTTTTTATCAAGATGCTTTACCATGGTTTGCTCCTCCCCTGGTTTTCAATGAACTGATTTACCAGTAAAATTACTATATTTTTGTATTTTTGTCAAGTGTTTCTACTTTTATGCTTGATTTTGTTAAAACAGGATGCTATAATCAAAAAACTATAAAGATTATAATTTAACTAATTTTACTAATTTTATTATGAAAATTACAAAAAATTTACTGGAAAAAAGCCAAGTTGAATTAACAATTGAAATTTCACAAGAGGATTTAAAGCCATATTTAGAAAAAGCAGCAATTGAATTAACAGAGAAAAAACCTCTGCAGGGCTTCAGACCGGGCAAGGCTCCATACGAAATTGTGAGAAAACAGCTCGGAGAAATGGTTATTTTACAACAAGCTTCCAATGCGATTATTGGCGAGACTTTTTATCAAGCGATTGAAAAAGAAAAACTTGAAACAGTTGACCAGCCAAACATAAGCATTGTAAAAATGGCACCGGAAAATCCATTTATTTACAAAGCAACGGTTTCGCTACTACCTGAAATTAAATTAGTTGATTTTACTACTATAAAAATAAAAAAATCAGCGGAAATCAAAATTACTGATGATGATGTAAACAAAGTCATTAAGGATTTACAAAATATGCGGGCGACTGAAGTTAATGTTGATCGAGAAGTAAAAAAAGATGATAAAGTTGAAGTAAATTTTGAAACATTTATTGATGGTGTGGCGCTGGCTGGAGGTAAAGCAGAAAAATATCCGCTAGTAATTGGTGCAGGACAGATGATACCAGGATTTGAAGAAAAGGTGATTGGAATGAAAAAAGATGAAGAAAAACAATTTGAAATAAGTTTCCCAAAAGATTATCATCAAACAAAAATTGCTGGGAAAAAAGCAAAATTCAAAATCAAATTATTGCAAGTCTTTGAGCGACAACTACCAGAATTGAATGATGATTTTGCTAAAAACCTTGGGGTAAAAACTGTTATTGATTTGCAAAATCAAATTAAGCATAATCTGGAACACGAAAATCAACACAAACAAGAACATGGGCAAGACATGGATATTGTAAATGCGATAATTGATAAATCTGAATTCGGACAATTACCAGAAGTTTTGATAACAGATGAAGCAAGAAAAATGATGGAAGAATTGAAGGACAATGTGGCTCATCAGGGTCTAGGATTTGAAGATTATTTAAATCATTTGAAGAAAAAAGAAAGCGATTTACTGCTAGATTTTACACCTGACGCAATCAAGAGAGTAAAAACTGCTTTGGCGATCAGACAAATGGCAAAAGACAAAAATATTTCTGCAACTAAAGATGAAATTCAGCAAGAAAAGGAAATAACTTTAGCTTCATACAAAATGAACCCTGCCTATGCACAACACATGGCACAGCTGGAACAAAATATGAAATCTGAATCTGCCGAGAGATATTTTGGTAATGTTATTACCAATAGAAAAGTTATGGACATGCTACGAGAAACCATGATTGAGGGCTATGCAAAACATAGTTGTGAACATGAGGAAGGACATGACCATGGTCATTCTGACGATGGTAAAGATGGGGGTAAATAAATATAGAATGATGAAAATTGGCGCTTTGGCGCCTTTTTTGATAGAATAAATAAGTATTATTATTAACTTAGAATCGTATGTCTGAAGGATTTTTAACACCAGAGGAGAAAAAATTATTGAGTCAAGAGGTGGATGACTCTGGATCTCGGGTAATATTCTCTGATAGAGAAAACCCAAAACAAACAAAAAGGGATGCTGAAAGAACAATAGCAGAAAATGAGGGGATAATTTACGAGAATTTATTTGCTATGATTAAAATGGAAGGGCATATTTGTGTGCCACGAGAATTTGTAAACAAATATGTGGGGCTTCAAGAGGAGTTAGCAAAATGGGAGGGAACATCCCCTAAAAAATTTCCAGCGATGGTTGAAGGAAAGTCTCTTTATTATCTAGATGCAAATCATAGCTTGATCGAAGTTGAGATCGATCAGAACAAAATTGACCCGGTTGTTGTTAAAAAATTAATTAATGAGCAAATTCGAGAGAGAGGTATTATTACTAAACAAATTTCAATCCGTGGATATGTTTCGGAGGAAATATCCAAGAACGATCTTCCATTAGTACTAATGAACAATGCAGAAAGATTAGAAAATATGTTCTATGTAATTACAGGTGATTATAAACGCATGAAAACAGATGAAGCTAATGCAGCGCAAGCTGAAGTTGATACTAAAAGTTTAACATTCTAATAAACGAAAACTGGCGCTTTGGCGCCTTTTTTTGATATACTTGAGATGTTCATAATTGAATGTTGTTGACTTTGTAACAAGTGCAGAGTGACAATTGTAATTATATGAAACTTGGTGCACATGTATCAATTGCTGGCGGAATATTTAAGGCTCCGCTCAACGCAAAAAAACTGGGGTGTGAAACCTTTCAGATATTTTCGAGATCACCAAGAGGTGGAATGCCACCTGAAATAACTGATAATATTGTTGAACAATTTAAAAATAATATGGAGCAGGCTGATATTAAAAACTTTTATATCCACGCACCATATTTTATTAATCTGGCATCAGATAAACCAAGAATTGCCAAGGGATCAATTGAAATATTAAGATCAGAGCTTGAACGAGGTAATAAACTGGGAGCGGTCGGTGTAATGTTTCACATGGGTAGTGCCAAGGATTTTGGTTCAACCAAGTCACTTAAAATGGCGATTGATGCAATCAATGAAATATTAGAAAATTATGATGGTAAAACATTGTTATTAATTGAAAATTCAGCTGGTGCAGGAGAAATTTTGGGTGATAAATTTGATGAAATTGGATTTATAATAAAGAAAATAAAAAATAAAGCTAAAATTGGTGTATGTCTGGATACCTGTCATATGTTTGCCTCTGGTTATGATATGAGAGATAAAAAAAGTTTGGGAAAAACATTAATGGAGTTTGAAAAACATATTGGAATAAAATTTTTGCAGGTTATTCATCTCAATGATTCAAAAACCGAGCTTGGTTCAAATAAAGATAGACATGAAGTAATTGGAAATGGCTTGATTGGACAAGAAGGTTTCAAACAAATTCTGCATAATATAAAACTGAAATCAGTTGATGGGATTATTGAAACTCCAGATTTGAAAAATAACAGTTCCACAAGCTTAAATGTTTTGAAAAAACTAAGATAATATTTATAAACAGGATGAATTGTGATATAATCATATTATTATTATAATTTTCTAGCTAGATTTAATTATGTTTAATAAAAATCCCCTAAACCCGACTCAACCAATGGATAGGAAGATAAGTCTGAAAAAAATGTCAGATATAACTTGGAGAATTTTCAGAATTATGTCGGAATTTGTTGAGGGGTTTCAATTTTTATCTGATTTTAATAAAGAAGTTACTATCTTTGGTTCAGCAAGACTCAAACCACAATCAAAATGGTACACAGAAGCTGAAAAACTGGGTGAACTACTGGTAAAAAAGAAATTTTCTGTAATTACCGGTGGTGGACCTGGTATTATGGAAGCGGCAAACAAAGGTGCTTTCAAGGTTGACCCAAATAAATCAATTGGAATAAATATTCAACTACCGGCTGAACAAAGAACCAATTCTTATGTTGGCCAGGCTAAAGCTTTTTATTATTTTTTTACTAGAAAAGTAATGCTGGCGGCATCAGCACAGGCTTATATTTTTTTTCCTGGTGGGTTTGGAACAATTGATGAATTTATGGAAATATTGACATTGATTCAAACTAGAAAAATGCAAAAAACACCAATAATTTTGGTGGGAATAAAATTTTGGACTCCGCTTATTAAATGGTTTGAAAAATCATTTCGAGACCAATACAAAACTATTCACTCTGAAGACTTAAAATTGTTTAATCTGGTTGATTCAGCTGAAGAGGTCATGAAAATTGTCAAAAAATCAAAGGAAAGAACAATATTCTGATTTTAAAATAATATTCACTTTATAAAGTCCGCTTGGCAAAAGCGGATTTTGATATTGTAAATTGGATTTTTAGTTGCTAAGATTGATTGAGATGGTAATATAATATTAATTTATGTCTACAATAGCAATTTGCTCTGATTCACATGATAATATCCCAAATATTGATAAATTTTTGAATTACTGCAAAAGACACAATATAAAACTCATGATTCATTGTGGAGATATTACTACCCTAGAAACAAAAAAGTATTTTCAAGAAAATTTCCGAGGTAAAATTTATTTTGTAGAGGGAAATGCTGATATTACAAGTATTGAACAAGAAAAATCTATTGAAACCAAAAGAACTAATAGATTTCAAGTAATAAAAAGAGCTCCAGTCCCCTTCTTGGAATTAATTGTTGACCAGATACAAATTGCTGTTTGTCACAAGAAAGATAAAGCAATACGATTAGCAAAAAAAGGTTTTTATCATTTTGTTTTTTTTGGGCATACACATAAACCATGGCAGGAAAAAATTGATAAGTCATTTATTATAAATCCCGGAACGCTAGCTGGCATGTTTACCCCACCGAGCTTTGCAACATACAACACAACGACAAAACAACTAGAATTAATTCAAGTACATAATCTATGATGATTGAAATAAACAAAGAAAATCCTGAATACCCAAAAATCAAACTGGCGGTAGAAACTTTGCGAAATGAAGGTGTTATTGTTTATCCGACTGATACAATTTATGGTTTAGGTTGTGATATTTCCAGTAAAAAAGCGATTGATAAAATTTATAGAATTAAAAATAAAAAAGCTACTGGCTTTAGTTTTATAATTCCTGATTTGAGCCAAATATCAAAATACGCCTATGTTTCAGATTATGCCTATAAATTGATGAAAAGGCTTTTGCCTGGTCCATATACTTTTATACTCAAAGCTACAAAAATTGTACCAAAGCAATTAATTCCAAATAAAAAAACTGTAGCAATAAGAATTCCTGACAATATAATCACTGCAGAAATTGTAAAGTTGCTTGGTAACCCAATTGTTTCTACCAGTGTAAATATTACAGGCGGAATTCATTTTACTGATCCGATTGATATTGAAAAAAAATTTGGTAATGATATTGATTTAATAATTGACATTGGTCCCCTACCAAACGATGCTTCAACGGTTATTGATCTGACAAATGATGAACCAATTATTATTCGTGAAGGCAAAGGCGATATTTCTGTAATTTAAATTCATTTAATTTATTTCTTTAATAAAAATTGCTACAATAATGAAGTAGTAATTTTTTATATGAAAATAAATGTTAAAGTAATCACCAAGTCAAAACTAAATAAGGTGGAAAAAATATCGGATAATGATTATAAAGTCTGGCTAAATGTGATGCCGATTGAAGGCAAAGCAAACAAATTATTGATAAAATTGTTATCTAAATTTCTAAAAGTTCCAATGAATAAAATCAGCATATTTGCTGGTTCGCGGAATAAAAATAAAATAATCACTATTGACAAAACCTAAACTTTTGTATATAATATGATGTTCTCCGCAGACGGGAAGGACTGGAATCATGGATGAAAATCAGCCTATTTTGGCACAATCTATTTTTGTTATTCTATGTGTTCTTGTATACATCTTTTTAGTCTGTGCTAAGGAAGGTGTTTTGGACTATACCTGGCTTGACTCCACTGATTACCCTGAATATGGAGAATGGGCATATGAACCAATACTTGGAAGTGGGAATTGTGTAGATTACCATGGTAAAAAAAGTCATTACGAGAAACTTAATATTGCAATAGACGAATACTCATCTAGATTTACTCAATTTATTTGTGATGGAACAAAGCCAAACAACAGTTATGAAGCATTTTATGTAGGAACTACATTGCTAAATCTGCTTGTGTCAACAAAATAAGTTCAAGATCGTCAAAATGACGGTTTTTTCTTTTATTTAATTTTAGGGACAAACAATACTTTTGTGTCGTAAAACTATACTTCAATGTTTCACGTGAAACATTTTATAATGTTATTATTTTTTAGAATATTTATATAACTTGAGTAAGCATTTATAAATATTCATATAGTGATCAATTGATGATGAGATAACACATCTAATACCTAAAATATCCACTACACTATTTTAATCATACATACTAATATTGAGTATTTTGTGATTGAATTGTTAAATGATTGATTTTAAAGTAAATTTAAACAAAATTTAGCTATTTGTATAGACTATTGTAGACAAACAGAAAATAAGTTAAATCCTGTTTTTAAAGTAAATTTAAACAAAAATACGCGTTTGTATAGACCATTGTAGACATCTATGTGATATTTTCCGAGTAAATACCTATAATTTGCTAATAATCAACATTTTTATAGTAAATTTAAACAAAAATTAGCGTTTGTATAGACTATTGTAGACATTTATAAAATTTTCTGTTAAAAATCTGAAATAACCCTACTTTTTTGATTTTAAAGTAAATTTAAACAAAAAATAGCCCTAGATGTATAGACCATTGTGTACAAACATGCTAAATTTTGGTAGTTATCAATAGTTTATCCACAGAATTTTGGTATTTTGGCTGTAATATTGGTGGAAAAACTATATACTTATTTTTATACCCTGGTGACCCCACCAGGACTTGAACCTGGATCAAAGGCTTAGGACGCCCCTATTCTATCCAATTGAACTATGGGATCGTAGTTGGTTGTAAGCCCTGAAGTAGATGCTATGCATCACTTCAAGGCAAGCGAGTATGGTTAAACCTGTATTAATGACTGTATTTTACTGTATTCAATAAATTTATTCAAGGTAATGTTTAATTAGTTTGTGATATTAAATGGAATGTTTCACGTGAAACATTTTTTATTTATAATAATATTTTTTTATTATTTTTACTAGAATTAAACATATTAAAGTGTCGTAAAATATTAATTATTTAATTATCAAAGAGTAAAAGTTTTGAAGAGTGATAATTAATATTCAAAACGCATGAAACAAGATTTCCTTTGGCCATGCACTATAAACAAGTTTAAGTGCATGGCGAGTAAGCTCGCTGTGGGAAAAGTTTCGAGTGAGGAATAAAAATTAATTATTTATACCCTGAAACAAGTTCAGGGTGACAGGTGAGTGTGTTGGTGGCGCGCATTACCGCCCCAGACCTGCCTTCATCAAGATTACAGCAGGCAATCCCCGAGGTTAGTTATGTTCGTGGTTTTATCACGAGAGAAATTGTTTATACCCTGAAACAAGTTCAGGGTGACAAATTGGGAGATACTGAAACCATGCACTATAAGCAAGTTTAAGTGCATAGAGTGTAAGCTAAGGACAGGCTTCTCATCCTGTCTGTTTAAAATAAAATGGCGTCCGAGACAGGATTCGAACCTGTGACCTACAGCTTAGAAGGCTGTTGCTCTATCCAGCTGAGCTACTCGGACACAATTATGAGGAAATTATAGCAAGAAACCTTCAGTAAGTCAATGATATAGTTGACAATTGTTGTTTTTCAGACTATAATATATAGTTGTGAGTCCACAAAGGGGGAGAGATACTGATGATGTACGGGAGCAACGAGATAAGACCTTTTCAGTATTTCAAATTTTTTATTTTTTTTGTTGCTGGGGTTGTTCTTTTTTACGCTATAACTACTGGCATTTCATTGATTGCTCTTGCACCTGAAATCGAGCAGGTGAGTAAATTGAAAAAAACATTTGGATTTGAATGTACTTTTCAGATCAGGTGTGCAGAAAAATTGCGGGGTGAAAAAAATATCTACGAAAAAGAGCTTGATTTCAACACTTGTTTTCAGCACCTTGAAAGCAATGCATTGCAGGAAATCCTTGAGAACCATAACAGGGTAGTTGACCTCCTGCCGTGGTGGGCATTTAAGTCACATCTGCATGAAAAATGTATGATCCCGACCTATCCCAATCAATGGGCTGAAGCTGAATTGTAAACAAAAACAGTGATCGTATTCACTGCTTTTTTTATTTTATATATATTTTGAGAAATAGGGGAGCATGAAATTATCAAGGCTTACTCGTGCTTGTTATTTATTTTTTTTTGATAATGGTTTGCGTTTATTGTGAAAAGCTTTGTGAACATCTCTAAGTTGTTGATTGGTAATGTGAGTATATATCTGTGTAGTTGTAATGGATGAATGGCCAAGAATTGATTGGACTGAACGAATATCAGCACCATTCATTAGTAAATCAGTAGCAAAGCTATGACGCATAGTGTGCGGTGTTACACTTTGGTTTATACCTACAAGCTGGGCGTATTTTTTTACTATTCGTTCTAAACTTCTCGGAGTTAAGCCAATAAAATCTTTTTCTTCTGCAGTTGAATTATTACGAGCTTCAGCGGCTTTATCATGACCAATAAACAAAAACAAGTTTTTATCTTTGCGAAGCTTTCGATATTCCTGTATCCAATAACGAGCTTGGTTGGATAGAAAGGCGACTCGAATTTTGCCACCCTTACCGCGGATAGAAAATTCTGTTTTTTTTATATTTAAATCTTTTTTTAAGCTCGCAAGCTCTGATACACGCATCCCGGTTGAAAAGAATAATTCAAGAATGGCTTTATCACGAAATTGAATTATTTTGGGATTTTTTGACTTCAGCGGAGCATCAAGCAAATTGTACAAATCACTGCCTTCAAGAAAACCAACATGGCGCATCTGCAGACGAGCTAGTTCAACCTTTTCCGGAGCCAATGAACTAATATCTCGCTTGGCTAAATATTTCAAGAATGAACGGATAGCAATCAAATGATAATTTTGAGTGTTTTTTTGTAATGATTCTTTTGTTTTTGGATCTTTGAACCGATTGAGCCAAAGGCGAAAAAGTCTAACCGCATCGAGACTGATTTTTTCTGGAGTAGTTATATTTGAGCTCTTGAGCCAACCAGAAAAACGACGCAGATAGAAGTCATAATTGCGAATAGTGCGCTCGGTGCGTCCTTTGGCGACTTCTAAATCCTGAAGAAAGTCTGTGATTAATTTATCCAGTTTTGAAGACATTGTGTTTTTATTTTATTGATTTAATAATTTATTTACTTAATGAACGAATGTACTTTAATTTTACGACACTTTTGAATTTGGGACAAGAGGTGAGGGGTGAGAATTGTTAGATTTTAGTTGACAGATTATAGTTATGATTGGTTGATTATTTTATTTATTTATGAAATAATGCTTGCTATTGCCAAAATTTAATAGATGTGTTAGAATAATTAAAGCTTAATAAATTAACTACTCTGTGGAGCTAGCCCTGAAATCTCATAGAAGATGAAGCGGTTCTGTGGAGAAATTACAAAACTACAAAAAGTTACGAAATATTACAAAATATTTTATAACGAGCTGTAAGGTTGTAATGAAGTAAAATTATGTTGGATCAAAAGAAAAAGCAACGAATCATTGCTAAGTTCAAAACACATGAAAATGATACTGGTTCACCTGAAGTGCAAATTGCTATTTTAACAGAAGAAATCAAGGAATTAACAAAGCATCTTCAGATGCACAAACAAGACCATTCATCACGAAGAGGTTTGCTAAAAAAACTGGGTGAAAGAAAAAGATTACTACGATACCTTGAGGCAGAAAACCAAGAAAGCTATGAAAACCTTATCAAAGAACTAAAACTGAAAATTTCTAAAAAGTACCAAGAGAGAAAAGAAGAAATTGCTAGACTTTTGGCTGAAGACGAAGAAGCTGAAAGAGCTGAAGAAGAAAGCGTTGAAGAACCTGTAGTTGAAGAAGAATAAATTTTTTACATAAAAAGCCTCCTCTTCGGAGGCTTTTTGGAAAAATACTTTTAGATTATAATATAAGTATAATTAATAAATTAACAATTAATAAAAATGCTTGGGCATTAGACACATTGGCTATTAGCTTGAATCAATAATTCAACTTTAATAATAGTCGTTAGTTTGATGGTCAAGCATTTGACCAAATTCATATGAATAAAAAACATGAATTCAAACTTGAATGGGCAGGCAAGGAGTTGAAAATCTCAACTGGAGTCCTAGCTCATCAAACAAATGGTAGTTGTCTAGTTCAGTATGGAGATACTGTTATATTAGCAACGGCGGTAATAAATAAAGAAAAAAATGAGGGAATGGATTTTTTCCCACTGATGGTAGAATTTGAGGAAAAAATGTATGCGGCTGGAAGAATCAAGGGTTCTAGATTTATCAAAAGAGAAACTAGACCAACTGATGAAGCGATTTTGACTGCCCGACTGATTGACCGAGGATTGCGACCACTTTTTGATGAAAGAATTCGTCAAAATGTACAAATCGTTGTGACTGTATTGCAACATGATGGAGAAAACGATCCAGATATTCCATCAATCATCGGTGCTTCTTGTGCCCTAGAATTATCTGACATCCCTTGGGACGGACCGATTGCTGGAATCAGAATCGGTAAAATTGAAAAAGAGTGGGTTCTAAATCCAAGCTATGAAGCACGGGACAAATGTGAATTTGAACTGACTGCTTGTTATTTTGGCGATAAAGTTATCAATATTGAAGCTAGCGCCAATGAAACTGATGAAAAAACAATGTATGAAGCATTTAAGTTTGGGTCAAAACATATAAAAAGTGTTTTGCAACTACAAGAACAAATCAGAAAAGAACTTGGAAAAGAAAAATTCAAAATTGATTTTACTGAAGAAATTGATAGCGACGAAGTGCTTGATAAAAATCAAAAAGCTAGCTTGAAACAATTTGAAGATTTGAAAGCTGAAGCAATTGCATATGCTGACAAACATATTGATAAATATTTATTCGATGTGCCTGTAGGAACAAAAACTGAAAGAAAAGAAAAGGTAAGTGCTGTAAAAGAAGAAATGATTGAAATGCTGAAGAAAAAAAATGTTGGTAAAGAAAAAATAAAGAAAATATTAGAATTTTTTGACACTTTCATTGAAGAAAGGGTCAGCGAAGCTATTATCAAGAAATCAAAACGAATTGATGGACGAAAACTGGACCAAATCAGAACATTGAACTCTGAAGTAGGCCTGATGAATAGACTTCATGGATCAGCATTGTTTGAAAGAGGTGAAACTCAAGTGCTTTCAATCGTAACATTGGGTGCGCCCGGTGATGAGCAAATGCTTGACGGCATGGAATTAACTGGGAAAAAAAGATTTATGCATCATTATAATTTTCCGCCATATTCTGTGGGTGAAGCAAGACCGATGCGAGGTGCTGGACGAAGAGAAGTTGGACATGGTGCACTAGCAGAGAAAGCGATCATGCCCGTATTACCAAAAAAAGAAGATTTTCCTTATACAATCAGAGTTGTATCTGAAGTAATGGGTTCAAATGGTTCAAGTTCAATGGCTTCAACCTGCGGATGTTCACTAAGTCTGATGGACGCAGGCGTGCCGATCACAACTCCGGTTGCGGGTGTGGCAATTGGACTGGCTTCAAATGAAAAAGGTGAATATAAAGTTATCACTGATATTCAAGATCTCGAAGATGGACAAGGTGGAATGGACTTCAAAGTTACTGGAACAAAAAACGGTATTACAGCTATTCAAATGGATACCAAAACCAGAGGTTTGAGCCTTGAGATTATTGAAGAAGCGTTGGAAAAAGGAAGAAAAGGACGAATGGAAATTTTAGAAGTAATGAGCAAGGCAATAGATAAACCAAGAGCTGAAATGTCAAAATATGCACCAAGAATAATTACAATTAAAATTAATCCAGATAAAATCAGAGATGTTATTGGTCCTGGAGGAAAAATGATTAATGAAATCATTGATAAAACCGGTGTTTCAATTGACATTGAAGATGATGGAACAGTGTTTATTACTTCTGTTTCAGAAAATGGTAGCAAGGAAGCGGTTGAATGGATTGAAAGGTTGACCGAAGAAGCAAAAATCGGAAAAGTTTATGAGGGAACAGTCGTAAGACTAATGGACTTCGGAGCTTTTGTAGAAATTTTTCCAGGAACTGATGGGATGGTTCATGTTTCTGAAATTTCAAAAACAGAGAGAGTTAATGATATAAAAAAATATTTGAAAGTTGGTCAAAAGGTTAAAGTTAAAGTAATGAAAATTGATGATCAAGGCAGAATAAACCTTTCAATCAAGCAAGCTGAATAAACATAGCAAAAATACCGCTTCACAGCGGTTTTTTGTTAACCTTAAAACCCACCGACGAATAGCCGGTATGTGCGTTTAAAAGAAAAACAATTGAATGTAGTGGCTAGCAGTGTAATTTAAGTGTAAGTTGTTGATGTTGCTATGGCAAATTTTTTTGAGAATAAGTGATTGATTTCGCTTTGCGTGGTCCACCGAAACCACGCACTATAAACAAGTTTAAGTGCATGGCAAGCAAGTTCGGTGCATGTTTTTGTAACCAGTTCTATTGAGATATAGTGATATTTGTTTCGGTTCCGCGGTGCGGGTCCTTTTTGACACCAAAAAGGACGAACCGCCTACACTAAAGTTTCGGCGGTCAAGAAAGTGCTGGGGGGATTCAATGCGAATTGCATTGTTTATCTCTAGTGCATTGATTACACGCAGAATCCCCCCAGACCCCGAGTTTGTTCATCTTCGTGGGGTTGGATAAATGATTGATTACGCAGACAAGACCCGATGCTTGGCATGTTAGTGGGGTTTAATTGAAGTAAATTTTATTTGAAAACTTAACGAGAAATGAAATAAGTAAAATTGATTGTTAGGAAGTAGAAATTGAGGTATAATATTGTATATATATTGCATGAAATAAAAACTTCAAAGATAAAAATAAAAATAAAATATTATGTTCATCACTTTTGAAACAATTTGGAATTTTTTACGAAATGATTATGTCCAATTGCTAATGATACTACTAGGATCATTGCTCGTAGCAAAGATCATCAAGGAGATAATTGTCAAAGTTTTAAAAAAACTAATGGACAAAACTAAATCAGACCTTGATAACATGATTGTTGATGTAATAAGTAGACCGCTATATCTGACTACTTTGATTGCTGGTCTGCAAATCGCACTTTATCAACTTTCATATATTGAACAATTTAAATACATTGCTAACCCGATATTTTTCATTATTTATGTATTAATCGGAACATCAATTGTTGCAAAAATATTTACAGCTCTTGTAACAAGATGGTTAAAAGTAAAAAAACAGTTTGATGCCACACCAAATCTAATTTCAAAAATGGCAACTTTTACGATATATATCATCGCGATATTGATAGTTATGGAGTATTTTCAGGTCGAGATTGGACCACTGATTGCGACGCTTGGAATTGGTGGGCTAGCAATTGGGCTGGCGCTACAAAGTACTTTGGCGAATTTTTTTGCAGGTATACATATAATTTCAGATGAACCAGTAAAAGTCGGAGACTACATTGAAGTGGCTTCTGGCGTTGAAGGAACCGTGGTTGACATTGGTTGGAGATCAACAAAATTAAAAACTCTGGGCAAAACAATGATAATTATCCCAAATTCAAAGTTGTCTGAATCTATTATAAAAAATTTATCAACGGGTGATCATAGTGTAACAGCTAAAGTAGAAGTAGGAGTTGATTATAGGTCAAACCTAAATAAAGTTGAAAAAACAGCTCAAGAAGTTGCAGATAAAATCCAAGACAAAACAGCTGGAGCAGTGAAAAAGTTCAAACCAACGGTAAGATTTACCAACTTTGGAGAATCAAACATAAATTTTGTAATTTATATGAGAGCTGAATCAAGAGAAATGAAAGCAAAGGTTGAACATGCGTGCATAAAAGCACTAAAAAAACGATTTGACGATGAAAAGATTGAAATGTCCTGGCCAATAAGAAAAATTTACAATATGCAATAATTGAGGTAAACTAAAATTGAGGGATAACCTCAATTTTTTAATTTGAAATGTTTGTATGAAAAAAAATAACTCAATAATTTTAATTTGCGCAGGGATAATAGTGCTGGTAATATGTTTTGTAATTTTATTTTTTCAACACAAAGATACTTTGAAATATTATGTCAGCAGTGATGTAAATTGGTATCTGCATTTTGAAGCTAAATCCATAAAAAAATTGAGTGAAAATCATTTTAATTTTATTTTAGCTCAAGCAAACAAACTGGACATGGAGATGGAACAGCTCAAGCAAATTATTAATTTATTAGAAGGGGAAACCGCAGTAATAGAAAAAGCTAATAATAATTTGCAAATTGTTACTTTCCGGAACAAAAACCTAGAAGATTTCCTGCAAAAGCAAAAAATTACTTTTCAAACAAACAAAAAAACTGTATTGTTCCCGATTTTGGGGTCTGAATTGCAGATAAAAACCGCGGTATTAAGCGATGAACTGAAGACAAGAGTAATAAATTTTTCTGATTTTACATTTTATAACAAGAAGAATCAATTGGCATTTCTGCCAAGATCTTTACGAGGTTTTGGAGAGATTGAAAAATTTTATGCATATTTAAGCTATAAAGATCAAGGATTCCAAATTCAGACAACAATTCCTAGCTCTTTTGAACATATTGATCAGAACTCTTTTGTGGCTCTTGATATTCTGAATTTGCAACCAAATATATGGCTAAATAATGTAAATTTAGGGAAACTACCAATTAATCCAGAAGAAAGTGTTGATAATTTATGGGTTTTATTGGCAAAAAATGTTGATGGAGCTGTTGAAATTCAAATGGATAATGAAAATACGGTCATTGCTGTGAAAAATAGCACGACTGAAGAAGTAAAAAAAGCGATACAATTTGTACTAGCTAAAGCCTTTCCAACCAAGGTAACAAAAATTTTGCCTGATGGATCAGAAGCAAACAATTTGGTGGCAACTCCTGAAAAATGGAAGTTTTTACCAAAAAATAATGGGGTTGAAAGCATTGTGTTAAATAATTTTACTCTATTTGTATTTGAACAGTCTGGACAAGTTGTAGTAACGGACAAGAATCCAGATTCAATCAATGTCAATACTTCAAATAATCATATTTCTAGTTTACTTGAAAGATGTAAGGTTAAAAATCTTGATTTTGTCTATTCAAAAATATTTTCTGGCTTTGAATATTTTCTAATCACTGAAAATCATGATGATTTGTACATTTGTCTACACTAGTCTATACAAATATGTGCATAACTGTGCAGTTATCCACGACTTATCCACAGTAAATTGCCATTATTATAACTTTTATAATTTACTTATATTTAATTTTTTTTCTTTATTCTAGCAAAATATCCGGAATATACTAGGTCAGATGATTGAAAAATTGGCAAATTAATGCTATAATATATGGGTAGGATAGGTTAATAACCACTATATCCTATAAAGATGTGAATACAAATATTGTTCTTTAGGTTCTTTCCTACATTTCTCCACAAAAGTTGTTTTATCGTTTTCACCATTAGTCAAAACAAAAACAAAAACAAAATTGGCGTGCTCGTCTGCGGACTTGAGCACAAGAAGCCGATAAACAACGACACTAACACTGACCGAAAAACATATGTCTATACTGTCTCCTCCCCACAGGAGCTGACGGGTGGACATACCGATAAGGTCAAGGCGGACCAGCCATTAACTAACTGTGTATTACACAAGAGGGCATCGGTCCGCTTTTTCAATTGTAAACTATTTACAAATCTGTGTATTTTTTGTATACTGTCACTATACTGATTTACTAAAATAAAATTATGCCTACAAAAATGAATAAAACTGATTTAGAAGAAATAACTCAAATATTATTGAATGAGAAAGAACAACTTGAGAAAGAGTTGCAGAAATTTGCTCGTAAAAATCCTGAAAACCCAGAAGACTACCAAACACAGTTTGCTGACCTTGGAGATGATGAATCTGACAATGTTTCTGAAGTTGCTCAATATAGTCTAGATATCTCTCTCGAACAAACATTAGAAAAAGCACTAAGAGATGTAAATAAGAGCCTTGAAAGTATAAAAAAGGGTAACTATGGTAATTGTAAATATTGTAAGCAACCAATTGACCCAAAAAGATTAAAAGCCAGACCAACTTCCAGCTCTTGCGTTACCTGCAAAACAAAATTAAAAGCATTGTAAACCATGACACGGTCTGGAAAATTTATTGTTGCTGGAGTTCTAAGCTCGGTAACACTACTGATTGATAGAATTACAAAATATTATGTAATAGACAAACTCCCTGTACCAAATAGGGTTTTTGTATTTAGAAATAATTTTTTTTCGATTGATCTAGGGTTGAGTATAAATAACAAGCTAGCTCTTTCAATCCCAATGCCTCAAATAATAATTATTGGACTCATAATAATAATCTTGATTTTAGTTAGCTTACTTCTTTACCGAGAAATATTAAAAAATAATTGTTGGTATTCGGTAGGCTTTGCCATTATTTTTGGTGCGGCAGTCAGTAATTTGGTTGATAGATTTATTTATAATGGGGTAATTGATTTTGTACAAATGAATTTTTTTAACATCACTGGAATAATTTTTAATTTAGCAGATGCTTTTATTATTGGAGGAATTTTGATAATATTAATATCAGAGTTTAATAATATAAAATTAAAATATGAAAATATACACAATAATAATACTTAGCTTATTAATATTTTCCCTCTATACACCTGTGGCTTTCAGCGCGCCAGCCAAACCAGTTGACCTGGTTATTTTTGTTGGAGAAGGCTGTCCACATTGCGCTAAAATGAAGGAGTATATTAATGATTTAAAAAATACTGACTTTCCAAATATCAATATAATTGAATATGAAGTATATCATGATGTTGATAATCAGAATTTGATGGACAGGTATGCCAAGGCGTATAATACAACTAGTCAATATGTACCACTGACCTTTATTGGTGACAATGCTATAAGTGGAGAAAACAAAAACGAGCTACAAAGACTTCTGACTCTTTGTCAGGTTAAGAGCTGTGAGTCGCCTGAAAAAATTGTAGAAAAATTTTATCAAGATCATCCAGAACTTGAGAATATCCCAACAACTGCGATTGACACCTCAAATTATACAACTGTTGGCTGGGTGGTAATAATATTATTATTTATTGGTTTTATTGTTTTCTTGGTATTTAAACTACCAGAAAATAAAAAGTAACTTTATGCTACAAAATGTGTCTATACCAACAATTGTTGGGGCTGGATTATTGGACTCAATTAATCCCTGCGCCATTGCAGTTTTGATATTTTTATTGACTTATTTGATTGCATTAAAAATTAGAAGGAAGGTTTTTACTATTGGTCTGGTTTATATTTTAACGGTTTATATTGTTTATTTTCTAGCAGGCTTGGGATTGTTATCAGCAATTGCATCGACTAAAATTACTGTTACGATATATAATTTTGCATCGATTGTATTATTAATTTTTGGAATAATAAACATCAAAGATTATTTTTGGCCATCTGAATCTGGCCCCTTACTTAGAATCCCTGAATCAAAAAAGAAAATTATTGAAAAGTGGACAAAAAAAGCATCGATTCCAGCAACAATTGTTCTTGGTTCCTTGGTTGCAGCCTTTGAACTGCCCTGCACTGGAGGGATTTATCTGGCAATCCTAGCAATGCTGGGCAAACTTGGTTGGTCTTTCCAGCCGATAGCTTATCTTTTAATTTATAATTTCTTTTTTGTTCTGCCATTATTGGTAATCTGGTTGGTAATGTATTATGGTCAGTCATCGGAAAAAATAAAGAGTTATTTCCAAGGGCAAAAGAATTTACTCCGACTGGTGATGGGGCTCGGGATGGTATTACTAGCGCTATTGATGTTGTTTGGGTTGGTGTAGGATCAAGAATTTACAAAAATACGAATACAATAAATTTATATACGAAACTTGAGCAGTTGATTGGGTGACAAAAAAAGCAGTCCCATTAAAAGACTGTTTTTTGTTTTTTGAAAAGCTGTTATAATAAAATATTAATATAAGTCGAGGGTCTAGAGTTATTAGTCATTATTTAATTTTGGACTGGGAACTAAAAAGTTATGTCAATAATTATAAATTCAATTGCTCTACAAGGACTTGAAGCAGAAAAAATAACTGTCGAAGCTGACATGCTAAATGAACTGCCTAATCTTGTAATTGTCGGATTGCCAGACGCTGCGGTGCAGGAAGCAAAAGAGAGAGTCAAGTTGGCAATCAGAAATAGCGGTTTTGAATTTCCAAGGAAAAGAATCATTGTAAATCTGGCTCCAGCTGATATTCGCAAAGAAGGTCCAGCATTTGATTTACCAATAGCGCTGGCAATCCTAGTGGCAACTAACCAAATTAATCAAGAAATCAGTGATTCAATTTTCATCGGTGAATTATCTTTGAATGGTGATCTAAGATCAACGGCTGGGGTTTTGCCAGCAACTATTTTTGCAAAAAATTCTGGGTTCAAAAAAATCTATATACCAGCTCAAAACTGCCATGAGGCGACTCTAGTTGAAGGTATTGATATTTACCCAATAAAAAACATGAGCAAACTGGTTGGACATTTACAAAAGGAAAAAATCATTGAACCAATTGATAGAAAATTATTGAATAACCAATTTAATATCACAACTCAATTTGAAGTTGATATGAGCTTTGTCAAAGGTCAGGAACAAGCTAAAAGAGCGCTGGAGATAGCGGCGGCTGGAGGCCATAACATCATAATGAGTGGACCTCCGGGTTCAGGGAAAACTTTACTTGCTCGCACTTTACCATCAATAATGCCTGAATTGACAAATGAGGAAATTTTGGAGGTAACGAAAATTTATTCTGTGGCTGGACTTCTAGCAACTGAAACACCAATTATAAATACTAGACCTTTTCGTTCACCTCATCATACAAGCTCTGGTGTAGCTTTGGTTGGTGGAGGTAAATATCCAAAACCAGGAGAAATAACTTTGGCACACAGAGGTATATTATTCCTAGATGAATTCCCAGAATTTCCACGACAAGTATTGGAAAATTTACGGCAACCACTTGAAGACGGGGTAATCTCAATCTCAAGAGCACAAGGGACTTTGACCTTTCCTGCCAGATTTATTTTGGTGGCAAGTCAAAACCCCTGCCCTTGTGGCTACAGTTCTGACCAAGAAAAAAATTGCACTTGTACACCTAGCCAAATTATAAAATACCAAAAGAAAATTTCCGGGCCAATACTTGATCGGATTGATTTGCACATTGAAGTCCCAAGATTGAAAATGGAAAAATTGACAGCTGACGAGGAGGAAGAATGTTCCGCTGATATAAGACAAAGAGTGCTTCAAGCCAGAGAAAGACAAGCAAAAAGATTTAAAGGAACAAAAATATTAACAAATAGTGAGATGCGACCTCAAGAAATCAAATCATTTTGCCCATTGGATGAAAATTCAATGCAATTATTAAAATCTGCAACTCAAAAACTCAACTTGTCAGCCAGATCTTTTCACAGAATAATAAAGATGAGCAGAACGATCGCTGATCTGAACCAAGAGGAAAACATTGGCAGTCATCATGTGGCTGAAGCGATTCAATACAGACAAAAAGACTCGTGAACATCACGAGTCTTTTTTCGACTGATAAATTAAATTTATACTATAAATTATCTAATATAACTAAGCGGATTTTTCTTAACACCATTGACCTGAACTTCAAAGTGAATATGGGTGCCGGTTGAAAACCCAGTTGAACCCATCATTCCAAGTTGCTGACCTCGAGAAACCGACTGACCGACCTTGACACTAAAAGTCTGTAAATGGGCGTAAAGAGTGACTATACCACCGCCATGATCAACCAAAACCATATTGCCATAACCATTGCCCCAACCAACACGCGTAACAACACCAGCTTCAGCGGCCAGAATAGGAGAATTATAATCACCATCAATATCTAAACCTGTATGACGCCAATTGAAATACTGGGTGATAACGCGCCAAGTTGTTGGCCAAGCCATTGAGCCAGCACCAGAAGAACTACCACGAGCCGTATCATAATCTGGCTGGAATATTTTGGTAATGCTAACATTTGGAGTTGTAGTGTAATTTGTTGACCTTGAGACAATTGATGAAACAGGCTTTTCTGCACCTGGTAAAATCAATCCTTGACTAATAACAATACTACCATCATCTGAAAGATTGTTGTATTCAATTATTTTAGATGATTCAATACCATATTTCTTGGCGATACTTTGGATTGTATCACCACTTACTACCTTGTGCTCAACGCCACTGACTGGAAGGATGTTTAATGTCATGCCCGGCTTGATAACACTATTGGCGGATAAACTATTGGCCCATAAAACTGTATTTATACTAATACCATAACCACTGGCAATGGTTGAAACTGTTTCGCCTGACTGTACGGTGTGAACAATAACTTTATTTCGTGTACCTGAAGCGACTTGAAGATCAGTATCAACAATGTTTGATTTTAGAACGGCTGAACCACCGGCAGTAACGGCTGAAAAACCTTCAGCTAACTGTTCAGCAGACACTTGTCCTGAATCCAGCATAGTGGTTGTAGATGTAATTTGACTGGATTTATCCAAATAACTAAGGATTTTTTCATCTGGTGAAAAGTTGGCTTTTTCCTCAACGATTTCATAGTCTGCAGCCTGATTTTGGAATAAGGCATAAACAACTGTTTTCTCACCAAAATTTTCTTCTCGTGTTTCTTGGGCATTGATATTGCCGACAAAGACAAACATGCTCAAGGCGATGATTAAAAAATGCACTAAATATTTTTTGGTTAAGAAACCAGCTAATTTATTTCGGGCAGGACTGTAATAACCAAGTAATTTTTGTTTCGAATAAATGTAACTCTTGTAAATTGGTAGAAGCAAAAATCGTGCAAATTTGTTCAAAATATAAGAAAAACAACGGCCTGAAAATGTAAAAAATCTTACAGGCTTTCTTTTAAGTAGTTTTAGGAAATTTATGAATTTTATTGCTTGTTTTACTGAAAATCTTTTTAGATTAAACATAGTTAAACACCATTAAATGAAGATGTTACAGCAGAAAATATACCAAATTTTTGCTAACCTGTCAATTTAAATATTGCAAGGGAATTACTTGCTAATCATTTACAAACAATGTATAATTCACAATGTTATAATAATTAATTGTAAAACTTTGAACATTCGTTATGTCTAGCAGACACTTGGCAAGAACAATTGCTCTTCAAACACTATTTGAGTGGGATTTCAAGAATAAACCAAAGGATAAATTGCCTGAGTTTATTGATTATAATTATCAAGAGTTTGTAACAAAAACAAGTGACCAGAGTTTTACAAAAAAAATTGTAACCGGAGTAATAAAAAATATAAAAAAGATTGATGGCTATATAACCAAATATGCACCCGAATGGCCATTGGACCAAATTACCAATGTTGATAGAAATATTCTAAGAATTGGTATTTACGAATTAGTTTTTGACAAAGATATACCATCAAAAGTTGCAATAAACGAAGCGATTGAAATCGCCAAAACATTTGGTGGAGAATCTTCTGGAAAATTTGTAAATGGAGTACTTGGATCGATTTTCAAAGATCTTGGAGAAATGGAAAAAAGTGAAGACAAGGAAAAGGCGGTTAAGGATGAGAAAGAAAAACCTAAAACTAGTAGCAAGTAAATTTAAATACTAATATCGCAAGCAAAGCATAATAATCTGTTATTATTTTTTGCTTGCCACGTAATCTTCTTTAATTTACGTGGTTTGTTCAAAAATCGCATCTTAAGGAAGATGTATTTTTTAATATGGAAAAAGATTTAATAAAATTTCAAAAGGGAATCAAAGTAAAATTTGATAATGAAAATCTGTTACAACAGGCTTTTGTTCATCGGTCATATCTTAATGAACATAGAAATTTCCCCCTTGATCAAAACGAGAGATTGGAGTTTTTGGGTGATGCAGTGTTAGAATTAGTAGTGACAGAATATCTTTACTTGCAATACAATAATCCTGAAGGTGAGCTGACTAATTGGCGAGCCAGCTTGGTCAACAGTAAAATGTTGTCAAAGATTGCCAATAAACTTAAAATTGACAAATACCTTTATCTAAGTAAAGGAGAACAAAAAGACACTGGCAAGGCAAGAAATTTTATTTTGGCCAATGCCGTTGAGGCATTGATTGGAGCAATTTATCTTGATCAAGGCTGGGAAACTGCAAAAATCTTTGTTGAGAATTTTATTTTAACTGAACTACCTGAAATACTGGAAAAAAGATTATTTGTTGACCCAAAAACAAGGTTTCAAGAAATGGCTCAAGAAAAAGAGGGGATTACTCCGAATTATAAGGTGGTAGAAGAATCAGGACCGGATCATGAAAAAACATTCAAGGTTGGTGTGTATCTAGAAAAAGTGTTAGTGGCAGAAGGTGATGGATCAAGTAAACAAGAAGCTCAAGAAGATGCGGCTCGCAATGCACTTGAAATTAAGAATTGGGTGTGATAGTGTGAAATGGTGAAAGATTGAAATATTGGGATATGTTGGAAATATGTTGAAAATAGGGATAAAATAAAACATAATATTTTGCAGCCGTAGCTCAACGGATAGAGCATTTGGCTTCGGACCAAAGGGTTGGGGGTTCAAGTCCCTCCGGCTGCACCAGAGATGTGTTGTTAATTGATTGACCACGCATCTCTGGTGCAGAAAATAAAAATCGGGAAAGATAGGGTGATAAGTCGGTAATATTTTACGCTATGTAATTTGTCAAAATTTTAATACCAAAAATTTTTATTTAAATATTAGTGTACTTTTGATTCACCGCTCAACAAGGAAGGGTCTCGCCATGGACCTTGAGGATATCAAATCAGTAGTTCTTAATGCCCTCAAACTCGAAATCAGCAAAATGATGGCAATATTAAACAAAATTGATGATCACTTTGACAGCATTAATGTGAATTTTGATAGGATGGACCAAATGCTAAATAGAACTAAGAATGCTCTTGATCGAAGACGTATTGCTAATGATGTAGCATTTATTAGGCGTAGCCTTGAAGATCAGATGGTCAATCATCCACAAAAACGGAACCCATTTGATAATGGCGGAATTACCGGTAGCAGAGCGGATTATGATTCATAAATTGTCTCGAGAACCTAGACAGGATAATTTCTGTCTTTTTTCATTCTTAATTTAATTTATTTTATACCCTATACAATACTACTGCATTTGACCTAGCGCCTTTGTGGTTAAATGGATAGTATGTAGGTTTCAGGAATCTATAATTTAGAGTTTAATGTCTCCGACTTCGCAATTCATCGAGAAGTGCAGAAAATAAAAATCGACATGAAAGTGTCGTTTTTTTATTGAAATAAATTTGGTGGACCCGAGGAGACTTGAACTCCTGACCTCTTGCATGCCATGCAAGCGCTCTAGCCGACTGAGCTACGGGCCCTTACAAGAGAAACGAGTAAAGCAAGTACAGCGAGTAAAGTCAGTCTTGATTAGCGGTTTGCTTCGACCTCGGAGAAAGTTGAGTGGTGGGTCGTGCGGGACTTGAACCCACAACCAATTGCTTAAGAGGCAACTGCTCTACCGATTGAGCTAACGACCCGAAATAGTATATGAAAGCCTAATATAATAATCCGCAACAAAATTTTTTATAAAATATAAGTATATACTAGCTAAAAACAGGTATTTTGTCAATCTAACAATAAAGTCAAAACTTATACACATTACCTGATTGCTCCAAAAAGCCAGTTGAATTAATATTATAATTAAGTATATGCAACATTTTGTAACAATTTCTGGCAATATTGGTGCGGGAAAAACAAACTTATCTAAAATTCTATCAGAAAAGCTAAACTGGTCTCTAGCTCCTGAACCGGTTGATGAAAATCCATATTTGAAAAACTTTTATCAAGACATGAAGAAGTGGGCGTTTCATTCTCAAGTTTTTTATTTAAGCAAAATGGTAGAATACCACCACTCTCTTAGCAAAAGAGAAGTTTCGTCAATTCAAGATAGAAGCGTATATGAAAATGCTGAAATTTTTGCCAAAAATTTATATAACCAAGGACAAATGTCTTTTGATGAGTGGGAAACCTATCAATTGCTTTATAAATCTTTGCTTTTACGAGCGAATCCACCTGATTTATTAATATATCTAAAGGCAACACCAGAATTCTTGATGGAACGAATTCAGGAAAGAAGCCGTGAAGCTGAAAGGAATATTTCATTCCAATATATTCAACAATTAAATACTCTATACAATGATTGGATTATCAATTTTACACTTTGCCCAATATTAATACTTGATCTTGCTGGTACTGATTTCAAAAATAGACCTAAAGAACAAGATGAAATTGTTGAAAAAATGTTTAGCGTGATTAAAAACAGCTAATTTTACTAAAAATTATATAGTTCGTATATAATTTTTTTTTATGTTAAAGATATGCTAAAATAAAGATACTAAAAATAACTTATTTTTTATGAAATTTGAAGACATAAAACAAATAAAAGAAAAAACTGAACGAACGATTCACACAAAAAGTGAAAATAGTAATCTTTTTCTTAATATTTTTATTGTTTTTTTGATTATTTTTTCTGTTTCACTGGCACTACGAATAACTTATGACATGATTGTAGAGAAAAAAAGCTTTAAGGAAATCTTATTAATTAATTCAGCAGAGGCTGCTGAACTTGAAAACCAGGCTCAACTGGTGATGCAGTCACATACACATGTCAACATCAGGCCAAATACTGGATTTACTTTCACTCTGAAATATTTAAATACTGGGACATCAACCTGGACTAAACAAAATGTTTATTTAAAATCTTTAACAACTGCTTTAAAATTTCGGCATACTTTTTGGCCAGATCCATTTTTACCAGCTCAATTAAAAGAATCGACTGTGGCACCTGGGGAATACGGGACATTTGTTTTTGCCCTTGATTCGCCAACTAATCTAAATAATAACTATTCAGGAGATTTTGTTTTGGTAAATGATAATGTAATGATACAAGGGGGGAAAGCAACGGTAACAATGCAAGTGGTTGAAAATCCAGAAAATATTGTAACTGAACCGGAAACCACACCAGAATCAAATGAAAACAATAATGATTCAAATCAGATACAGGCTTGCACCTTGAATTTCCGAATATCCAGCCTAATTGATGGCAGTGCTAATCCGGTTGACAATCAATCATGCGTGACATCATTTAATTTACCTCAAGATGGACCATTGATTAGGGTTGGACTGTTTTATACTAACGAAATTATAACTGTAAAAAATACCAAAGAATGGAAAGTGTTTGATGCTAATGATATTTTGCTTGATACAGTGCCGGCAAATGTTGAAAGAAGTTTTTTCTTTAATGATGAAGCAAAGCTTTATTCGTTTGACACGGCAACACAGACCATCAGAACTGACAAATATTTACAATTGAAAAATTCAAATGATGGAATGTATACCATTACAAGCTACCATAATATCCCAAGTCCTGGATCAAATATTGATTATAATGATTTTATTGGTGACCTAGAAATCCGCTATAACAGTTCAAAAGATAGAACATGGGTGATAGAAACATTGCCAATGGAAACTTATTTGAAAGGAATCCAGGAAACAACAAATTATGACCCAATTGAATATTTGAAAACAATGTCTGTTGCGGCCAGAACCTATGCCATGTATCACTATGACAGAAATACAAAACATGCTGACGAATATTTTCAGGTTGACTCAAAATATGACCAAGTTTATAAAGGCTATGTATCAATGCAAATTTTCCCTCGAATTGGAGAAGCGGTAGACCTAACCACAGGAATTGTTGGGACATACGAAGATAAAATAATTGTAGCACCATATTTTTCATGGAGTGATGGTCGGACACGAAGTTATGCCGAGGTTTGGACTTATGATGTACCTTATTTAATTTCAGTACCGACACCTTACACTGAAGGACGAACATTATTTGGACATGGTGTAGGAATTGATGCAACCGATGCATTAAATAGAGCGCGACATGATGGTTCGACCTTTGATCAATTGCTAAAATATTATTATACTGGAATAAGTTTGGAAAAAATTTATTAGTGTTTAGCTGTCAAAACAGACAGCTGGAGTTGTGAAAATCCATCAATGGGCAGGAGGGGTAATGGGTCTGTCACTTCGAAATGTAATGATTATTCAATCAAGAGGAAGTGATGTTCGGTCTGAAGTTTATTCAAGAAATCAACAAACAGGAAAAGTTGCCGGAGCGATAAATCTTTACAATGATGAATTTTTTCATTGTTGTTTGGTGTCAACGCCAGAAATGTTTGATTCAGATGGAGAGGCAATAAATAAAATGAATGAAATTATTGAGTGGGCAAAAACAATTGACCTCGAAGCGGAAGCAAGAGCCATCGCTGATAGATGTTAAAAATTTGCAAACAAAAAATACTTTGAATCAAAGTATTTTTTTATTGTAAACCTAATCAATGTTTTCGGATGTTTTCGGGCCATATTGAGAAACAATATTGCTAATAGTTCGGGTTACTTCTTCAGCATTTGGAATTTGCTTGAAAACAAATCGTTGTTCTTCGCCCGCAGTTTGGATGTGAACATCACCATAATTTAGAATGGTGGGGAGAAACCCTTTGACATCAGAAGTAATATCCTGCATACGACCCAAATCTTTTTCACTCATTTCACGGGCAAATAAACCTTTTTGTTCAATATTGATTATTCTCAAATTCGTAACAATCCAAACATCAAGATAATAATCAATAAAATTGGTAAAGGCGAATAGAATAATAAATAAGGCGTAGATGCTATTCAGCAGAAAATAAATTGCCCTGAACGCGGGTATTTCCAAATATGCATAACCACGAGCAAATAAAAGATAAAAAATTATAGGGATGAGAGCAATAAACAATGACAGTAAAATAATTTTCACAACAGTAATCCAATGCCGTCTGAAAAAAAGCAAGACTTTTTCATTGTCTTTTTGGTTAGGAATGTGAGTACGAGTATACATAGGATACTAGAGACTGGAGATTAAAGATTAAAGATTAAAGATTAGAGATTAGAGATTGAAGATTAAAGATTAGAGATTAGAGAGAAGTGAACAGAGAATGGTGGTGAGTGGAGATAGTGATTGGTGATGATTTTTTTTAGTAAAGTTTGCCGATGATCTGAAATACGGTGAGTGTGGCTGACCAATCAATTTCAGCAATATAAATATAGGAAATAAATAAAGCAATAATTGATAAACCAATATAGGCAAAAGTAAGAAAATAAGCCCAGAAACTGACAAAACCAAAACGGATAATATGATACAAATTAAAAAAGGTGTAAAACAAAAAAACAGCAATAAAGGCAAGGTAAATATACAGGAATAATGAGAGTTGTATTGTCATAAATATAAAGCTCTGTGCTTTCGCCTGGATTAAAGTGATAGGTGGTTAGGTAAATCTAGATTTAAATGTTTGTAAGCTCCGCAGGTGACAACTCTACCACGAGGAGTGCGATTGATAAAACCGAGTTGAAGTAGAAATGGTTCAATAACATCTTCAATAGTATCCATCTCCTCTGAAGTTGAGGCTGAAAGAGTGTTCAAACCGACAGGACCACCATTAAACTTTTCAATAATGGTTAAAAGTATTTTGCGGTCTATCTCATCGAGTCCCAACTGATCAATCTCAAGCAAATTTAAAGCTGAATTAACAATGTCTGTATTGATTATACCGCCATTTTTCACCTCTGCAAAGTCTCTAACCCGTTTTAGCAATCTATTAGCAATACGAGGCGTTTTTCGAGCTCTGACAGCTATCTCAAATGAGCACTGGTCTACAAAATTTACATTTAATATTTGAGCTGATCTTTTTACAATTTGATCAATTTCATCATCCTGATAAAAATCAAGCCGGTATACATTGCCAAAACGATCACGCAGTGGAGCAGAGAGTTTGCTAAGTTTGGTTGTGGCACCGATAATCGTAAAGTGTGGAAGCTCCAAACGAACCGTGCGGGCAGAAGGCCCTTTACCAATAACAATATCCAAAACAAAATCTTCCATGGCCGGATATAATATTTCCTCGACGGTTTTGTTCAAACGATGAATCTCATCAATAAATAAAATGTCTCCCGGTTGCATGTTGGTAAGAATAGCGGCAAGGTCTCCAGATTTTTCAATTGCCGGTCCAGTAGTAACTTTTAAATTTGCCTGCATTTCCTCGGCAATAATATGAGAAAGAGTTGTTTTGCCTAAACCCGGGGGCCCATAAAATAAAACATGGTCAATAGGTTCCTGACGATTTTTGGCTGCCTGAAGAAATATTTCTAAATTATTTTTTATTTTATTTTGACCAACAAAATCAGTTAACTTTTTGGGGCGCAAAGCTATTTCTATTTTTTTATCTTCAGCAATTTCTTCAGCTGATTTGATTGGTTGTTGATTTATATCAGTATTGTCCATGTGAATATTTTAGCATAGATAGGATGAAAGGTGAAAGAGCGAAGATTTAAGATTAAAGATTGAAGATTAAAGATTGGTAGTTGGAAATAGATTGGGATACAGATACAGTTTTTACAGAATTACAGAGTGAATGAACTGGTACTGAAATATGGTTTCCGCCAGAGGCGGATGCGCCTTTGGCGCAGAAAATATGTGAGGAATAGATTGTAATAGTGAAATAGTGGTAAAGGAAGATTGTGAAAATTGTGGGAATTTTGTATTAAAAATCAAATATATTGACAGTTGTGATAATATTTGTTATAATAAGATGTCTTTTTAGACAGTGCCGGGATGGCGGAATTGGCAGACGCAGGGGACTTAAAATCCCCCTCCAAAAGAGTACGGGTTCGATCCCCGTTCCCGGCACAAAGTGTCCGAGAAAGAGCTAATCGGGTCAGAACCGCGCAAAGCCAGCAGGGAGCTAAATCCCCTGGCCGAGTGGCGGAACTGGTATACGCGGTGGGCTTAAACCCCACTGACCTGAAAAGGCTGCGGGTTCGAATCCCGCCTCGGTCACAATGATACAGGCAACAGTCTTAACCGCTGTTGCCTGTCCTTTGCGAGAGTGGCGGAATTGGCAGACGCACTGGATTTAGGTTCCAGCGGGCAACCATGAGGGTTCGAGTCCCTTCTCTCGCACCAAAAAACCCAAGTGTACAACTGTACGCGAGGGTTTTTTAATAGAAAAAATTGTAAAGATAGTTGAAATAGGGGAATAGGGGTAATTAGGGCAATTTTTGATAGTTTGGTCCATAATCCTTTATCAATAGTGATAATTGGAACAAATTATTTATCTTATTCTAGAGAAAAAAGTAGGTAGACATATTGACTTTGTTGCTATTGTATGATATAATATATAGTTAATAGTTCATTGAGTAAACGAGTGAAAGGCAACACGCACAATGGAAAAATGCGAATGGTGTGGTAAAGAGACCGATAATCTGGACTGGGAGGTCTTCGGACCTCACTGTAGAGAAGTATACCTGTGCGTGGAGTGTCGCGATCCGGAGAATATGATCGCGGCCGAAATTGCAGAATTCGGAGATTCCGTGATTCTGCATATGGAAGATTACGACAAGCTCTTCAACGACGAGTAAAGGAGGCAGGGATGCCGGTTTCGTACGAATCGTTTTCGGGAGAAATGAAGTTGACCCAGCCCGAGCTCGGAAGGCTCGGGCTCGAGCCCAACGCCCAAATCATGGCGGGGATGTTCGGTGGTGTGTTCCGCGCAGACTTGTCGGACGCGGCGAAGTCCCAGACCAGGTACGAAAACGGGCGGTTCGTCAGTGATGGCGATCTGCTCGTCGTCGACATGGCGGACTCGATCCACCTGCCTCTGGGGCTCGAGGCTGACGAGATGCACATGATCACGGCGGAGGACATGCCGTGGGACGAGACCCCATCCGACCGCAAAGCCAGACTCTTCGGAGACTGGATGTCGGCGGACGAGGTCTACAAGCCCGAACACCGGATCGAGCAGGATGTGGCGATGATGCTGGCCAACCCGGAGGTCATCTGGACCGACGGTGTCCAGATCCAGCTTCGCAACCCCGCCCCCAGCCGAGTGATCAAGCGCTCCCGCCGTTCCCGCCGCTGACCAGCCGACCGACACCTACAAGTCCAAAAAATTCAAACAAGCCAATGCGCAGACTTCACTAAACATCAGTGAAGTTTTTGCTTTTAAACAGGGTAAAAAAACAATACAGCCACCATCTAATAATTAGGTGGGGGATTTGTTTTTAGTTAAGTAAAATATCCTATACTATTAACAATCCAATAACCTCTTATTTAATATAACTAATAATATTACTATAGTTATCTGTCCAAATTTTATATTTTTTTATTTTATTAATTTCCTCACTTGAAAGGCTTTGCTGTCCAATACTAGCCATAAAATTTACATTTTTTGTGGCAATTACCCAAACAGATTTAGATACTTTTTGGGTTTTATCTTCATTGTTAGTTATTGGATAAATATTATATCCTTTGTTTAATCCTAAATTACCAACAACTGGTAATAAATCTAGATAAATATTTGAGATGTGAAAAATGATAAAACCATTTGACTTTATTCTTGTGTCATAAATATCAAAGGCCTCTTTTGTCAATAAATGTATAGGGATACTATCACCACTAAATGCGTCTACAACCAAAACATCAAATAAAATATTTTCATTTTTCGTCAGATTAAGCCTTGCATCGCCTAAAATTATATCATAATTTAGATCTACATTTTTTAAATTATAAAAATAGTTTTTTGCAATTTTTTCAACCTCTGGATTTATTTCATATATTCTAAAATAATCATTTGGATAATTGTAATTTAGCAAAGTTCCAACACCTAACCCCACCAAACATATTTTTCTATTTTTTACTTTATAATTATCTAATATTAAACCAACGGCTGATTCACTTGAGTAGTAAGTAGTCCCCCTATCTTGTTCATCTTGGTCTAAAAACTGTAAACCATGAACAATTGAACCATTGACTAAATAACGATATTTTCTATCAGTGTTTTCGACATAGCCCTCCTTAACAGCAAGCGTACCGTAAAAACCTCTACTTAAATATAAACTGGTATCAAACTCTTTATATAAATCTCGACAAAATATCATAACAAAAACAAAAGGGAGAATAAGTAACAAAAAGTAAAATGGGGAAATTACTTTTTTATTATTAAAAAAAACATTTTCCTTGTAATAAAAATATAAAAGTATTATCAGAAATAAGACAAGAAACACATGGAGTTCATAGGAAATAGGTAAAATTTTAGGTAAAATAATTCCACCCGAAACACCACCGATTGCTCCACCACCGGCTAAAAACAGATAAAAATAACTTAGATTTTCTGACCCTGGACGATTATTATATAGTTCTATATGCCCAACCAGACAAAAAATGAAAAGGTAAATATTTAAAATTATTAACTGGATGTAAAGATTCAAATTGACCTTATTTTCAAAATAAAAAAATACGGCTATTGCGGAAATGATAAATAAAATCATATAAACCAACCTATTGTAATATATTTGATATTTACTAAAAGCAATTACATAGGTCAGTAAAAAAATTAACAACGGTAACACCCACAGCAATGGCATTGGGGCAATGTTTGTTGTTATTTCATGTGTGACCGCCAACAGCATAACAGTGGTGAAAACAGGAAAAATAAACCACACTATTTTTTGTTTTAATTTTATATTTTTTATTAAAGAGACTTTTATTTTTGCTTCAGGCAAATTATAACGGTTATTTTTCGAAACATGGTAAAAAAGGTAACTATATATAAAAATAAATATTAAAAATAAAAAAGACCAAATTATGGCCTGACTATTTATATCAAAATATTTTTCAAACAATAACGGATAACTCAATAAACCTAATATTGACCCAATATTTGAAACAGAATAAAGAAAATAAGGTGATTCTTTTTTATTTCGTGTAAAAAACAAATATTGTACAAGTGGACTGGCAGAAGAAATTATTATAAAAGGTAAACCAATGGTTATTATCAGAATAAACAATAAAATAAATTCCGGATAAATCGACAACTTATCCTGCCAATAAATACTCGGAATAATTGGGATTGAAAAAACCGATAAAACAAGAAGGATTGAATTTATTTTGAATTGTTTTAATATTGAATATTTTTTTATTAAAATATGTGAATATAAATAACCTAAAAATAAAAAAAATTGAAAAAACATTAGTGAAATAACCCAAACAAAAGAAACACCGCCAAACCAAGGTAGTAAATATTTACTGATTAATGGTTGAATAAAGAAAACTAAAAATGAACTGGTAAAAATTAGTATTATATATATAAACATATTGACTTGGTAATTATATCATAATCAATTTTCAAGATATATTTTGAAGCACTTTGAATGTTGACTTTTCTGTGAATTTTGTTATAATCATCCCAGTAGTTTATCAAAATAATATTTTGCGGTAGTAGTTCAGTTGGTAGAACGTCTCCTTGCCAAGGAGAAGGTCGACGGTTCGAGTCCGTTCTGCCGCTCCAACCTTCGCTCTTACTTCGTAGAGCTTCGGTTGGCAGGATTATTTTCAATAAACAATACATTTTATTCAGGGGCGAGTGGCGGAATTGGTAGACGCGCTGGACTTAAAATCCAGTGACTGAATAAGTCGTGCGGGTTCAATTCCCGCCTTGCCCACCAACCTTCGCTCTTACTTCGTAGAGCTTCGGTTGGCAAGCCAGCTAATTCTATTGTAAAGTTCGGCTGGCAGGCCAGCTAATTCTATTGTAAAGTTCGGCTGGCAGGCCAGCTAATTCTGTTGTAAAGTTCGGCTGGCAGGCCAGCTAATTCTGTCGTAGAGCTTCGGCTGGCAGGCCAGCTAATTCTGTTGTAAAATTCGGCTGGCAGGCCAAAATTAAAGATTTGTCCGAGATAATAATTTTGGGAAAACAAAAGCACTGAAATTAATTCAGTGTTTTTGTTTATGACTATTATTGTTTAATCGGCATTATAATATAAAGATAACTTTTATCATCCTTTGGACGAATAAGGCAGGGAATATTATTATCAATTAAACTAATTTCCACTTCAGAGGCATCAACACTATTCAACCCGTCTAGAATAAAACGATAATTTAAGGTTGTATTATTTTTTTCACCGGTCATAACTGACTCAACCTCTGAAACACTTTCACCAACCTGAATATTGTTGGAAGAAATAACAATACTATTATTGGCTGGTAAAAATTCTAAATTTATATCAAAAATCCCAATCTTTGAGAAAAGTGCTGTGGTTTTTATAACTTTGACAAGCTCTGAAGTGCTGACAATGGCATTGGTCTTTGATTCAACAGGGATAATTTGTTTATAATCAGGATAATTGCCCTCAACTAAACGAGAAATTATCTCAATACCATTGATAGAAAACAATATCTGGTTTTCTGAAAGGTAAATATCCATTGTTTCGGCTGATTCAGCCCCATCTTTTATCAGGCCCAATATTCTTAATACTTCTTGAAGCGTTTTGACTGGCGCAATTACAGCTTTTTGCTCGCCATTACTCTCGATCTTCAATGTTTTTTCGGCTAAACGATAACTATCAGTACCAACAAGAGTTAAATTCCCAGGCTGTCCATTGAAATTCATAAAAACGCCACTTATTTCTGGCCTGGTTTCATTATTTGACACAGAAAATATGACTTGTGAAATAGCATTTTTCAAATCTTTAATATTTATCTTGATTGGGTTATTTTTTTCAATTTCTGGAATCACAGGAAAATCCTCTGAAACAATGCCTTTTATTCTAGTATTATTATTTTTGCATTTTATATTAAGAAAATCATCTTTTAGTAATTCGATGTCAACATTATCATTTGGCAATAAACTAACATAATCTGCTAATAATTTTGAATCAACTGTAAATACACCTTCTTGATCAATTTTTCCTCGAACAACAGCACTTATACCTATTTCAAGGTTGGTGGTAGATAATTTTAAGGTTTCATTTTTTGCTTCAAGTAATATATTATTCAAAATTGGTAAATTAACATTTTTATTGGCTAAATGTCCTGTAACCATCAAACCTTGGTTTAGGTTTTCTTTCGTGCATGTAACTTTCATATTAAAAGATTTAAATTAATAGTAGAGTATGTTTGAATTTTTTATTTAATTAGATGTTTTATATTATATTGATTTATATATATATAATAAATAATCGTAATAATAAGGCTGTGAATATCTGGGATAAGTCAATTTATAATTATAAATAAGCAAAATACTTTTTCACAGATCTGGTGATAAAGATATGAATATCCAGTTGATAGAAGTGTTGATAAGTACAAAAAACGATAGAGGGGGTACTTTATACACTTTTGACTGTTGTTTATTAACAAATTTGTAAACCTTTAATTAACATTTTGTAAACAGATATTAACAATGTATTAACAGGTATAAATCTTATCTTTTAATAGATTAATTTCTTGACGAAGTTTTTCATCCTTTTCCATATTATTGGAAATTTTACTATAAGCATGCATGGCAGTAGTGTGGTCTCGACCACCAATTTCTGAACCAATGGTGGGATAAGAAAAACCAAGTTCTTCTCGCATCAAATACATAATAATCTGGCGAGGAAAAGCAAATCTTTTTTCTCGGCTTTTGCCTAAAACATCGGCTGAAGAAATTTCGTAAAATTGAGTTATTGTTTCTAATAATTTTGTAACACTGACGGTATCACTTTTTCGACTAGAAGAAGAAATTGAAAAAAGTATGCTTTTTACATTTTCGATTGTTGGATCTATGTTATTGAGTTGGTAATAAGCAATAATTTTATTTAAGGCACCTTCAAGCTCTCGGACATTATTTTGGATATTCATGGTAATAAATTGGATAATTTCTTTTTCTAACGGAAAATTTTTGTCCTTGGTTTTTGCTTCTAAAATAGCCATGCGTGTTTCAAGGTCTGGTTGAGAGATGTCGGCGATCATGCCCCATTCAAAACGAGACAATAATCGATCTTCAAGTGTTGCGATGGCTTTTGGTGGGCGATCAGAAGTTATAACTACTTGTTTATTGTTTTGGTGTAAATCATTAAATGTATGAAAAAAAGCATCTTGAGTACCTTCTTTACCTGTTAAAAATTGAATATCATCAATTAGAAGAACATCAGCTGAACGATAAGTGGAGGTAAATCTAGCTGGTTTACCACTTTGGATCGCACTTATAAATTCGTTGGTAAATTGTTCACAGGTGACATAGAGAACTTTTTTGGAAGGGTCTTTGTCAATAATGACATTGCCAATGGCTTGCATTAAATGGGTTTTTCCCAAACCAACACCACCATAAATAAATAAAGGATTGTAGGTTACTCCTGGGGCATTGGAGACTGCTTTGGCAGCAGCGGTTGCCAGTTCATTATTTTTACCAACAATATAGGTATCAAAAGTGTATTTTCGATTAATACTGTAATTTGCGCCAGTGGTTTCTGGGGTATTTGAAGAATTATAAAAAACTGATTGAGGAGGTGTGCTAGAAGTAAGAATAGGTTTTCCTACAGGAGTGTTTTTTTCCTCTTCTTTTTCTGTTTTGTAATCTTTTAAGCTTTGAACTTTGTAAATAATTTCTTTTATCCGAATTTCTGATGATTTGCTTTGGATAATTTTGTATATTTGAGAATGATATTTTTGTTTCAGCCAAGCTTGGGAAAAGGTGTTTGGAACACCGATGGTTACCCGACCTTCACTATGGTTGATGATAAAGGTATTTTTCAGCCAGGTAGTAAAACTGGCTTTACTAAGACTAAGTTCAAGTTCGGCAAGGACTGCTTGCCAAAGTTGTTTATTTTTATCATCCATAGATGTATGTATTAATTTGTATTTTATTTTGTTTTTTATCTTTGTTTATCTTAGCATAGATTGATGTGGGGATAAAATGTGACTACTATACTAGAAAGTGTTTAAGTTGTTAATAACATGTTAGTAAGTTTTGAGTGGTTCAATTTTATCTTAGTAAAAAATAAAATGCAAATTGTTTTATAAGTGAGTAAAGACAAATTTGACCAGTATCCTGCTTTGATTGTGAGTTGAGGATAAAAGAGTTGTCTGGATTGTGGAAAAAAATAATGCAGGTGAGAACTTAGATTAATGATTGGAGATTAAAAAGATAAACAGGTTGATCCTGGGAATTTTAGATGATTTTAAAACATCTCAATATTATGAGATGTGTTTCTTGATCGAGAATTGTTGAAAACCCATAGCGCGCATTGTGATTGGCATTTCAAGTTTGAGATAAATAAAGGCAAGTGAAAAAGAAATTAGGAAGATAAAAAAAATAAAAAAATAGTGGAATTTATTCACTATCTTTATTCATCGGGGTCAAAAGCTGATGTGCCGATGAATTTATCCCCTTTTAAACCCCACCATTTGCCAATATCCATCCAACTGACGGCTAGGTAAATTTTGACCATGCCAGGATAAATATATGATTCAGGATGAGTGGTTGTTTTAAGTACTGAAAGAAAGAGATTATCAAGGTTTGTTAGCTTTTGTTCAATATAGGTAAGATTGTAACCAGCGATGCGTAGAGTATACAAACAGCTTTCTAGCAAATCTCTAGTTGCAACTGCTTGGGCAAATGCAAGGTCAATTTTTTTATTATCTTTTTCTTTGGATACAGGATTATTAGAAAAGGTATGGATGTTTTCCAAAAAAATGAAGGTTGCGTCAATTACTCTACACATTTCACGATCAATCAATACCCAATAACCTTGATTGAAATTGGAAAGTATTTGTTTCAGTCTATATGCTAGGGTGTTTTCTAGAGAAGGACAACGAGCCAGTTTAGCTTTTTCTTGTTGGTCTGTTGGTAACCAAAGTCTTCCAAGTAGGCCAATTGAAGCGATACGATCAAGCATATTTGGAGACAGTGCTAGGGTTTTAGCTTCTCTTCTAAGCCAGTCATGGCAAGATCTTTGTTCAAGAATATCATCTGGTAGAGGTAGTGGAGTGGCTAATAGTTGTTTTGTTTGGTCCATCAGATTTTTAAAAAGCTGGTCAATTTTTTCGGGTTCTGCCATGGCCAATACTCCTTGGTGTGTTGGCACGGGTAAATTGGTTAAGTTAAAAATAAGTTTACTATAAATGCGTAAAAATGTCAAGACTGGTATTGCTTGACAAGTTGGATAAGTTACCGTATGATAAGTCTATTCATTTTATTGTAAATTAACTAGCATTCTTATTTTATTAAAATGATCATGTTAGTTATTCGAATATAAGATTAAATATGCCAAAAAGAACATTTCAGCCAAATACCAGAAAAAAAGCTAAGAAACATGGTTTTCGTAAAAGAATGGCAACAAAAGACGGTAGAGCTGTATTAAAAAGACGACGAACAAAAGGAAGAGCTAGTTTGAGTAGCTCTGGAAGATAAAAAAGAGCGCCCGTTTGAAGGGTGTTTTTTTATTGAGAAATTTTTTAATATTAGGTATGATAGGAATATATGTTAGCAAAAGAAAATCGTATAACTAGCAAAAAAGAATTTGATAGTTTTTTTGGGCGGGATTTTAGGAAATCCGGAGGGTTTTCGGCTTCAAGTAAAGCTATGGTGGTAAAAGCGATTGTAACTGACGATAAGGATTGTCGGGTTGGTTTTATTATAAATACAAAAATTGATAAAAAAGCGGTTGTGCGGAATAAAATAAAGAGGCAGTTTCGCGACATTATGAAAAACAGACTTAAACTTCTGAAGAAAAAAGTTTATTTGTTATTTGTGGTGATGCCGGCGATAAAAAATTTGGAGTTTGCTCAAATAGAAAAGGAAGTAGATGGTTTGTTGAAAAGAATGCGTTTATTATGAAGAAACTTTTTAGGTTTATAGGTAATTTCCCCAGAAATGTTGTATTGAAAATGATAAGATTTTATCAGAAGACTTTGTCACCTGATCATGGGCTTCTGAAATATAAGCATCCATTTGGTTGTTGTAAATATTTTCCGACATGTTCAGAGTATGGCTATCAAGCAATAGAAAAATATGGGTTGATAAAGGGAGGCTTAAAAGCTGGTTGGAGAATAATTCGATGTAATCCTTGGTCAAAGGGCGGGATTGACAAAGTTGATTAATCTAAGTATAATAAGATATATTTAATTGAAGAATTTTCATATGCAAAAGCTAGATAAATTTGAAAGAAAAGATAATCCTCCTAAATTGGAAGTTGTAAAAAGTTTAGATCAGCAAGCGCAGGAAGCTGTGGGGATGAGTTTTGATGCGATGGCACAGTATGCGGCAAAATTAGTTGAAAGAATGAAAAAAGGAGAAAAATTGAGTTATGAAGATATGTCAGCTCATGAAGCTCGGCTGATGAGACGGTTACTGAAAAATGAAGGAGCTCCGATTACAGGTGATTTGGCAAATGTTGTTCAGATGATTGAAAATTCAGAAAGACAATATTTAAATGATCTTCGTGATACAGCTGAAGGTGCGAAAATTGTTGATTTACAAACTGAAAGAACAAAAATAATGAAAATACCTGACCGCGAACAAAAGGTAATTGCTGATGATGACTGGGCTGAAAGAGCAAAACAGTCAGTTTTTGCTCCAGAAAAGCCGGTAGCGACAACAAAGACAGGACTTGTGAGTAAAATAGGAAAATGGTTTGGTCGGGGTAAATAAATAATGTAATAAATCGCTATGGAACCAAGAGGAGAGGGGGGACTAGTGAAGTCCATTGACAAATCGAGGCAAGGTGATCCGATAAAAGAAATAGAGGCCTTCAAGAATCTTTGGACTGGAAAAAGAAATAGCGGTGAGTTTGGAGAACTGCCGTCTTTTCGTGTTTTTAGAGAGATAGAGTTGATTGAAAAAATGATTTCTGAAAAGGTGTCATGGTTAGAAATTTTTCAGGAAATAAAACAGATTGCAAAAGTAAAATCTGCTCAAGGAATTTTTGAGGCGATTAATAACTTGGCAAAACAAGAAAAGGCTAGAGTGAAAATCGGATTATTTAATGTAAAGTACAAGAGTGTTTGGCAGAAGTGGTTGGAAGAGAGAGGTGATAGTTCTTTTGTTGATTTTCCTCCATTGACAACTCAAAGAAATTTGGATGAATTGGAAAGATTGGTAAAAGATGAAGCTGATAATGAAAGAGTTGTGTCAGTGTATAAGAGAATTGTGGGACTGGAAGAGCCAAAGACAAAGAGAGATTTGATGCCGATTCTGAAAAATATTTTGTTTGAAGCAGGATATCAGATTTCAGATGGAGAAATTGGAATTGCTACAAAAAGGGGTCAGAGTTTACAAAGAGAATTGCCAAACTTGAAGATTAGGGACGCGCATTTTTTCCGATTGTATGCTTCTGATTTGAAAAAGTTGATTGATAGAAGAGCGAATGTAAAAGAAATTAATTCTTTTTTGGAAAGCGTGAATGGGACGGATCAATTTAAATTGGAATTGGAAAAAACAGCGGCTGAAAATGTGATAAAATCGGTGAGAGATTTGGAGGATTTAAATGAAGCTCTAGAATATATCATTGAAATTTTAGGTACTATTTCAACAAATAATGGGAGTTTATCTTTGGTGAATGATGTTGTTCTGACTCAAATGGTTAATCATTTAGAAGCTTTGAGAGTTTGTGAAACAATCAATGATGCAGAGAGAATTCTTCGAGCGATCACAAGAACTTTTGGAATCAAAAAAAGAGCTAGGGAGCTAGTAACTGTTAAATTGATGAATGAAAGACGGTTGGCTCAAGTCAGAGATTTGCAGGATGTGAAAAAGGTTGTTCGACAAATTGGGTATTTTCATGGAAGTCAGCATGATTATACTGCAGAGGAAATAATTCAGTTGATTGAAGAATTGGAAACATATTTAATGATTGATGAAAGCAAAAAACATGATCATGCTTTCTTGACAGTGCAAAGGAGAATGGCGGGTGGGGTGTTGGCACGGTTTACTGGAAAGTATGGTCTCAATAAAATAATAGAAAGATTATTCAATAATGAATTTTTAAGTAGAATTAATAGGTAAGATAGTGTAGATCCGAAATATTTTTTCGGATTTTTTTATTGGTCTAAAAAATTACCAGCGAATAGCTGGTGTGTGGGTTTAAAGGCGAAGCCGTTGAAAGTAGTCGTTATCAGTGTAATTTAAATGTAAGTTGTTGATGTTGCTAGAGCAAGCCCTTTTTGACAGCCTGCCTGAAATCCTTAGAGTGTCTCGACTGCACGATGAAGTCGGGTAAGATGCGTTAGATGTTATTGTTGTTTATATATTGAAATTTGTCACTCTGAACTTGTTTCAGAGTCTCCTGAATTGACCATGAGGAAAAAGTGAAAAAATAATTTGAATTTTGAATAACTATACCCTGAAATAAATTCAGGGTGACAAGTGGGGGTTGGTTGATTATACCCTGAAATCCATCTTCGTTAAAACTTCGATGGACAAGCAAATTCAGAGCCTGCCCTGAATTAATTTCAGGGGTGACAAGTGAGTGTGTTGGTGGCTCGCATTACTGCCCCAGACCTGCCTTCATCAAGATTACGGCAGGCAAGCCCCGAGGTTGATCATATTCGTGGGGTTTAAAGTTAGTGATTGGTTTTGTTAAAGTAAGTTATTTTGAGATTACGGGATTGATTACGCGCAGAATCCCCCAAGACCTGCCTTCATCAAGATTACGGCAGGTAAGCCCCGAGGCTTACCATGTTCGTGGGGCTTAAAATTAAAGTAAATTGTTGTTTTGCTAAAGCAAGTTCTTTTGACACCCTGCCTGAAAGCATAGCCTGTCTCGACTTCACGATGAATTCGGATAAGGTGAGTTAGCTGTTATTATTAGTTTTTATATGTAAATTTGTCACTCTGAACTTGTTTCAGAGTATAAAGAGATAGTTTGATTATTTTTGTTATATCTTGAAACAACCTGCCTTTCGGCAGACAGGATTTAGGATGACAAAATAAAATTTTTAGACTTCGAGGCTGGTCATGTTCGTGGGATTTAAAATTAAAGTAAATGCATAATACAATGGAAAATGAATTGCAGGGGATTAAATTATATAAAGATGGAAGTCTTATGGTCAGAAAGAGTGAAACTGCTAGATATTATACTGATGATTTTTATAAAAAAATCCGGAAATGTTATTTCGGATTATTTGTTAGATTGAGGGGTTTTGGGTGGTGCTGGAATCAGTTTTGGTTGACTTTTCCCTTTGATCGTTTAGATTTGTTTGATATTTTTGTTTGATTGTTTCCCATAGACGATTAAGAGTCTTACCAGAATTTTCTGCCATGACTTGAGATAGTACAAATGTCTTCAATATCGGATTGGTGATATCTTCGTCAGCAACTTTTCGCAAGAGAGCTCGGAAAGCCTTTTTGTCATCTGAATGCCAAACTTGTTTGAATTCTTCTTTGCGACGAACAACTAGAATTCCAAGTAAAACACCAACAAACAGTTCAATCATAATTGTCTCCTCCCCCGCGCGTGTTGGCGGACTCTAATTACTCCATAGAAAATAATCATCAATAATGACATTAGACTGAAAATGTTGCGTGAAAATTGGTAGGTTGTTTGTAGCAATCCAAGGATAAATAGAGATATTGTGATGGAAAAAATATAGTTGAACGGATGTTTTAGATAATGAAAAGATCTTTCAAGGCAGCATAAACAGAGTATCGTTATATTTATCCAAAATATCGGGTCAGACCATGGGCTTGTTTCATTCATTTATATTGCCCCCCCTTTAAAGGACCGATTGCATTATAATAGTACAAAAAAGGGAATGTGTCAAGCTAGGAATTGTGCTCGTGATTTGTAAATATTGGTCATTTGCTAGTAAAATGTTAAAATAGAGACAGGTTATAAAAAATATGACACTCAACAATAAGATAAATAAAAATTCTATAATACAGATTTCTGGCAAGCTTCTAAGTTTGTTTTTTGGTTTGGCTACTGTAGCCATAATGACCAGATATTTGGGGCAAGAAGGGTTTGGATATTATATTACTGTAGTTGCATTTTTGCAGTTTTTTGGGATTTTGGTTGATTTTGGGATCAGTTTGACAACTGTTCAGATGATATCAGATTTGAGGAGAAATGTTAGTGATGTACTTAGTAATATTTTAACTTTGAGAGTTATTTTTTCAATAATTTTTCTTGGTTTGGCACCAATAATAATTTGGTTTTTCCCTTATCCAATGGTGGTTAAATTGGGTGTGCTGATAACTTCGTTTTCATTTTTTTGCATTACTATTATACAGGTTTTGACTGGGATGTTTCAGCGAGAATTGAAAATGCTGGATGTAACTATTGCGGAAATTGTTGGTCGAGTGTTACTGCTAGTAATGACGATTGTAATTGTATTTCTGGGGAAAAGTATACTTTGGATTTTCCTAGCAATTTCGATTGGAAGTTTTGTAAATTTGATAATAACTTATTTATATTCCAGAAAATATTTTATTTTTAAATGGTCGTTTGATTTTTCAGTGTGGAAAGAAGTGTTTCAGAGAACTTGGCCGATTGCTTTGTCGATTTCTTTTAATTTGATTTATTTGAAAATGGACACGATTATTTTGTCATTGACGCGAAGTCAAAGTGAGGTTGGTTTGTATGGTGCGACTTATCGCGTGATAGATATTTTAACCAATTTGCCAGCGGTATTTATGGGAATTGTGTTGCCTCACATGACAAAATATTTTATTGATAATAATAAAACAGAATTAAAAAATTTGATGCAGAATACTTTTAATTCTCTAATGATTTTTGCGGTGCCGATTGTTGTTGGAACATTTTTAATTGCGGAAAAAGTGATGGTGTTTGTGGCAGGCTCGGAATTCGTAGATTCCGGGGAGATTTTGAAAGTTTTGATTTTGGCTTCAGGGGCAATCTTCTTTACCAGTTTGTTTGGGTATGCAGTATTAGCGGTCCATAAACAAAAAGTAATGATGTGGGGGTATTTAACAACTGCGGTTGTTACTTTGGCCGGGTATATTTATTTTATTCCGAAATATGGAGTTTGGGGAGCAGGTTGGATGACGGTTTTTTCTGAAGCAGTGATTGCGATTTGGACTTTTGTTGTGGTTTATAGGGAAACAAAATTTGTTCCTAGCTTTAATGTTTTTATCAAGGGTGTTTTTTCTAGTTTTGTAATGCTTGGGGTTCTGTATTTAATTCGTGATATGCATGTTTTGATTTTGCTGGGTGTAGCCTGTGTGGTTTATTTTGGTGTGATGTATTTGATTGGGGGAATTAGAAAGGGTTTTTGGAAAGAGAGTTGGAAATAAAGTTGGAAACAATGAAATATTGTAATATTGTAATAGTGAAATAAAGTTGGAAAAATGTTGAAAATAGATTGAAATAATGAATTATTGAAATATTGTAATATTGAAATAGGGTGAAAATATATTGTAAATATATTGTAAAAATGTTGAAATAAATTGGAAATAAAAAAGCCTTACGATTTAGTAAGGTTTTGTGATTAGTCAAATTCTGGTTTGAAAGGAATACCTGTTTTTAGTTCTTCTTGCAGTTTTTCAACTAGCCATTGATTGTCAAAAGTTCCTCGCAAATAATCTTCAATTTGTTCGCGAACTGTTTGAGCAAATTTAGAACGAGTAGTAGTTTTTGCTTCATGCAAATCGTGGCGCATTTTTGTAAGAAAGCGAAGTGTTGACAAGAGTGAATTACAAAGACGATCACGGTTTTTTTTAAGATCGTTAAGTCTCTCATCATTCATGTGCATCAGCGAGATGCTTTTGAGAAGTTTATCGGCATTATGATAAAAGGCAAAGAAATCGAAAGCTTCCTCTAGATTAACTCTAATTGCTGATACGCTATGCAGACTGGATATTGAAATAGTGTAAAAGAGATCTTCCTCATCATCAATGCCTGTAATATTAGAATAATGAAAATCACTAATTTCCCAGTTATTATCATTTAGGTTGCGGACTTTGATTGAAAAAAGAGAAAATTTAAATTCAATGATTGGGGTTTTGATAACCAATACATTCTGGTCTTGAATTGAGTGATTTGTGAGGGTACCGAGCCATGAGTAAGTGCAAATACCTGGATTAAATCTGGGTTTTGATTGATGCAGGTGAAAGTTTCCTTCCTGATCCTTGAATAGATAATACTCGATTCGACTGAAGAGTACTCGAAAGAAATTGTAGATTAGAAAGATGTTGACAGAAATTGAAAGCAGGGTAATGATTCCAAAGCAGATATAAGTTGATAGCGGATATCCCTTATTTATTTTCGCGCTGAAATCTTGAATAATGAAAAAATAATGATAAAGAGAGATTATTGAACCGAAAAATAGATTGAGAAACACGGCTGTAATTGTATGTTTACGGAAGTTTTTAATTTTTCTTCGTAGATCAAAATTTTCGGAAAAAGATTTTTTGTACTGGTTTGAGTTTTGGCATTCGATGCACTTGGTGTGAAATTTTAGAGCCATAACAACATCTCTTTCCGACAGGCCTGTGAGTCCTGCCGATGAAAGATGCAGCGATTGACCATTTCTGCACTTTGCAGAACATTTCAACCGGTGCGTGAATGTGCTCTAAATAAATGGTTTCCACAAATAACAAATCTGCCACGAATCTACAAATTGAGATGAATGATGGTTTCCACAAATAACAAATCTGCCACGAATCTACAAATTGA
>MFGJ01000001.1:165391-245520 GCA_001778235.1 Candidatus Falkowbacteria bacterium RIFOXYC2_FULL_36_12
CCACGAATCTACAAATTGAGATGAATAATGGTTTCCACAAATAACAAATTTGCCACGAATCTACAAATTGAGATGAATGATGGTTTCCACAAATAACAAATCTGCTACCTGCCTACGCTGACTTCAGCTTCCTCCTGCGCTCTTTAGAGCTTCGGTGGACAGGTCGGCAGGCAGGCGAATCTACGAATTTGAGGGTGTTTTTTGTAAAAGTGCTATAATTAGTATCAGGAATTAATATTATATTAAAGAATTGATTTTGTCAAGTTGAAATGACCTCCCCATGGGAAGATGACCTCCCCAAGCAAAGAGGGATGTGAGACCCCTCCTTGTAACATAAGGAGGGGAGGTGAGTGAGAGTGTATGAATATAGTGTTTTTAATTATTTTTGCAGGGGTGTTTGGGTGGTTTGCCTGGAGACACATGGTGGGTGCTCTATGTGTGCTGATTTTTTTATTACCAAGTTATCTAATTCGGTTTAGTTTGTTTGGGATTCCTGTGACATTACTTGAAGTAATTATTGTGATTTTGTTTGGGATTTTTGTTTTTAAAAGAATGCACTTTGAAAGATTCAAGGTGACAAAAATAGATAAGATAAGTGGTTCAAATTATAAATGGTTGATTATTGGGATATTATTTTTTTCAACGATAGCAATATTTTTTTCTCCTGATAAAATTTCTGCACTTGGAATTTGGAAAGCGTTTTTTGTTGAACCAATGATGGTGTTTGTGGTTTTTATTAATGTAATAAAAGACAAACATCAATGGGATTTAATAATAAACAGTTTGGGTGGAGTAGCTTTGATAGTTGCCTTGTTTGCGATTTATCAAAAGATTACGGGGCAATTTATTTTCAATGAAGTTTGGCAGGTGGCTGAAACCAGAAGAGTGGTGAGCTTTTATGGCTTTCCGAATGCGGTGGGATTGTTCTTGGCGCCGATTGTGGTGTTGTTTGTAGGAAGGATTGTTACGAATTTACAAAAACTACAAAAATTACTCCACCAAAGGCGGATGCACCTATGGCGCAAAATACTAGAATTGGTGTTTGATGTGAGTGTTGTTGTTATGGGTGGTTTGGCAATATGGTTTGCGAGGAGTGAAGGGGCGATAGTGGCTGTGGTGATAGGTCTTTTGATGTTGGGATTGTTTTTCAAGAGATTGAGAATATTTACTTTGATTATGATGGCGATTGGGGTGCTGATTGTAGCGGTGGTGCCACAAGTGAGAGAATTGTTTATTGAAAAAATAAGTTTAGGTGATTTTTCAGGTAACATCAGAGTAATAGTTTGGCAAGAGACTTGGCAAATGTTACGAGATCATCAGATATGGGGTGCGGGTTTAGCAGGATTTCAAGCAGTAATCGGGAATTATCATCATGCAATTCAAAATTTTGAAGTTTATTTGTATCCACATAATTTTATTTTGAATTTTTGGAGCGAGGTTGGAATTTTTGGGATGTTATTTTTGGTTTTTTTAATAATAAAGTTTTTTTACAATTATCTCCAGGCAAAAAAAATAAACAAAGAATGGTATTTGATTTTAATGGCGGTGTTTGTGACTATTTTGGTGCATGGAATTGTTGATGTACCGTATTTTAAAAATGATTTAGCAGTGCTTTGGTGGTTGGTGGTTGGTATGAGTGTGGTGTTGTTTCGGGAAAAGATTGAAGAATGAAGATTTCTTGTTTTTATATAAAAAGAATATTATTGACGAAATATTATTTTTTTGTTATAAATAGATGTTGTGTTCCTTTAAAGGCCAAAGGAAAGAGAGCTCAAATTGAATAAAAAACAAGTAAAAGCCATGTTGTCTGAAATGAGGAATCCAGAGAGTGTTTGGCGAATTGGAGAATTGTCGCAGGCTAAATCAAGTGAGATTATGCAACTCATGACTTGGTTTGGTCAGAGATTTGGCAGAAATGGCAATGCTAGATTTATATTCGGGTGGATGCTGGGGCCGGCTTTTTGTATGATTATTTGTTCTCTGGTGCTTCAGTTGATTTATCATGAGTTTATGACTTGGTTTATTCTTTTCATTCCTATGGTTATCATTTCCATGGGTTATGTGTTTATCAAGTATGTGAACAGAGATAGGCAATTTGTAAAAGAGGGAAAAGACAGTATTAATAATATTTTCCAACTTTTGAATATTGTGCCAGAGTTAAACAGTGAGAAAAATGATGGATTTTTTTGTCTAGTAAGAACAAATGAAGATGAGCAGAGCGAAATCATCCGAGTATTTGGAAGTAATGAAATTCCAAAAGATATCAACTTTGTTTTATGTTTTGTCATCTCGGCTGTTGCTTTGCCCGAACAAAATGTTATCACTTTAGTCCAAGGTTATAATACTATTCTCGGTGGAAGAGTTGCAGAGCTAATTATCAAGATGAAAATGAAAGATGGCTTTGGGAGTATTAGAGCGATGTTTGAAGATGGGGTGTTTCCAGATGACTTTATGCTCAAAGTTATGCTAGAATTCAAAAAATTGCTTGGTGATTTTATTCAGAATATTTGCAATGTAAATATGTTTCTCGGATTGACAGATGAACAAAGAGAATCTTTTCTTGGCCAATTGAGAGAGTGGAATCGTAATGCAAAATATTCGGAGTTGGTTGATGTAATGCTTACGATGAATGCGTCAGAAAGTAAAACTTATGAATTTGGAGAGTTTGAATAAAGTTTGACTAATAGGTTGAACTTTTTTATTTATAAAAAGTAAATTGATAATTAGCGTAGTTGACAAAACAAAATTAATATGATAATTTTGGATGTTTCTGTTGGGGGAATCTATTCAAGGCTGGACCAACGAGGAGAAGAGTCATGCTTGATGGAGCAGAGTTGTCCCAGAATGATGCAGTGATTTATTCCGGGTTAGAATATTATTTGAGAGTAGAAGAAAAATTAAGAGAGTTTTTTTCTTTGGTAAATTATTGTGGCGGGTATTGTTATTACACTGATGGCGTTGGTTGTTGCACTGGAGAATTTTATATTGATGCTAATGTGGAATTAAATCGTCAAAGAAAATCTTTGTATGGTGGTAAGGTCAAGCGGAGTAATTGTGATGATACAAAACCGTGTAGATTTCATTGCCCAAGCTCTGGTTGTAGTTTAGTAACTCATAGATCGGTGGTATGTAATTCATTTGTTTGTCAGTCATTTAGACGATATTTGATGCAACAATATCAAATTAGTTATGATTCAGGTGAAATGGCGCAATTATTGAAAATTTTGCTACGAAATGTACTCAAAAAAAGAGAACTTGATTATTTGCTAAACAAAATAAATTCGTGGATATTTCAAGTAAAGAAAGTGGACAATCGTTAAATACGGTTGTTTTTTAATTGTAATGTAGGTTTAGAAGGCCACCCCATGGGAAGATGACCACCCCATGGGAAGAAGGATGTGAGACCCCTCCTTGTAAAATAAGGAGGGGAGAGGGTGAGTGAAATAAAAAACTTGAGAAGTTTCTCAAGTCAAATTGATTATGTCTAAATAAATGGTTTGATTGACAAATCTGCACTGCAAAACGGGCAATAATTGATTTCAAAGGGTGAAACGGATGGCGGAGTAATGACGACCAAGCCTCTATTTTGTTCATTGAGGTAAATAATTTCGAAGTTTGTTGGAATTGTTTGACAAAAATGGCGAAACTGGTTTGGTTTTGATTCAGTATAATGTGTAGTCCAGATTGAATTCAGCTGTCGCCAGTACTTTTGTAGCCAAAAGATAACATACCAGTGGTCAAAAGCCATATCATTTGGGTGGAGCCAAAGCAATGATGATAGATATACAGCATTAGCATCATCGCCAGCTTGGAGAGATTTAGAAGAGAGTCCAGAAGTTGTAATGTTAATCCAGTATGGTTGGGAGAAATGACGCGCGTCAGGACGAGGATCTCGGTTGTCTGAATCCATGATTGGAAGTGCACGCCACTTATTGGGCAGACAGCCAGTCAAATCAAGATTGGTTTCTTCAAGCAGTTCGCGGATGGCAGTTTGCAGTGTATTTTGATCGCCATTTTCAAAGCGTAAGTTTTCAGGGTTAAAAGTTCCAGATTTGACATGGCCACCCGGTAAAGCGTAAATAGTTGGCTCATTAAATGGAGGGTGGAGTCTATTGATCAGGATAATTTTAGGCTGTGGAGAATAAAAGTTGATGGTGACAACGGCATCAGCTGTGACAGATTGGGGTGCATGTCTGGGCATTGGTATTCCCATTCCCCCTGGTTTTTTGTTGCCGTGGAGTAGGTCGGAATTGCTTGTAGCACATTCTCATAAAGTAGATAATGACAGGAATTGGTAAAAGTTCAAATGTCAGGGTCATCAAGATTAGTGTAGATTGTTCTGAATAATGACATAAACGAACGATGCTGATAAAAATGCTTAAGACTAAAAGACTAAGAATAACTCCGCAGACAATATATGTAAACCGAGGATTTTTTTTCCAGAGGAAATAAATCATTAAGACAATTGCGACACTGGTCAGAACAGTGAAAATAGTGGAAAGAATTTTTAGAGTTTCAAGTGACATGAATCCCTCCTGGCGTGGTTTGGTCAATGAACTATGATGAAGTAGAATATAATAAAAATAATAAATTGTCAAGAGTAAAATAAAATGATATAATTTGGTTATAAATAATATTGAAAATATGAATTTGAATGACATTTATCATTTTATAAGGAAGTTTTTATTTGAGGTTGCGTCGTATTTGCTCCTTCAGGCAATTGTGATGCTTGTTTTGGCGGTGGTGATAATTTTATATCCATATACCTTGAATTTATTGGTTGCTCTTGGATTTTTTGTTACTGCATTGGTTAGTCTTTATTTTATGGTACGAGTTGGTGTGCTGTTTCATAAGGTAAGAAAATTTGGTAAATTGGTGAAGTGATGACCTCCCCATGGGAAGATAACCTCCCCAAGCAAAGAGGGATGTGAGACCCCTCCTTGTAAAATAAGGAGGGGAGCGGTGAAGAAGTCGTTGGTGGACGACTTTTTATTTTTTGTAAAATTGTGATAAATTGGAATATATGAAAGAAAAATATTGTGAATATTGTTTTCCTGAAAAACCTAGACACTTTTTTGATAAGTTTACCAGTTCAGTAACGATTTTTTTAGTTGATCCATTGTATGTGTTTATTGGGAAAATATTAAATGCAAGGAATGTAAATAGACTTGGTAAAATTTTGGAAGATTTTATGATAAAATTTTTTTTCTTTTTTAATTTATTGGAAAGGGTGACTGAAATTGAAAGAGAGTATTATCCTAAAAGGGCATTAACTATTTGGGATGAAGCAAAGAAGCGCAATTTGGATATTTCCAGTGTGGTTTTTGGTAAGGGAAAAAAGTATTTGAATATATTTTGTTGGGAACAGGGAAATAAAAAACATTATTTCAAAGACAGTCCGGTATTTGAATTTGATGATATTCGGCCGAATGATATTTTGGTTGATGATAAAGCAAGATTTAAAGCGTTTTTAATTAAAAATGGATTACCATGTGCTGATGGCGGATGTTTTTTTTCAATGAAAAAAGCAATCAAGCATGGTCTTGAAATTGGGTGGCCGTTGGTGGTGAAGCCAGTTGCTTCGTCGCTTAGTCGGCATGCAATAGTGAAAATTGATTCAAGAGAAAAACTGGTGAATGCAATAAAAATAGCAAAACAGATAGGTGCAAAAGTGGTGGTGGAAAAGTTTGTCGAGGGCAATGTTTATCGTGCAGTTGTTTTGGCTGGCTGTTTGATAGCGGTTGCTAAGAGATTGCCGGCAAACATTGTTGGCGATGGGGTTAATGTGGTGGAAAAATTGATAAAACAAAAGAATTTGAAATTAAAAACAGATAGCCAGATTGTGATTGACGAAAATTTGATAAAAATGCTTGGGATGAAAAATAAGAATCTAGGTACAATATTGAGTTTTGGTGAAAGATTGGAATTGTCAGGCAAGGTGACTGTAAGGAGCGGTGGGGAAATTCATAATGAGACGGACTTTATCAATGCAGAAACAAAGAAAATGTTTGAAAAATTACAACTTGATTTAAATATTCCATATTGTGGGTTTGATTTTATCTGTCAGGATGTTAGCAGGAGTTATTTGGAGCAAAATTTTGCGATAATTGAAAATAATACCTTACCATTTATTGAAATGCATCATGAACCAGATTTTGGAGAGCCGATTGATGTTGCTCGGATGGTTTGGGATTATGTGATTGAAAAAGAAAAAGAACTGGTTGGTTAGTTTGGGGTCAGTTTTTATAAAATTTCTGGAGAATTTTATTCACTTTACGATTTGGGAAGTAAGAGGAAATTGTGGTATAATATTTTTGTAGAAATCAATGTGAGTGAGGGGAAACTCATAAGTTTTGTATTAAAATTATGCAAAGACAAAAAATTCGAAAAGCAGTTATTCCTGTGGCTGGCTATGGAACAAGATTTTTGCCAGCAACGAAAGCTCAACCAAAAGAAATGTTACCGGTAGTTGACAAACCTATAATTCAATACGCGGTAGAAGAAGCGGTGGCGGCTGGAATCACTGATATTATCTTGGTAACCGGGAGTGGAAAACGAGCGGTTGAAGATCATTTTAGTTACAATTTTGAAATACAGCATTTCCTCAAAAAAGTTGGTAAGGAAAAAGAAAGGGAAGAGATAAAAAGGATTGCGGATATGGCAAATTTTATTTATATTCGTCAAAAAGGTCCATATGGAAATGGTACTCCAGTACTTTGTGCCAAAGATGTGGTTGGTGATGAACCATTTGTGGTGATTTGGGGTGATGAATTTTGGGATTGTCCGAAGGTGCCAAGAATAAAGCAACTTATTGATGTTTATGAAAAATATGGTGATCCAGTAATTGTGGCGAAAGATATTACAAAAGAAGAAACAAGAAAATATGGGGTAATTGATGGAGTGAAGGTTGGAAAAGATGTTTATGAGGTGAAAAAGTTGGTAGAAAAGCCTGGACCAAAAGATGCCCCATCACTGCTTGGGTCTGTTGGTGGATATTTGTTGACTCCTGATATTTTTGAGGCTTTGGAACATACAAAGTTGGGTAAGGGTGGAGAGCTTTGGTTGCCTGACGCGATATCAAGATTGATGAAACAGAGAGCTTTGTATTGTAAGCGAATTGACGGGACTTATTATGATACTGGTTCGGTATTTGGCTATTTGAGAGCTAATGTTGAATTGGCGTTGAAACGAACTGAACTGAAAAAAGAGTTTAGAAAATATTTGAAAGGGTTGAATATATAGTTGGGATAATAAAAATAGAAATTGGTAAAGTGGGAAAATTTTTGTTAATTGTTAAGGTGAAAAATTATATGCAGAAAATTAAAAAATGGCGAACAGTTTTAACAGTGTTTTTGATTGCAATTTTTCTTGTTACAACTGGGGCTAGTTGTGCTAAGGGTGGAACCAGTGACGCCAAAGAATCTTTTAAGCCGGTTACCCTGAAATTTTGGACGGTTTTTGATGATCGAGATGCGTATGCTGATATTATTACTGCATATAAACAGTTACATCCAAATGTGACGATTGAATTCAAAAAATTGCGGTTTGAAGAATATGAAAAAGAGTTGATAGAAGCTTTTGCTCTTGGACAGGGCCCAGATATTTTTTCAATTCAAAATACATGGACAAATCAGTATTTAAAATTGCTTGATCCCATGCCACTGACTGTAAGTGTGCCAATAAAAACAATAGAAGGAACTGTGAAAAAAGAAGAAGTCATAAAATTGGTTACTGAAAAAATGTATACTCCAAGTCAGGTAAAAACAATTTTTGGCGATAATGTGGCAGAAGATACGGTGTTTCAATATAATGAAGGAACTGAAGATGAACCAATTTTAACACCACGAGTTTTCGGATTGCCAACGAGTTTGGATAATATGGTGCTTTATTATAATCGAGATATTTTGAATAATGCAGGTGTGCCTGAACCAGCAAAATATTGGACTGATCTGGAAGGACAGATAGAAAAGATAAGAAAAGTTGATAATGATAATAATATTTTACAAGGGGCGATTGCTCTTGGTACTGCAAAAAATGTTGTTCGAAGTTTTGACATTTTATCCTTGTTAATGATGCAACTCAAAACAGAAATGGTTGATGATCGCGGTCAAGTAAATTTTCATAAGATACCAGCATCTTTATCTGGTCAGGGAATAACAACTCCACCAGGAATTAATGGTTTGGAATTTTATGCGGCTTTTGCGGATCCAATATTGAATACTTATACTTGGAATGAGAAAATGTTGGAATCATTGCAGGCTTTTACTTCAGGAAAATTAGCTTATTTCCCTGGATACGCCTATCATAGACCATTTATCGAGGCGCAAGCACCTACAATGAATCTGGAAATTGCTCCAATGCTTCAGCTCGAAGGTTATGATACTGTAAACTTTGCTAATTATTGGCTTCAGTCAGTTTCAGCCAATAGTCAAAATAAAGGTTTTGCCTGGGATTTTGTAAGATTCATGACTTCACCTGAACAGGTAATAAAGTATTTAGATAAAACTGGAAAACCAGCAGCTGTTAGGAGTTTGTTTGATAAACAGGTTCAAGATGAAGAGATGTCAGTTTTTGTTGAGCAGACTTTGACTGCAAAATCATGGTATAGAGGGAAGGATTATAAAGCAGCTGAAAAGATTTTTGATGATATGATAGAATCTGTTGGATTGGGTGAGGTGACGGCAAAAGAAGCGGCTGGATTGGCAGTGCAAAAGATTCAGCAGACGATGAAATAAGCGAGAAAAGCGAGTACAGCGAGTACAGCGAGTACAGCGAGTGAAGTGAGTACAGTGAGTGAAGTGAGTGAAGTGAGTACAGTGAGTGAAGTGAGTACAGTGAGTGAAGTGAGAAAGTAAATAATTGATTTAAATAAAATGAAAAATAAGAGAATATTAATTTTAATGGTTGTGGTGATTAGTTTCATGCTAGTAAATGTTGTGTCGGCAGCTGGTCTGGTGCCTGATGAATGCCGTGGGGATGCGGATTTAAGTACTTGTAATTTGAGTTCAGTTGAAGCCACAATATTTAATATTGCAGAATTTTTACTTGGGATTGCTGGTAGTTTGGCTCTGCTAATGTTTGTTTATGGCGGATTTCTGTATATAATCGGTGGAGCCAGTGAAAAACAAGTAGGGAAAGCAAAAGATGTTTTCAAATATGCAATCACAGGATTAATTATTATATTTTTATCGGGATTAATATTGAGGGTGGTTGTTCAGGCTTTGGCAGGGTGAGAGTGAAGATTAAAGATTGAAGATCAAAGAGTAAAGATTAGAGATTAAAGATTGATTGGCTGACGGTTTGAAACCGTCAGGTATGGATGCTAGATATAAATGATTGAGGAGTTTTTATGAAAAAATATTTATTAGTTTTTACATTGATGTTGCTTGTTGGAAGTTTTGTTTTTTCACATAATGTTTTGGCTGAAGTCAATGATGATTTTAAGACAATCTGTATTCGTTTGGCAGGACCGGATGCACTATTACAGGGAAAGTGTGCTGAAATAACGCCGGTTTCTTCCTCGGATTTTGCAAGGTTAAAATGTAAGGAAGTAGCTGAAGCCTTGTCTGATGAAGATGGGGTTCAGGATTGTGAAAATGTGGGAATTATTGCCCCAAGCACAACAGGTGATACTGCAAGCGGAGAAGGAGCAGAAGATGATTTGATAAAAGGAATATATGATAGTATTGGAAAGTTTGAAGAATTGGGAATTACTTCGGCGAATCAAGATGTGCCAACATTTGTAGGAAATATTTTGAAATTATTTTTTGGTATAATTGGTTCAGTTGCTTTAGTAATGTTTATTTATGGTGGATTTGGTTATATGACATCAGCGGGCGATCCGAAGAAGGTGGCAAATGCTAAAAATACTTTTATTTGGGCATCACTTGGACTTTTGTTGGTTTTTGGTGCTTATGCTCTAGTAAATTTTGTAATCAGTAATTTATAAAGGTCGGATAATAATACTCGCGGGGCGAGAATTTAAATATTAATTGAAAAAAACATGTTAAAAAAAATTATCGCAATTACAATGGTTTTGACTCTTGCAATAGCAGTCGCAACTCCGGTATTGGCGGCAAGTGATCCGTTCGGAGTAGAGACTGTTGGAACAGAATTGAACCTTGGAAACAAAGATATTCGTCAGACAATTGGTGAGATTATCAATGTTGGTTTGGGATTTCTTGGAGTGGTTGCTATTATCATTGTACTTATTGGTGGTTTCAAGTATATGACTGCTGGTGGAGCTGAAGAAAAGACTAAAGAGGCAAGAAAATGGATAATTTCAGGTGTGATTGGTTTAGCAATTATTTTGTCTGCATACGCAATTACAACTTTTGTTGTAAATCAACTGGTTACAGCGACTGGTAGTGGTGTTTAGTCACGAAAATTATTGAGGCAGAGTTTTAGCAGCTGAAAAACTCTGCCGTTTTCACTAGAGTAAAAAGTCTATAAATTTTTTGCCTTAGTGAAAGATATGAAGAAATATTTAGTTTTAATTACAATATTAATGCTTTTTCCCCTTGGGGCGTTAAAGGCGTCGCCAATTGAAGATGGGTTGAATTTATCAGCTACAACTTCAGGCTTGGTGACTGAAGAGCAGACACAATCAGAGGCGGATTTATTGGTGGCGGAAAAGATAGGAACTATTATCAAGGTTTTTTTGTCAATTATTGGTATTATATTTTTGATGTTGATCATTTTCGGTGGTACTCTATGGATGACTGCTGGTGGTGATCAAACTCAACTGACTAAAGGTAAGAACTATATTATTTACGCGGCGATTGGGCTGGTTATGATTGCCGGTAGTTATGCTGTAACAGATTTTGTGATAAGAGCATTTATTGATCAATTTTAGATATTATAAAAATTGTGCTAAAATGCATATTAAGTATGAAGAATAAAATTTTAATTTGTTTGGTACTGTTTGGTCTGGTTGTTGGAGGTCAAGTTTTGGCTTTTGATGTGGAAAATACTGGTTTGGGAAAAACTGCGGAAACGGCAGGGTATAATCTGACTAAATCTGATCCAATAGTGATTGCTGGTAATGTAATTCAAATATTTTTGGGACTATTAGGTTTAATTTTGATGATTATTTTGGTTTATGCTGGTTTTATGTACATGTTGGCTGGAGACAGATCTGATCAGGTGACAAAAGCTAAAGCTTGGATTACTAATAGTATAATAGGAATTGTGATTGTGGCAGGAGCCTATGCAATTTCAACCTATGTGATTGAGGCATTAATAAGTAGTGTTTAAATATGAAAAAAATTGTATTGTGTTTAATGATTATTTTGGCTTTATTTGTGATGACAACGGTTGTGGTAAATGCCAGTGCTTTTGATCAAGCAGCAGTAAATTTGACCAAAGGTGGAGATCAAGCTTATGGAGAAGGGACTGAAACTGATTTGCCGATTTTGGTTGGGAGTATTGTAAATGTTTTTTTGGCTGTGCTTGGTATTGTGCTGACAATAATAATAATTCGTGGTGGTTTTATGTACATGTTGGCTGGTGGTGATCCAAATCAAACTCAAAAAGCTAAATCATGGATTATTAATGGTGTAATTGGGTTAATAATTATTTTGGCGGCCTATGCGATCTCATCGTTTGTGGTCAGCAGTTTGGTAGAAGCGGGCAAATAATTTAAGCTGAAATATATGAAAAAAATTTTAATATTTTTATTTCTGTTTGTTCTAGTGTTTCTAACATTGCAAATAAGTCCGGTTTTAGCAGGGACCACCGAAAGAACTATTGAATCAGAGCTTGGTAAATTTGGGGATACTGGTTACGGAAGTGAAGAAGCAACTCCATTACCATTACTTGTTGGGCGAATTATAAGTGTGGTTTTGGGGCTTTTGGGAATTGTGTTATTATTTATAATAATTCGCGGTGGATTTATGTATATGACTGCTGGCGGTGATCCAAATCAAACCCAGAAAGCTAAATCGTGGATTATAAATGGTGTGATTGGATTGGTGATTTGTTTTACTTCATATATGCTAAGTTCATATATTGTTGGGAGGCTGATGGAAGATGTGTTGCAGGTGACATTGTTGTAGATGTGAGAAGTACTGAAATTTGATGATACAAATATACAAATACTACGAATATTACAAATACTAGAGATACGAATATACAAATATTACGAATATTACAAATGCTAGAGATACGAATATACAAATACTACGAATATTACAAATGCTAGAGATACGAATATACAAATATTACGAATATTACAAATACTAGAGATACAAAGATACAAATATTACGAATGCTAGAAGTATGTATTATAGATATTACGGATTTATGAAAGTAATGTATTTAATATATAATTGGAGATATAAAAAATAATTAAATAAAAATTATGAAGACAAAAGTTATTGCAATGGTTTTATCACTCGTAGTGTGTTTATTGCTCGTTGCACCAGTAGCTTTGGCACAAATTGATATTCAAAGCAATTTGAATGCAACTGGTGAAGGTGTATATGGACCTGGGGATCAACCTTCAGATGAATTGCCAGTAATTATTGGACGAATTATCAATGTGGTGCTTGGTTTTATGGGTGTAGTCATGGTATTGATTGTAATTTATGGTGGATTTCTCTATATGACTGCTGGTGGTGAGCCAGGGAAAGCAGACAAAGCAAAAAGCTGGATTATAAACGGTATTATTGGTTTGATTATCATGCTGTCTGCCTATGGAATCACCAGTTTTGTTATCACTCGGTTAACAGCTGCCACAGGAACAACTGCAAATTAAAAAATAAGAAATATAGCCCCCGAAAGGGGGTTTTTTGTTTAAAGGTAAAGTCGTTGGAAGTAGTGGTCACTAGTGTAATTTAAATGTAAGTTGTTGTTTTGCTATGGCAAATTTTTTTGAGAATACGGGATTGATTACGAGTAGAATCCCCCCAGACCTGCTTTCATTAAGATTACGGCAGGCAAGCCCCGAGGTTGATCATGTTCGTGGGGTTTAAAGTTAGTGATTGATTTTGCTAAAGCAAGTTTTTTTGACACCCTGCCTGAAAGCATAGCCTGTCTCGACTTCACGGTGAAGACGGGCAAGATGCGTTAAATGTTATTGTTGTTTATATATTTAAATTTGTCACTCTGAACTTGTTTCAGAGTATAAAGGGATAGCTTGATTATACCCTGAAATAAATTCAGGGTGACAAGTGAGCGTATTGGTAGCGCGCATTGCGCCCCAGACCTGACTTCATCAAGATTACGGCAGGCAAGACCCGATGATGTTTATGTTCGATGCTTTAAATATATTGGCTTGGTGGTGGTGTTTGCGGTAAAAAGCCTTAGTCATAATAACTGGTGATTTTTATTGAAAAAGCTCTTCGCCAAGCATGGGTGCGAAGAGCCTTTTTTATTTTGACGGGCAATGCCCGATTATTGATTTAGCAGAGCTTTGAATTGTTCAACCATTTCTACTGGCGCAGGATCTACTCCATATTCCAAAGCTAAATAATATGATGTCCAAAGACCAATAAGCAGTGATGAAAATAATTTTGAAAAGGCTGACTGTCCTGACATTGGTATTATTTCAACCTCAAGTTTATTTTCCATTAATTTTTGAAATACTTTTATTCTTTGATTGATTTTTTCATTATCATCAGGGTCTTGGAAAATTAGAATTTTGTAATTGGTAAGAGGATTGGTATAGCCAACCATTTCATTGTGATTTAATTCAGGAAAAACATTCCAGAAACAGGGGATTTTTGAATTTTCATTGAAATTTATTTTTATTACCATAGCAAGATATTTCCAGTGGTCAGAAGTATAAATGATTGGAGTTTTGTCTCGTAATGATTTGGCTAGAGTCTGTGCTTGATGTTTGAATTTAGGTGTGTCTGAAAGTAAGGAATCAATTTCTGGTTTGAGCTCTGGCAGATTGAATTGTAATAAATCAGAAAGTGTCAGAATTTTTAATAAACTGCCAACAAAGTAACCGTAGCCCATTCGTGGTTCAATAACATCGTTTGGAATTTTTACAAATGGAATATGATTGTCAAGCGCGAGTTTTTCAATTTTGCCACCGGTTGCAAGTACGATTAAATTGGTGAAGCCGGTTTTAATTGCTTGCCCCAAGGCTGAAAGAGTTTCTTCAGTATTGCCAGAATAGGAAATAAAAATACCGCCACTTTTTGCATCAAAATTTTTCGGTAAAGTGTATGTGCGGTTAATGTGAATCGGTATATTGAATTGTAGGTCGGAATTGGCTAAGAAAGTTTTTAAAATATTGGCAGGAAGAGCAGAACCACCCATACCAGAAATAAAAATTTTATCTGGTGTGGAAGAAAATTTGGTCGATGTAAAGTCCCAAGCTTGTAAAAGCTGTTCAGGTAATTTTTCAATTACTGAATAAAGGTTTGATTGATCAAATTTATTTATCAATTCTTCCATAGATAACCTCAATATTTTTTAAGATAAATTAACTTTAACAAAAGAAAAATTTTTTGGCAATAAAATTTATGCACAGAAAGTTTGTAGGAAATTTAAGTGATGGCTAAACTTGTGACTACACAGGCTAACGGTCAAGGTTGCTCGAGAAATCAGATGGGTTATAAAGGTCTGAAAATGATTAAGCGGTACGGGAATAGTATCTTTTTGGAAGAAGTTTTCAGTATATTAATGGATCGTTGGAGTTTTGAAAAAGGATAATTTTTTTATCCGCAATGATTGACAGAATATTGGTTTTGGTGTTAAATGGATTAATTGTAGGTTCTTTTCACAAGCGGGGAGGGAAACAATGGATAAACAAAGAGTTCAGAAACAGTATGAGATTGTAGCCCAGGTAATGCGGGTTTTTCGTCCTGGAACTTTTCTTGAAGTAGAATATAAGGTGTTTACACTTGATGAGGTTGGTAAGTCAGATGAGAAAGAAAAATTAGAGATTTTGCATTCAGCTGGATTTTGGACCAGTATTGATAATGACGCTTTGGTGGCGGAAATTGAATCTGCTCACTTGGAATTTGTTGGGGATACAATGCTCTTATCTATAAGGATTAAATTTTTTAGGGGTAATGTTTTTATTGATGATTCAAATCAAGAGTTTATGACAAGGGTGTCTCTGCAGTTTAGTAAGAATTATATTGGAAGAAATGATTTGGGATTGTTGGTTGAACAGAGGCAGGCTAACCTGGAGACTATTGATGATGAGTTGTCAGATGCTGATGATTTACTTAAAAGATTTTCCAGCGGAAATTATATTTATGAAAGTAATGGCGGTTATATTTGTTTGTTGGGAAAAGATGTTTTGGTGTTTATTATGGAAGAGATGCAGATAGTAAAAAGGAATATAAAGACCCTAGAGCTGGCGGTGCAAGCGATGCAGACACAGTTGAGTAGAAAATGAGTAAAACCAGAGATAATGTGATTAGAAGGGCTAACAAGGTCTTTGAAACAGGAAAAGCAATTTTTGCTCATTATGATTGTTTTAATTGTGAGATAGAGATTTTAAAAAGTATAAGTTTTTGTACTAGAGATGATGAAGTTTTGTCTGTAATTAAAGGGTTTAGACCTGTCCCGGGCAGTAAAGATGAAACAGATATTAAAATTGAAGTTAGTTTGGAAATACTTCATCTGGGTAACGGCATTGTCTATGCGGGTAAATTGGTGCTTGATAATCTTTCTGTTTGGGAATTGGGTGAATGCAGTGATGATTTTATTCTTGGTCGGTATGTTATTGGAGATGATAGTAATTGGATTAGAACTTTAACTTCGCAGGAAGTGGAGAGGCTAGTAGCTAATTTAGATGAAGCAGACAGTATATCCAAAAGAATTTTACAAATTATTACGATGGAACCTTGAAAAAATATTCAGGGTTTTTTGTTAATTTTAAAAATTTACTGGGGTTTTAATTGCATGTTTTTATTAAGTTTTAATTTGTTCACGGCAAAAAGTCTACGGTTCCGCGGTGTGGGTCCTTTTTGACACCCTGCCTGAAAGCCTTAGCCTGTCTCGACTTCACGATGAAGACGGGCAAGATGCGTTAGATGTTATTGTTGTTTATGTATTTAAATTTGTCACTCTGAACTTGTTTCAGAGTATAAAGAGATAGTTTGATTATTTTTGTTATATCCTGAAACAAGTTCAGGATGACAAAATAAAATTTTTAGACTCCGAGGTTGATCATGTTCGTGGGATTTAATATAAAAGTAAATGCTTAATACAATGGAAAATGAATTGCAGGTGATTAAATTATTTAAAGATGGAGTCCTTATGGCCTGTAAAATAGAAACCATCAGTTGTTATTCAGTCGTAAGCTGGCTTAGTTGCTGGTTTAAATCAAGATGGATTATGCGTTCAGACAAGGTAGAGTTATTGGGTTGACAGTTTGCTTGAAAAAAGAGGATTATTTTGGTATGATTTGATTGCGGAAATACAAAGTATTTTCGTAGATTTTTATTATTTATATGTACAATTTTTAGGAGGGAGATTTGTAGGCATTTTAATTTTGAAAAATATGTCAGGACACTCAAAATGGGCAAATATTCAAGTAAGAAAAGGAACCCAAGATAAAAAACGGGCAAATTTGTTTTCTAAATTAACTAGAAATATTATTCTAGCAGCTCGAGGTGGGAGTGATTTAGATACAAATTTCAAGTTACGATTGGCAGTTGAAAAAGCTAAAGAATCTAATGTGCCGAAAGATAATATTGAGCGAGCGATTGCAAAAGGATCTGGTGAGTCAGGTGCGGATCAAATCGAAGAAATAATTTATGAAGGTCATGGACCAAATGGGGTAGCGATATTAATTGAGGTTGTAACGGATAATCGCAATAGAACTTCTTCGGAAGTAAAGCATATTTTATCCAAGTATGGCGGAGCTTTGGCTGGGCCAAATTCAGTTAAATGGATGTTTGAACATAAAGGTGTTTTACGCATAAATGAAAATCAATATTCTGAAAAAGATGAATTTCAATTGGAATTAATTGATTTTGGGGCTGATGATGTAATTGAAGAAGATGGTGGATTGACGGTAATGGCAAAATTTGAGACTTTTCCCAGATTAAAATTGGCGTTGGAAAAAAAAGGAATAAATTTAGAATATGCTAGTCTTGACTGGGTGGCTAAAGAAACCATTGATGTAAAAGATGATGTTAAGGAAAGGCTTGATAAGTTATTTGAGGCGCTTGAAGACGATGATGATGTGGCTAATTATTATAGTAATGCCCGATAAAAATAATTAAGTTTGAGTGATCGGTCAATAGTTGGTATTAAAAGAGCAAAAATATTTATTATGAAAAATGAATTGATAGTATTAGGGATTGATCCAGGGTTTGCTTTGACCGGTTATGGGGTAATAAAGGCTAGTTCACAGAAAATTGAAGCAATTGATTTTGGTTGTTTTGAAACAAAAGTGGGTGAAGATTTTTCAGATAGATTATTATATTTGAGCAAAGAATTGAAGAAAATCATTATAAAATATAAACCGGATATTGTTGGTGTGGAGGAATTGTTTTTCAATAAAAATGTAAAAACCGCTTTGAAGGTAGCGCATGCGCGCGGTGTAGTCTTACTGGTGTGTGGTCAGTTTGGAATTCCAGCATTTGAATTTACTCCGACACAGGTCAAACAAGCGATTTCTTGTTATGGTCGAGCTGATAAAAAACAAGTACAACAAATGATAAAAATTTTGTTAAATTTAAAAAAAACACCAAAGCCTGATGATGTAGCCGATGCTTTGGCGGTTGCTGTTTGCGCAGCAAATTCTTATAAAATAAAATCGGTTTATGAAAAATAAAATTTTAGTTTTAACTGTGGTTATTCTGGGCTTGATGTTGAATTTTTCAGCGATTATGGCACAGGAATTGCCAGCTTCAGATGATGTTTTGTTTAGCAATGAACTTCAAGCAATAGCTGGTAGTGATAGAAATGTGGTTGTTGGCAGACAGGTGTTATTTAGTGGCAATGCTTCTGTCCAGCCAGCAGGAAAGAATGTTAAATATTTATGGGATTTTGGCGATGGAATAAAAATTGAAGGGGTTGATGTAACACATGTTTATACACGGTCAGGAGTTTATCGAACAGTTTTGACAATCAGCTATGATGACCAAGTTGCTTCAGATGAAATAATTGTTTCGGTTGATAAAGATATTGTGTTATTAATCACAGATTCATTTGTGAAAGAAGATGTGAGGGATCGGTTGCAAGAAAAAGCCAGTACGCAGGGAATTCTTTTGGTAGATTTGCATGTTGATGATAGTTCGGTTGATTATTTGACGGTGAATGATTTGATGCAGAAAATTATTGATAACAAGGAAGATATAAAACAAGCAACAAATGTAATTTTGTTGACTCATAACAATATTGGTCTTGATGCCTTGATTAGTGCCAGTCAGGAATTGTCAAAAACAACTAATTTGAATACTCTGGGTTTTAAAAATAAAAATTTAGTTGTATTGACTGATGAAAGTTTGAATGTTACTGCGAAAATAGCCCAAAATGTTTATGGTTTGTTGACTCCGCAATCATTGCTGGTAGCCAAAGCTGAAGCTCTGGAATTGGTGATAGGAAGACTGCAAATAAACCAAGTGGTTGAAGATTTGAAAAATAGTGAAATTGAGTATCAATTGTTAGGAGTACACACTCAAAGGCCTTTGACTAATTTACGGGTTTGGAATGTATTCTCCTATATGGTAAGTTTTATGGTCAATAACGGTGTTTCACTAAATACGATTTATTTAATATTAATTTTGCCAGTGATTGCGACATTGATTGCTTTTTCGCGCCAAATAATTGGTGTTAAATCTTTTGGTTTGTATGCGCCAACTTTGGTAGCTATGTCATTTCTGGTGACTGGAATTAAATATGGCATTGCTTTTTTTGTGGTGGTGTTGTTGGTGGGAACACTTGGAAGATTGGTAGCGAGAAAGATTCGTTTGATGTACTTGCCGAGAATGGCGATTGTATTGTCGATTGTAAGTTTATCAATTTTTGTTTTGTTTTTTGTCGGATCTTTGATGGAGAAAACTGATTTGATTGCGATTTCTATTTTCCCCATATTAATCATGGTGATTATTACGGAGAAATTTATTTCTTCCCAGATTGAACTTGGTAGTTTGACGGCTTTTAAGTTGGTATTAGAAACTTTGGTGTTGTCAATTGTTAGTTATTTATTGGCTAATTGGCAACCGCTTAGATCATTAATTTTAGGTTATCCTGAATTTATTTTTGTTACATTCCTCCTAAATTATTTAATCGGTAAATGGAATGGATTGAGGTTGCTAGAATTATATCGTTTTAGAAAGGTAATAAAAAATGTTGAGATTTCTGAAAAAAAGTAAGGGAGTTTTGGGCATGAATGCTCGGAACTTGGATTTTATTCGTCCAGGCGGGTCAAAGGCTGCTCGAAGGTTGGTTGATAACAAACTTCGGACAAAAAGAATGTTGAAAAAAAATGGATTGCCAATAGCAAAATTGATTGCAGCTATAAAAACACGCGATGAATATGATAAATTTGATTGGGGTAGTCTACCTGATAGTTTTGTGTTAAAACCAAATCAGGGACTTGGTGGTGAAGGTATAATGGTGACATTTGGAAGAAAGAAAAATGGAGGTTGGGTATTGCCACTTGATAGAGATGCTGAATTACCTGATATTATGCTCCGGGTCAGTAATATTCTTGATGGAGATTATTCAATGACATCAACACCTGACGCAGCATTTTTTGAAGAGAGAATAAAAATTCATCCGACTTTTAAGCTTTATTCATATAAAGGTGTGCCTGATATTAGAATAATTGTTTATAATAAAGTACCGGTAATGGCGATGCTCCGATTGCCGACCAAATATTCCAATGGAAAGGCAAATTTGCATGCTGGCGGTATTGGTGTGGGTATTGATATTGAAACTGGGATTACCACTCAAGCAATATTTAGAGGTAAGCTAATTGAATTTCTGCCTGATAGAAAATTTCCGATTCGAGGTATAAAAATTCCTTATTGGAATCAGATGCTAGATATCGCAGTAGAGTCTCAAATTGCTTGTGGTTTGAATTATGTTGGAGTTGATATTGCCATAGATCGTGAAAGAGGTCCAATAATTTTGGAGTTAAATGCCAGACCTGGATTGGAAATTCAGGTAGCAAATTTGGCGCCACTGAAAGATAGGCTGATTCGAGTAAAAGGGTTGAAGATAAAAACTGTTAAGAAGGGAATAAAGATGGCTAAGGAGTTGTTTGGTGGTGAAGTTGAACAGGAAATTGAGGAGATTTCAGGAAAGCAGGTTGTTGGTTTGATTGAGACGGTGAAATTGCAAGGGAAAAATAATGAAGTGATTGAGCTAAAAGCCAAAATTGATACAGGAGCTGGTGTTACTTCAATTGATGAGGATTTGGCTATTGCCCTTGGGTTTGAAAGTGCGTTGGAATATTGTAAATCATTTAATTTGCCTGATGTGATGACTCGGGAACAGGTAGCAGAACTTAGTAGTAAAAAACTTTGGAAGGATTTTGAAAAGCACCCGGACATTATTTCAGTAATAAAAACATTTAGTTCACATGGGGCATCATATCGAATGGGGGTGCCGATTAAATTAACTTTGTCTGGGGTAAAATTTACTTCTACGGTCTCTGTAATCAGCCGAAAAGGTATGCAGTACCCGATAATTATTGGTAGAAGGGATTTGAAAAAATTTTTAGTTGATCCGAGTAAGTGAGGGGGAATGAGTTGGAAAGATGGTGAAATGTTGAAATATTGGGTAAATAAGGTTGAAAAAATAGTTGGAAATAATGAAATAGTGAAATAAAGTTGAAAATAGATTGAAAATAAGTTGTAAATATAGGATTATGAGATTATTAATTGTAGGGCCTGATACGCAGGAAAATAGGATGATTGTGCAGGAGGCAAAAGACAGAGGACATGAAGTTTATAGAATATCAATTACAAGATTGAGTTTCATAATGGCGAATGGTGATTTCAAAGTTTTTTTCAATAAAAAAGAGTTGAAGGGAATTGATGCTTGTTTAATTCGTGGGGTAAGCCCTCATTTTGCTAAAGCAATAACGCTGGCCAAGACATTGCATCGGCAAGGGACAAGGGTTGTTGACCGGGAGCTTTACCAAAAAGTTTATGCTTTAAATAAAATGTTTACGTATTCTGGATTGAGCTATCATGGTTTGCCTTGTTTGCCATCATATTATTTTTCAAATAATGAGGAATTTAATAATTATAAGAAAAAATTGAAATTTCCAGTGTTGGTTAAGGATATTAATGGAATGCACGGCAGAAATATTTTTTTCAAATATTCATTGAAGGAATTGGAAGATTTTTTCAACTGGAGAAAAATTAATAAATATTTTATACAAAAATTTGTCGACTCGGAATATTATTACCGCGTGCTGGTGGTGGGGAAAAAGGTCCTTGGTGCAATGAAAAGAAATACACTAAAAAGTATTAGAAGAAAAAGAATTCCTTTAGCAAAGAGATCACATTACAGTAAACTGACAAGAGAATTAAAGCGGTTAGGTAAAAAAGCCGCAAAGGCAACTAATTCAGATATTGCAGGAGTTGATATTATTTATGATGGCGATAAGCCATATATTCTAGAGGTGAACAGATCACCACAGTTTAAAAGGTTTACGCAAATTATGCAGGTAAAAGTGGCTGAAGAAATTGTTAAATACATAGAAAAATATTAATATATGAAAATTTCTCCATATTCAAGAGTTTTAATCAGAGAGGCAAAGAAGTTTGGAATAAAAATACACCCTGTTGGTGAAGCAGGGAAAATGTTTATATTGCGTAGAGGAGAAAAGCATACTTTTATTTATCAATCATTAACAGAGCTGACAAGTGACCCAATGTATAAGATTTCGGCAAATAAATATTTAACTAATTTTACACTGAAAAAGTTTGGATTGCCAATCACAAATTTTAAACTGGGAAAAGATATAAATGATGCTAAAAAATTTCTGAAAAAATACAAAAAGATTGTTATAAAACCATTGTCAGCCAATCAGGGTAAGGGAATTACTATTGGTATAAAGAAAGCCAGTGAATTGCAAGAAGCGATTGATGGGGCTCTGAAATATACTGTAAGAAATAAGTTGGATAGCACTTACAAGAAAAATTTTTTATTGGAGAAGGCGGTGCCCGGTGATGATCACCGTCTGTTAGTGATTAATTTCAAAATTGTTTTTGCGATAAAAAAAATTCCTGCGTATGTCGTAGGTGATGGTGAAGGTACAATTAAACAATTGATTGAGAAAAAGAATATTTTAAAATTAAAACATAAAAAGCCAATAATAATTGACGAGACATTGAGACATGTTTTGGCAAGGCAAGATTTGAGATTGAGAGATGTGCCTAAACTTGGTCAAAAAATATTTGTTCGAAGAACAGCAAATCTGGCAACGGGTGGTGAATCAATTGATATAACAGATGATCTTAATCCCAAGATAAAAAAAATGGCGATTCAGGCGGCGAAAATAATGAAAATGCCTGTGGCTGGGTTTGATTTTATGTGTAGAGATTATACAAAATCAAAAGGGTTTTTTATCGAGGTAAATCCAATCCCGGGGTTGATGATTCATCATTTTCCACATATAGGAAAGCCGAGAAATCCTGCTAGAGAAATAATAAAAATGTTAATAAAAAAGAAATTGATATGAAAAGTTTGCATGTAAAACTCCTAAAGGAAACAGCAAAACAGCTAGGATTAAAGTTCAAATCTTATGATGGTGAAAATGTTTTGCATGAAGTAAGTAATGGAAAGAAAAGTTTTTTAATTGATCGTTCTGCGACTGAACTGACGAGCAGGTTGGGCTATATTTTGGCGGACAATAAACATTTGACAATTTCAGCATTGAATAAATTTGATATTCCGGTACCGCAACAAAGAATGGTAAAAAAGTATCAGGATAGTTTGGCTTTTTTCAAAAAAAATAAACCAATAGTAGTAAAACCTAACAAATGTTCTCTGGGAAAAGGGGTGACGGTAAATGTGAAGACTTTAGAAGATTTGAAAAAGGCTTTTCATTATGCAAAAAGATATGATAGTAGAGTCTTGGTAGAAGAATTTATCCCAGGTGAAGATTATCGTTTTACAGTGATTGATTACAAACAGGTTTATGTGGTGAAGAGAATTCCAGCTTTTGTAATTGGAGATGGCAAACATAGCATTCTATATTTAATTAAACAAAAAAATAAGGTGAAAAAATCTTATAAAAAAGATATAAAAACTAATGAAAAAACAATTGAGATCTTGAAAGAAAAAAAATTGACTTTGAGATCTATTCCAGCAAAAGATGAGATTGTTTATTTGCGGAAGGCGGCTAATATTGCTGAAGGGGGAACCAGTATTGATTTTACTGATATTGCTTCAAAGCCGTTAAAGGATTTGGCAATTGCTGCTTGCCGTGTTCTTCATTTGCCAGTGGCGGGGATTGATATTCTGACTGAAAATATCAATGGTGATAAGGGCGTTATAATTGAAGTAAATCCTAGACCACACATAATTTTGCATCATTATCCGCATGAGGGTGAATCAAGATATCCAGCTAGAGATATTTATAATATGTTATTTGGAAAAAAATTAAAATTGAGAAAATAATCTAAAAAAAATATGCCATTCCCACAATTTAAAAAGGTTAGTAACCATCAGCCATACAATGATGATAATTTGATGGTAAAAAAAACAAAGAAAAAAAAGAAGTTGATAAAAATTTTATTGCGTTATGGTGTAATGGCTGGAGCGGTTTTGCTGATACTAATTGTGGCGCTGTTTGCTTGGTTTTCTCGCGGGTTGCCAAATCCAGATAGAATAATTGATAGAACAATTGCTCAAAGTACTAAAATTTATGACAGTAAACAGGAGACTGTGCTGTATGAAATTCATGGTGATGAAAAAAGAACTTTGGTAAAGTTGGACGAAATGCCAGATTATATTCCAAAGGCAACAATCGCGGTTGAGGACAGGTATTTTTATGATCATCATGGCTTTAATGTTGTAGCGATGATAAAGGGAACATTAATTGATCCTTTACTTGGTAGAGGTGTGCGTGGAGGTTCGACTTTGACACAGCAGTTAGTAAAAAATGCTATTTTGACCAATGAAAGAAGTATTTCTCGTAAAATAAAAGAGTTTATTTTGTCTTTTCAGATTGAAAGTAAATTTACAAAAGATCAGATTTTGCAAATGTATTTGAACGAGATTCCTTATGGTTCAACTGCTTATGGTGTGGCTTCGGCAGCTCAAACTTATTTTGGTAAAGAGTTGAAAGATATAACACTTGGTGAAGCAGCGGTTTTGGCAGCTCTGCCACAAGCTCCGACATTTTATTCACCATATGGCAATAATGTTGATAGATTGATTGTCAGACAGCAGTATGTTCTTGATCAGATGACTGATCTTGGCTATATCACAAAACAACAGGCTGATGAAGCTAGGTCTGAACAAATTGTATTTAGAAAAAAGAGCGAATCAATTCAAGCTCCGCATTTTGTGATGTATGTAAAAGAAAAGTTGGCTGATATGTTTGGTGATAAAATGGTTGAACAGGGTGGATTGAAAGTGATTACAACACTTGATGTTGAAATGCAGAAAAAAGCTGAAGAAGCGGTAGTGAATGGAGTGGATAGACGAGGTGGTCAATATGGTTTTACCAATGCAGCGCTTTTTGCTATGAATCCAAAAGATGGTCATATCTTGGCTATGGTTGGATCAAAAGATTATTTTGATGATACGATTGATGGTAATGTAAATGTGACAACTAGACTGCGACAACCTGGGTCTTCTATCAAACCATTGGTTTATGCAGCTGCTTTTAATAAAGGATATACACCAGAGACAATGCTTTTTGATGTTAATACTATTTTCAAAACAGATACCAAGAATTATGAACCTAAGAATTATGATTTGAAGGAAAATGGACCAGTTACAATGAGAAAAGCTTTGCAGGGGTCTCTAAATATTCCAGCGGTTAAAACTTTGTATTTAGTTGGTATTGATAATATGATTAATTTCCTTGAGATGATGGGATATACTTCATTTCAAGACAGAAGTCGGTTTGGTTTAGCCTTGGTTCTTGGTGGAGGTGAAGTAACCTTGGAAGAGCATGTTGCGGCTTTTTCGGTTTTTCCTAATGAAGGTATTTACAGAGAATCAGTAGCAATCCTGAAAGTAGAGGATGCAAACGGAGAAGTTTTGTTTGAAGCTAAAGAAAAAGAAAGAAAAGTGCTTGATAAAAATATTGCGAACACAATGAATAATGTGTTGTCAGATAATGGGGCTCGAGCCTATATTTTTGGAGCAAATAATTATCTAACAATTTCTGGTCGACCGGTTGGAGCCAAAACAGGAACAACCAATGATTATCGCGACGCTTGGACTGTTGGCTATACTCCGTCAATTGCAGCTGGTGTTTGGGTGGGAAACAATAATAATTCTGAAATGAAAAGAGGAGCAGATGGAAGTGTGATTGCGGCACCGATTTGGAATGAATTTATGTCAGCAGTATTACAGGGTCAACCAGTTGAGTCATTTAATAGTTTTATCCCAGCTAAAACCGATAAACCAGTATTGAATGGTAATTTCGCCAATGAACAAATTTTGAAGATTGATAAATTTTCCGGTAAATTGGCAACGGATAATACTCCAGCATCAGCGGTTGAAGAGAAAACTTTTAAGGAAGTTCATAATATATTGCATTATGTAAATAAAGATGATCCACAGGGCGGATATCCAAACACGCCTCAATCTGATCAGCAATATTCTAGCTGGGAATCTGGAGTCCAAAAGTGGATTGAGAAACAAAAAACCAGTGATGATCCGGCAAAGAGAGAACAGTTTGATTTTATAAATCAAGCACCACCAACAGAGTATGATGATGTTCATATTCCAGCAAATAAACCTAGCTTGCAAATATATTCTCCGCAGAACAATGAGACTATTTCCAGTTCAAATTTAAATGTAGAAGTAAATGTTTCAGCGCCAAGAGGGATTAGTCGTGTAGAATATTATCTTGATGAACAGTTGATAAATACGGTTTATAGTGCACCATTTAACCTTAGTTTTAATATAAGTTCTATTTTTGGTAATGGTTATCATAAATTGAAAGTGGTGGTATTTGATGATGTTGATAATAGTGCGGAAGAAGCAATTGATATAAATGTTTTGGCTGAACGAAAAGATCCTTCGGTCAATTGGATTAACCCGATTGGCAATAGGAGTCTTTCGGCTGGGGATTTCCCGTTTGTAACGACTGTTCAGCTAAATGATGTTTTGGCTTCGAAAAAAATTGATTTTTACTATAACAAAAATGGGAGTTCGGCAACCAGTCTTTATGGCTCTGAAGTGGCCCCAGGAAACCAGAATATAAGTGTTCCGATGGAATACCCAGGTGAGGCTGGAGTATATGAGCTTAGAGCAATTTTGACCTTGCAGGATAATAGAACTTTTAGTTCTGGAGTGGTGAAGGTGAAGGTTGATTGAATGAGTCAAATAAGTTGGAAATATGTTGGAAATAAAAAAGCCTTACGATTTAGTAAGGTTTTTTGCTGGACTTTACGAAAGATTTAATTTATGCTAAAAATAGGTGTTGATCCTTGATAATATACATTATGATAACCGACCATGGACATGAGGACAGATGTACAAAAGAAAATACAAGGTAATTACCAGTATCCTTTTTTTATCAAGTTTTTTTATTTTTTGGATTGGATCGCTGGTAACTATTGTTTATAGAAATCTGGACATTTTACTGCCGGGTATTTTATGTTCATTTATTTTTGGTGCTGTAGCAAGTTTGATTGATGATGATAAAAATATGTATGAATCGAATAAAATAGCCAATAGAAGAAAGGAGTGAAAGGTGGAAAAGAATCTGAAATGGTGGCAATGGATTGTTGTTGGTGTGATTGCTAGTTATATGATATTTGCTTTATCCTTTATGTTTGGACTGATATTAGTGTTAATACGAGAATGGATAATACAGCAATTTTGGTCTGGATTAGTAATTGTTTTAATTATTAGTTTGATTGTGAAAAAAACTGTTGATTATTGTTCTTGTTCGGCAACAGAAGAAAGGGGTGAATGATGGAAGAAAAAGATGCCAAGAGACAGACTGAAATGGAAAAACAGAATTGGGTGAACTGGTCATGAAGCAAGAAAGTAATCAGGTGGTTGAAATGAGTAAAAAAGTAATAGTAATTTCAAATGTTTGCTTGATCGGGATTTTAATTTCAATTCCAGCAATTGCTTTACTCCTTTATAATGACTGTTGGCATTCGGCTTTGGCAGTATTTTATCTGCCATTTGTGTTGGTTATAATTAGGCAGAGGTATAGAAGAAATGAAACTGTGGTTAGAACAATTTATGAACTATTGGAAACGAGTACTTTTTATTTGCTGATAGTGTTCTTGCTTTTTCTGGTGTTGCTTAAAATGGTTTATTTGCTTGTAACCGTAGTGGTGTTTGGAGTCGTGTGTTGGGTGGGAACGAAAATGAAAGAACATTATGGCTTTATTGATTATTTTGAGGAAAATCAAAATAAAACGGAAATAGTAGAATAAGATTTTCATGAGAATTTGTAATATAAATCTTTACTTCATATAGTGAAGATTTTTTTATAAGGAAAAAGTCAAAATAATTGTTAATGATAGTAGTATTGACAAATTAATTCAATTATGTTATTATTTAATGTCATTTTGACAAAGGAAAACAAGGGGGGAAGTCATGGAAATCAAGTGTTGCAAGTCAGTGACATTCAAATGGCGGTTGGAATCTTTGCGATACAGATATTGTGTCCCTGCTGAATTTTCAAATGGAGAGTGGACGAATGTTGATTTGGAAAAAGTAATTGAAGTTGTGTATTTTGGCTTGCTTGAAAAGAATATTGGTAGAGCAAGTATTTGCGAAATTACTCCGACGACTTTGGTCTTGTTCCAGATTCACTATTGTAGTGAGCAGACGATTTTTGTCAGAGGTAGTGAATATGAGATGAGAGATTTGTTGCAGTTGATTCTCCTCAAAATCAGATGGGAAAAGGAATTTGGTGATCAAGTGTCAGGTGACACTGGGACTTCGATTGAACGATTCAGACGAGTAGTGGGAGATGATTTGGTGTCACGAGTAACAGTTTCATCGGATAAAATGCAACAAATGGCAGTACTGATTGGACAGAATGGTAGAGAGTCTTATCGAGTATCATATTCTCACATGATGGCACTGTTCATGTTTCTGGGGTTGACTGATGATGAGATGTCAAGCTTTTATGAAATGTATTACAATTATGGACAAGGAAAGAATTTGATTCCTTTGGTGATGTGGAAGATTGATGAACCGGATATTTCTCTGGAATTGTTACATGAACTCATGACTGCGGTCTAATATTAGAGAGCGTGTAAATTATGCGTTCTTTTTTTATTAATAAATTCAGTGATATAATGAATTTATGAATAAAGAATTTGAAGCAACAGCTGATTTTGCCAATATTTATAGTAAGATTCTGGATTATCTTGCTCGGCAGGACTATTCCGAAGCTAAACTTCTAGAAAAGGTTTTGAATTTGCCAAAGTATTATTCAAAGACAAAGAGGTATGAAAACTATACGCGGGAAAATGTTGAAGCTGTAATAGAAGTATTAAAGGAAAAAGGATTGATAGATGAAAATAAGTTTCTTGAACGAATGTTGGAGAGGTCGTTGAGTGGAGAGCATGGGCTTAGACGAATTCAACAGAAAATGTATCAGCGAAGGTATAAAAAAGAAAATATAAAAAAAGTTTTAGATGAGTTTCAGGAAAAAAATATACAATTTGATTTGACGAGAATAAGTGAAAAAACAAAAAAGAAAAAACAGGATTTTGAAAGAAAATATAAAGGTGATAAAGTAAAGTTGAGTCAGATCAGAGGTAGGTTGTTTCAATTTCTTGGTCAGAAAGGGTATGGGGTTGAGGAAATTAATAAGGTTTTGAAAGAATTATACCCTGAAATGAATTCAGGGTGACAAGTGGGGGTTGGTTGATTATACCCTGAAATCCATCTTCGTTAAAACTTCCGACTACGCTCTTTTGGGAGCTTCGACGGACAAGTCGATGGACAAGCAAATTCAGAGCCTGCCCTGAATTTAGTTCAGGGGTGACAAGTGGGAGATCCTGAAATCCATCTTCGTTAAAACTTCCGACTACGCTCTTTTGGGAGCTTCGACGGACAAGTCGCTGGACAAGCAAGTTCAGAGCCTGCCCTGAATTTAGTTCAGGGATGACGAGTGTTGGGTTCAGAGCTTGCCCTGAATTAATTTCAGGGGTGACAAGTGAGGTGTTTAGGGTGACGAATTAATGATATCAGGGTGAGGGTTGGTGGTTGATTGTTAAATAAAAATAAATTTATGAAGAAAAAAATGTTGTGGTTTGGATTGATTCTAGTTTTATTAATAATCGGAGTAGCGTTGTATATTTATTTTGTAATTGGTCCGCAGTCTTTATGTGATTCAAAAGATGGAAATTGTGTACCTGTAACAAATTTTGAAGAATGTATTGAAGCAGGAAATCCAATTATGGAAAGTTATCCTCGTCAATGTCGGAACAATGATCAATTGTTTGTTGAGGAGATCAATGTTAGTAATAATAATGATAAAAATAGTAATTTTATAGAAAAAGAACTAGAAGACACGGACAAGGAGGAACAATTGGAAAGTCGGGATAGTATGCAGGCAAGAATTGCCACGATCAAATCATGGTTTGAGGAAAATATTGGAACTTATAAGTTTGATGGAAGTAATTTGAGTTTCAAAGATTTTGAAGAAAGTTCTGATTGTAAAAAAGTTGATGGTTGTGAGGTTATGGTTTTTCAATTTAATTCAAGCCATGCAGGATATGGTGATAGAGGTGATAGTGTTTTAGCGCAAGTAATAACAACACATGTAACGGTTTTGAAGGTAAAAAATGGTCAGGTGATTGAGGCAATTACGGATAAGAAGTTTGATGAATTGGGTGAGTGAATATAAAGTTGGAAAAATGTTGAAATATTGTAATAGTGAAATAAAGTTGAAAATAGGTTGGAAATAGAGATAAAATAAAACAGGCTAGAAATTGGCTTGTTTTTATCAACAAAAAGAGGATTGAGAAGCCAGTCAAATTTTGATATAATAGTATTAGCTTAATTAGCTATTTTTTATTGTTTTATGTATTTGGAACGAATTGAAATACAGGGTTTTAAGTCTTTTGCCAATAAGACTATTTTGGAATTCCCGGCTGTTTCACATAAAGATAGTAAATCTAGAAGTAAGACAGCAATTGTTGGTCCAAATGGTTCAGGAAAATCAAATATTTCTGATGCTGTTCGATGGGTTTTAGGTGAACAAAGTATAAAGATGCTTCGAGGTAAAAAAACAGAGGATGTGATTTTCGCTGGTTCAGAGCAAAAAGCCAGATTGGGTTTTGCTGAAGTCTCATTATATCTAAATAATGAGGATAAAACAGCGCCGATTGATTATTCGGAAATTGTTATTACAAGAAGAGTGTATAGAGATGGTGAAGGTGAGTATTTGATAAATAAGAGTAAAGTTCGGCTTTATGATATTTTGATGTTACTGGCAAAGGCGAATTTTGGGCAGAAGAGCTATAGTATTATTGGTCAGGGAATGGTGGATCATATTATTAATATTTCTCCTTGGGAAAGAAAAGAATTTTTTGATGAAGCAACTGGTGTTAAGCAGTATCAAATCAAACGAGACCAATCAATTAATCGTCTGAATCGGGCAAAGGAGAATTTAGAACAGACAAATAATATTGTGACTGAACTTGAGCCACGATTGAGGCTTTTGACTAGACAAATAAAAAAATTGGAGAAGAGAAAAGAGGTTGAACAAAGTTTGAGACAACTACAGGAAAAATATTATGCTAGTATTTGGAAAGGTTTGAAAAAAAATCATGATGAATTTGATGAAAGATTTTCAATAAAAGATGCATTGAAGCAAGAATTGGACAGCAAATTAGCAATATTGCAAACTAAATTGGCAGAGATTGCCAGATCAGAGTCAAGAAAAGATATTTTTAATAATTTGCAGAAAGATTATAGTAAGCTTCAGACCGAAAAAAATGATTGGCTGAAGGATTTAGCGACTGTAAAAGGTAAAATGAGTGTTGAATATGTGAAAATAGGTAAGCAGAATCTAAGTTGGTTGGAAGATAAGAAAGAAGAAATTGAAAATCGCATCAAGGAGATTCAAGAAAGTTTGAATAACATTAAAAATAAGCTTGAACATAAGCGGGAAAAATTGTCGGAAAAAGAAGAAAAAGAAAAAGATGTTTTAGATGAGTTGATTGTTTTAGAAAATAATTTGAAATCTGTTGAATCAGCATTGGTTCAAATAAAGTCTGGTTCAACAAATTATTTTTACGATTCGGTTAGAGCAATTATTCGACAAAAAGAAACAATAGAAGGAATTTATGGCACTGTTGGTGATTTGGCTAAACTTGATTCAATGTATGAGGTTGCTTTGTCGGTGGCAGCTGGCCACAGAACAACGGCCGTGGTGGTAAGTGATGATGAGGTGGCTGTAAAGTGCATTAATTATTTAAAAGAAAATAAATTAGCGCCTGTAACATTTTTTCCATTAAATAAAATAAAATCACAGAGTATTAGAGAAAATAATAGAGCAATCTTGGCTGAAAATGGGGTAATTGGTTTTGCAATTGATTTGATTAGTTTTGACTCAAAATTCAGGAAAGTCTATGAGCAGATTTTTGGTAGCACAATAGTTGTTGATAAGGTTGAACATGCTAGAGAGGTTGGTATTGGCAGAGAGAGAATGGTGACCTTGGGTGGAGATATTTTTGAAAAAAGTGGAATGATCAGAGGTGGTTTTCGCGTTTCAGGTAAATCAAGCTGGTTTATGACTGAAAATAATGGAAAAATAGTTTCACAAGAAGAAAAGTTGAAAGAGATTGCTATTCTGAAATCAAAAATTGAAGATTTGACTAAAGAAAAAGTTGATTTATTGACTGAAACAAATAATTTGCGAGTTGAATTGCAAGTAGATGATACAAAACAAAAAGCTTTAAGAAATGATTTAGAGGATTTGATAAAAGAACGGGATAATTTGGGCAGAGAAATATCAGACAATGAAATTGATCCAAAGGATAAAGATCGATTAGTTACACAGCTCCAAGCAAGAAGGCGAGAAATTGAAAACAAGGTAAATGCAGTTGAAGAAATAATTGTTGGTGTTAGAAGTAAAATTGATAAGTTTAATCTTGATGAAGAGAAGAAAAAAGAAGAAGTTTTTCGGTTGCAAGATGAAATGCAATCAGCCCAGAGTAAATTAAACGAAATTAGTCGTGAGGTAAATGAAATAAAAATAGAGCTGGCAAAATTGGATACTCGTGAAGAAGATTTGGTAAAAGAAGTGTTGCATGAGCTTGGAGAAAATAAGAAGATTGAGGAATTGAAAATTGAAGGTGAAGTCAATTCAGATCAGTTGTGGTTTGATATTAATAAATTGAAGCAGAGTTTGGAAATGATTGGTGGAATTGATCCTGAAGTGGTTGATGAACATAAAGAAGTTTCAGGAAGGTATGAATTTTTGAGTAAACAAACTGATGATTTGGAAAAGGCGATAAGAAATCTTGGCAAGATAGTGGAAGAACTTGATGCTGTAATAGGTAAACAGTTTAATGCTTCATTTAATAAGATAAATAAATCATTTGAACAGTATTTCAAAAAAATATTCCAGGGAGGAAAGGCTAAATTAACCTTGTTGCAAAAAGAAAAGATTGGAAAAGATGATGAGGAACAGACTGAAGCTGAACAAGCATTGATTGAAGGACAAGAAAATGAAGCGGAAGAAACAGTAAAGAAAGAGAAAGCAATATTTACCCAAACAGGAATTGATTTATATGTTTCACCGCCAAATAAAAAACTGAATACAATCTCTGCGCTTTCTGGCGGTGAAAGAACTATGACCTCTTTGGCGCTTTTGTGTGCTATTATTGATAGCAATCCAGCTCCGTTTGTAGTGATGGATGAGGTAGATGCAGCGCTTGATGAAGCAAATTCTGAACGGTTTGCGGCAATCATTGAAGAAATAGCTTATAAAACTCAATTTGTTTTTATTACTCACAATCGTATTATTATGCATGTAGCTGATGTTTTATATGGAGTGGCGATGGGAGAAGATGGTGTTTCAAAAACTTTATCACTTGATATGAAAGATGCAGAAAAACAAGCAAGGGAATAGTGAAGATTGAAGATTAAAGATTAAAGATTGAAGATTAATGTAATAATGAAATTGTTGGCTGACGGTTTGAAACCGTCAGGTACAAATGCAAATATATTTTATTGACAAGGTATAAAAAAATCAGCCAATAGGCTGATTTTTGTGAGGCTAAATTTTATTATTAAGCTGCTTTATCAAGTTTTTCCTCGGTTAAACCTGCTTGTTTGGCTTCTTTCAGTAAGCGTTTGAGTTTATCAAGGTCTTGGGTTTCAAAATAAGTTAGCAATTGTTGATCTCTAGTTGAGAGTCTTTTGCCAGAAGCAGTTCGGCGAAATAAATCTTCTGAATTATCTATAATTCCTTGGATATGGGCTAGACCCTGATATTCATTGGGGCTTGTTGGGTTTGGTGTGAGCCAGAAGCCGTATTTAACAAATAAATTTGAGAGCTGTTCGGCGTTATTTTCAGACTCGGTTGTTGTTTCTATTTTGGCGTGGATTAAGTCAGCAAATTCCGTTTCAATTTGATCTAAAATTTTTCCGTGAGTTTTTGGTTTTTTTAATTCTGCTAGTTCATCATAATAGGGTTTTTTTTCATCAAACGGTAATTCCATCATGTCTATAAATTCTTGTAATTGTGATAAGACAGATTTTTTTTCTTTGTCAGAGGATGCTTCGAGAAGATCTTTTTTTAAATTGTCAAATCTTGTTTGATATATTTCTGCACGATTTTTAGTTTCAGATTCTTTTGCTTGGTTTAATTTTTTTGAAAGCAGGGCTATTTTTTGTTCGGCTTGACCTAATTCATCTTTAGTTAGGCCCATTTGTCCGAGTAAACTTTTTAGGTTTTTTAGATTTTTAGAGGCCTTATTTAGGTTTCCAGAAGCAAGATTTTTTTCAAATTCTGGTTGATGGGTGCTAAAGGCTAAATCAGCGCGAGGTGCTTGGTCTGGATTTGGTTTGGATTCTGGGAACCTAGGATCAATCGAAGGACCGTGGTTGAGCTGTTCTAATTCTTCGGGGGTTAGGAGGACTTCGTTAACTTTGGCATCAAATGATGATGGCTCTATATCTGGTTTTTGAGGGATTGATTCGCTGATAGATTTTAATCTAGCAATAATTTCTTTTTGTTGAAAAGGTGTAATGTCAGACAAATAGTCATTTTCTATGTGGACTTTGAATTTGTCGAAAATAATTTTGGCATTTTCAATGTGTCCAAGTTTAATCAAATTGTCTAAAACCATTTCTTCACGATCAATTTCTTCGTGAATGTCTTGTAAAATTTTTTGTTCGTTTTCTACTTGTTGTAGTAGTTCTTGGTTTGAATCATTTGTTGGTTGTTCGGTTGTGCTTGGAGTAGAAGTTGCTGGTTTATTTTTTTCTTGATCAATAAAGGCTTTTACTTGTTCAAGTGTATCAAACAAATGGGCCTCACCCCCAGCACCTGGTGGTGGCCAAATCTCAAATCCACCAGTGATCATTTCTGACAAAGTGTAGCCTGGTGGTAAATCAAGCTGTGCTAGCTGTTCTTGGTTAAAATAATTTTTTAATTGTTCAATTGTTTCAAATGAATGTACCTGACCGTCTGGGCTGTCTACTTCATAACCGCCAGATTCTAATTGGGAAACAGAATAATTTGGTAAAATATTAACTTGTTCTTGAATGTTTAAAAAGTCGGTTTCTGATTGTACTTGTTCTTGGAGTCTGGCAAAAGCTGATTGAGCTTCTAGTTCTATTTGGGTTAATTGTTGTTTCCCATCGCCCGAATCAACTTTTTCAATAAGTTTTTTTGTTGATGCATTGAAGTCATCAACCTCTGCTTGTGCCTGCCCGGTTATTTTCTCTTTGACTTGATTCATGGCTTGTTCGTTTTCTTGCTTTTCAATTTTGTCAGCGATTTTTTCCCAGAAATCTTGACCGGCAAATGGTCTTTGTATTTTTTCCCAAAAAGATAACTTGATCTCGTCAGAAGATTTTTTTTCATTTTTTTCTTTCTTATCTTTTGGTTTTTCTTTGGCAATTTTTTTTCGGAGTTTATTAATTTGTTCTGGTGAGGCCATGTTAGATGCTGGGAGTGGCATAGTTGTTTAATAGAGTTTATTAATTTTGGCTAAAATATCTTGACTCTTTTTTTGCGATGAATTTTGCTGTTCATCTTTAAAAATAGAGAATCTCTTTTTTTGTAATGTAAGCATTTTTTGGTGAAAAGAATCATATGCCTCAACAAGGAATTGAAGCTTTTTTGTTAATTTTGAGGTTGAAGTGCTTTTTGTTTTCATATATGTTTTAATTATATAGTTATTATAACAGAAATTTAGCAAAGGGAAAATTTATTTGTAAAATATTGTTAGGTGAGTGTTTTGGTAATCAAAGTGGTAGCATTTGTTAGAATTTTAACTCTGTATTGACAAAATTGGGTTAATTTGTTAAAATATGTGAGGAATTAGATTAGTTCTTTTAATTTATCATGAGGCTGTGAGCGCCAGAGAAACCCGCAAACCAGGAGGAACACATGCGGAGCTCTCGGTTTATTTATGGCTTGTTTGTACTGATGTTGTTTGTAGGCTGTGGTTCAGATGTGAATACTGGAAATTGTGAAGATGATATGGTTGAACTCGATGGTTATTGCTTTGATGAATGTGATGATAATCGTGATTGTGTGAGAATGGGTTATGAAGATGGTTGGTCTTGTTGGCGTGGTGTGTGTGATGAAGATAGTTATTACGAGACTGGTAGAAGTAATCCGCCGATGGGTTCTTCAGATCGGTCAGATGATAATTGCTGTGATGATGATAATGATTATACACCACCGAGTAACTATAATCCGCCATATACACCTCCGTATACACCTCCGTCTTCGAATGATGATGAGATCCCCTGGGTGCCTGATACTGCTCCTGATCCTGACAATTTGGATCGAGTGTCCTCATATACTATCAAGGTTTGTTATGACTGGAATGATTTGCAGGACGCGGGTGCACTTTATGGTAATATTTCTTGGTCAACTGGAAATACTGGTGTGGAAGATTGGAGTCATATGAGTGGTTGGAATAGAACTATTTATCGTACCAGTTGCAATAGTTTTTGTGGATATTCATATTCTCGCGACTGTGGTTGTTATTCGGTTGTGGCGACTGATGTTTGCAAGGGATTTTGGACTGATGTGACTCGTTGGAGAGTGTCATATCCTGAAGATGCTGGTTCTGGCGCATGGCTTCGAGATGCTGTGAGGCCGGTGGCTGTGACTGTGAATGGTGTTAGGCGCGGTACATCAAAGGAATCATGGGGGTGGTTCATGGGAGCCTTCTCCAATCAGAGTGAGTGCGTACATTAGATAATTAAGTATAGTAAATAAAATAAGTAAAGTATAAAAAATAAACTGACATTGTTCAGTTTTTTCGTTTTAAAATAAAAGCTACCTAATATGTAAACATATAAGGTAGCTTAAGTAGGGAAATCATCCACATCAGTTGGATGAAGTTCTTGAGGTTTCATAAATTTTTGTTGGCTACCTGCTTTTTTTTCAAATAATTGAAAATACTTGTTACCAGCATTGTGCCGGTGGTGCAGCCAAGCGCATACCAGAAAATTAATTGCCAATTGCTTAGATCGTTTAAAAGAGTTTGTAAAACATAGTACCAGACAAAAATGTTTCCAAAAGTGATAATACCACTTAGTAAGATTTTTTCTTCACTAACTGTTTTGGTCCAAGCTGAAATAATGGCCATTTCCAATATGCCGATTAAGAATAGCATCATAAAATTGCTGTAAAATTACAAATAATCTATAGACGACCTTTATTTATCTATAAATCGTGTCCATATTATACCGCAGTTTTAGGAGTTTGTAAAGGTTGATTATTAATAAAAAAATGTTGAAATATGTTATAATAAACTAATATGATTAATGAAAATAAAATTTTAACAAGGGGAGAATTTGCTGAAATGCGTGTTAATCAACCAATTGTTGGGGAAAAAAACATGGAAAAAGGAAGGACTGAAATTTATGATTGTGATGCTGAATTATCACGAGCTATTATTGCTCGAAGACGAAATTTTGATAATGATGTAAATGAGGTTCAGGATAATTTTTTAATTATGCCAGGAATCAATATGTACGCAGTTTTTGATGGGGCAAGCATGAGTGATGGTGCAAGGGCGGCAAAATTGGCAGCAAAAGCCATAAAAACGAAAATTGAACAATTTTTAATTGAAAAAAATATAAGAATTCGAGAATTAAGCATTGATCAAGTAAAGAAATTATTACAACATGTGGTTCGATTTGCTAATAAAGAATTGGCTGTTCGCAATATGAATATAGAAAGTTCTGGAGAAAAATTAATTACTACAATGACTCTAGCATTAGTGATTGAAGGTAAGTTGATAGTTGTAAATGTTGGAGATAGTCGAGCATATTTTATTCCAAATGATACTGAAATAGAGCAAATAACAGTGGATCACGATGCGATGAGGCAGGATGCTGAACTTCGAAAGGGTTTTCCAAAAGAGATTGATGAGATAAAGCAGGGGCGAATAGAGGCAAGTGGACTGCGTCAAGCTCAAAGAAATCCGTTACCTTTTTTAAAGAATAAAATTACAAATAGTTTAGGCCGGGGCGCTAATTTGGATGAGATTAAAGATTTCCCGTTGGATATTTTTGTTCGAGATGTTGCTTCTGGAGATAAGGTGTTATTGTGTTCTGATGGTATTACAAAAGAATTAAGTGATGATGAAATTGATAAGGGTGTGAGAGGGGTAGAAATAGGTGATATGATTTCTGGAGTAAAAGATTTGATGAAAAATGTCAGTAAAAATGAAGGGAATTCAGAACAAGATGATAAGGTTATGGCTGTAATTGAAGTCAAATAATTTTTAATAAAAAGAAAAGAGCCATTGAGGCTCTTTTTAGGTTTGAAATAGTTGTTTGCGGTAATTTGTAGCTGTTTTTTGTCTTTGATTGGGATTTTTTTATATAAATATTAATTTTTAAGATTATCATCGGTAGGCTGTGGTATAAAAAAACATTATTTTGACATGATGTTTTTGAAGAATTATTAAACAATATTTTATGAGTTGTTCTGCTTAAGTTTATTTTCTATTCGCGACGCCATAACTGATAATATAATGAAGTTGCTGATGACAATAAGTAATAAAATACCATAAATGATAACCACTCCAATCTCTTCCATCCCTTGTGCATCGTATAAACCGAAAATAAAAACTAAGGTAAAAATGATGAAAAGCGTGATAGACGAAATGTATTTTAGTTTTAAGATTGTATTTTTGTGTTTGATATTCTTTTTTATGTATTGATAACAAAAAATAAACCAAAAAGCTAGAATAATAATAAATCCGCCATATGAGCCATAAAAAAGAATGGAATAATTGATTGTTGAATTCATAGGAAAAGATTAAAATTAATAGCAAAATTATTCAATATGAATAGATTTGATTTGGGACTTAAATAATTTGATATAAGGGTTTCAGAGCTACCTATTGCACCTGCGAATAAGATTATAATCGGTTGTTTTTCCTTTATATATTTTTGATTTAATTATATTATAGTTCTATTTTTGATGTGGGGCAAGAAAAGGTAAAAGAAAAAACCGCTAAGTTAAAATTTAGCGGGCAATTTTGAATTATTGTTTTGGTTGCAAATGTTCAGTTGCAAGATCGTACCTTAGTAGGAAACGTCTAAGATACAACTTATGAGGTCCGATGGCTTCAATAGTACAGTTCGTGTGAGTAAAGTCGGTGGAGATAATTGGAACTGGTTGCTCTGTAGCTACTATCCTAGTGCAGACATACAGCATATTAGCACCTTATATTTGAATGCTATCTTTCTGTTGAATGGGGAAAACAATTTGTGGGGGTATTTACATGAAAAAATGTATGATTAAGTTGAAATGGATATGTTTAAATGACAGATTAATTAAAATACATTACAATGGCGCTATGTTAACAACACAGCTTAAACAATTTTTTCAATTTTCCGAATTCAAGCCCGGACAACAAGAAATTGTCCAATCGATTGTGGCAGGGCGGGATGTGGTGGCTTTGATGCCGACCGGTGGCGGAAAATCTTTGTGTTATCAATTGCCGGCATTGGTTAGTGGCGGTTTGACGATTGTGATTTCACCACTGATTGCCCTGATGAAAGATCAGGTGGATAGTTTGCGAGCCAGGGGCATTGAAGCGGTTTTTATTAATAGTTCACTTAATTTTAATCAGATTAATGATATTGTCGCTGATCTTAAACATGGGAAAGTTAAATTGCTATATGTGGCACCGGAGCGATTGAAAAATTCAGAATTTGTTCAATTAATTAATGAGCTTGATGTCAGTTTGGTGGCGGTGGATGAAGCTCATTGCGTATCGTCGTGGGGACACGATTTTCGACCGGATTACATGCTGATTCAAAATTTTATCGCTCAATTTACTAACCGGCCGGCTGTGGCAGCATTTACAGCCACGGCAACGCCGGAGGTTAGGGATGATATTGTTAAGCATTTGGGTTTAACCAATCCGAAAATTTTCGTGCGCGGTTTTGACCGGCCGAATTTAATGTTTGAAGTTCAATCAGGTTTATCTCAAAAGAAACGAAAATCAGATTTATTAAATTTGGTACAATCCACAGCCGGATCAGGAATTGTTTATACGTTGACCAGAAAAATGTCAGAGGAAATCGCCGGATATTTTTCCGCGAACGGCATTAAGGCGGCGGCGTATCACGCGGGACTTGAGGGGGCGGTCAGAACGCGAGTTCAGAACGAATTCATGGATAATCAGTACAAGGTAATCGTGGCGACGGTGGCTTTTGGTATGGGGGTAAACAAGGCGGATATCAGATTCGTGATTCATTGCGGGTTGCCGGCCAGTGTGGAAAATTATTATCAGGAAGCGGGTCGCGCGGGCAGAGATGGGGAGCCGGCGAGGTGTATTTTATTAGCTTCAAAGCAGGATAATGGGTTGCATTCCTTTCTCATAAATAAAAGTCAGGAGGAAATGATCAAGCAGGGAAAGAGCCGATTGGAAATAAATGCTTTGATTGATATTAAGTATAAAAAATTGCGACAAATGAAAGACTACGCGGAGGCGTTTAAATGTCGACGTCTGGCGGTGCTAAAATATTTCGCGGATCCGGATATTGAAAAATATCAAAACGGTTGTGGAGGCTGTGACGTTTGTCTTGGTATGAGTAACAGCAAAATGATTTTGGATAATACAAAAACGACCAAGCGCTTGAAAAATATAAATGAAATAACAGGAACAGTAGCTCAAAGCGTGGATTTTTATCAAAAAGGATTCAGTTTGGATCAAATCGCTAAAATCAGAGAGTTGGGAGTTAGAACGATTTGGAATCATTTGATTGAGTGGTATGCGGTTGGCGGTGATTTTCGAGTTGAAGAGTATATATCTAAAGATCAACGTCAACGAATTTTGGCAGTGATTGACGAACTGGGCGATTATTCCAAACTAAGGCCGATTAAGGATCTACTTCCGGAAAATATTTCTTATGAACAAATTAAGATTGTGATTGCGAAGATTGAGCAGGAAAAAAATGTAATAATTAAAATTACTTAATAATCATGGTTTGTATTGGTGAGTTTTTATTTGTGAAATTAAGCATGAGTAACAAATTATTAAAAAGAAAAACACTATCGATCAATAGTGTTTTTCTTTGGAGCTCCATAGTGTGGGATGTTAGAACTTGTTTTTTATAGATATAATGAGATATACTATTAATATTGATTATTAAGATATATTTATTATGTCACAAGACAAAATGCCGAGCTCAGGTGAGCCACAAGTGGGGGAGAGTCAAGAAAAAATGAAATTTGAAGTAGAAATTGAATTTGGCTATGATGATTATAGGGAATTTAAGGACGAAGGTTTTTTAGGAGATGTCAAACGTAAAACGTATGTTGTTGAAGCAGTAAGTGAATTAGAAGCAAAAAAAGAAGCGTATAAGGTTGCAGAAAAGGATATGCCTGATGATTCAGGATTAAGAGATTCTGGTGTTATGTCACCGGCGGTATATCGTAATATGGAAATTAAAACGATTAAAAAAATTGAAGGTTAGTATTTATAAAAGTGAAGATATTCAGATCTTCATTTTTTTATTAGTGTAAGGTTCTAACTTCGTGTATTAATGAGAAATTGAATAACAAAAAACAGCTAAAATAGCTGTTCTTTGCTGGAGCTCCATAGTGGGGGATGTTAGAACTTGTTTTGTTGGGTAGTTGACAGAATATTTTTTTTGTTATAATATGGTATGAGATATAAATAAGCTTAGTTTTTATTGTTGGTGAATGTCAGTTATAGAAAAATGATTCGCCAACAAATCAAGAGGTAGCCAATAAGTCTACGATCACGCCTGAATAAAATTCAGGCAAGGAGGAAAGACATGAAGAAGGCTGAATCGAGTTATTTAGTCAGAGTTGGTAGCTTCTATTATCGAGTTTTTTATCAGGGAGCCGGTATTTACTCTGTCGTTGATGTTCGTGGGGACTGCTGTCAAAGTAATCGAGGTGAGGCGCCCGAAGATTTTGTAGCTCGTTGTCTAGCTCAGGGTGATTTTATTGCACCAGAACGATAAAACATTTTTGAGAGCAAGTTTTTCTTTCGAGAAAATATGGAAATCCGTTTTTTTGGAACAAAATTATACTAAAGTAAAATTAATGGTAAAGATTAGCTTTGACAGAATGTTAAGGGTTTTTTATTTAAAAAGTTCTATTATCCTATGGGGTCAAGAAAATTTAAAAGAAAAAACCGCTAATATAAGTAAATAAATTAGTGGTCTTTTCTGGAGCTCCATAGTATGGGAAGTTAGAACTTGTTTTGTTGGGTAGTTGACAAAAGATATAATGGGAGTTAAAATAATATATTCAAATATAATTGTTCTTTTAATATATAAAATAACCCTACCAGAGGAAAGGGGAGGTGACTATGGCTGGAAAGAGAAGGAAATATTCTGTAGTGAAATTTGTCGAAAAAGTTGTTCTTCCTATTATGAAAGAATTTGAAAGAAGGTATAGATATAAGCCCACTCTTCCTGTAATTGAATTAAAAATAACTACGCATAATAAAAGAGAATGTGTTAGGTTAGAGATGCTTTATGGAAATGAACCTGCTCGGAATACTCATATGTTAGATTTAGGATGGGTTCGGCATATCGGTGATGATGATCATTTCCATAAATGTGAATTTGCTTCTATGTGCACCTGTTCTAAGGCTGAAATAGAAGAAAATACAATAAAAATTTGATTTTTATTATAATCATGATAAAACAGTCATGATTTTTTGTTTGGAAAAGTTCTATTTTTGTATGGGGTCAAGAAAATTTAAAAGAAAAAACCGCTAATATAAGTAAATAAATTAGTGGTCTTTTCTGGAGCGGGTAGAGGGAATCGAACCCTCATCTCTAGCTTGGAAGGCTAGCATAATAAGCCATTATACTATACCCGCCTACGCTCTTGTTGCACAGAGCTTCGGCGGGTAAACCCGCCATAGGCTATTGATTATTTTGGCGGTAAACCCGCCATAGATGATTTAGATTAATCTTTTGTTGATAAAGGCTCTTTCCTGATCCAAATTTTAAGTATGTCTCAAACGCTAGAGCCTTACTTTTGTTTTCAAAAGCACAGTAAAATATGATTTTCCAAGGTTTATATTTTTGGGTGTGCTCGGATAAACCTAGATTGTGTTCAAGTAATCTATCATCTGGGGTTTATTGTATATCCTTTATAAAGTTCATTATCCTTACTTAAACTTTTTGCAATATAAACAAAGTGTTTTATGTTTGCTGGCATATAAGTTAAGAATTCCAATCTTCGACAAATTTTCTAACTGGCCGTGCCAGCCGAAGCCTTGGCGAAGGCTGGTCGGGGAGGTGGGACTCGGCTTCGACTCTCGCCTCGTTCCCTCGGCTCGGTCTAGCCACCGCCTCGCGGTCTCGTTCGCCATATTGCTCACTCGACAACGCTCCAGCGTTCTCGTCCCAACGCGAGCAAATCAATTTGCTCGCTCCTCTGATATAAAAATTGGTCGGGGAGGTGGGACTCGAACCCACGACCTCATGGTCCCAAACCACGCGCGCTAGCCAACTGCGCTACACCCCGAAGTATGTGCTCCGCACAACTTCGGGGCAAACCCCTCGAAAAATTGTACGAAGTAATTGATAAGTTTATTTATTTTAATGTGAATTGTGTTTTCGAAGCAACCTCTAATTCATGGTGCCGAGGGGCAGAATTGAACTGCCGACACGAGGATTTTCAGTCCACTGCTCTACCACTGAGCTACCTCGGCATGAGAAATTTCTACTTTATAAATTATTAATCTTTTAAGTTTATTGCCTCTCGATAAACTCGAGTGGTGGGCGTGACAGGAGTCGAACCTGTGACCTCAACATTATCAGTGTTGCGCTCTAACCAACTGAGCTACACGCCCGTCTTCGCTCTAACGAACTTCGACGGGCAAGCCCAATTTAAAAAATGGCCTGCCAGACGAAGCTCCATGAAATTAGGATCGTAGTCTGGTGGGTGCTGAAGGATTCGAACCCTCGACCCCTTCGGTGTAAACGAAGTGCTCTAACCAGCTGAGCTAAGCACCCTAAATATTATAAATGATTAGCGAAGCTGCCAGCCTAAGCCAGCTGCTTGTCCGCCGAAGTCAAAAGACGAAGGCGGGAGCTAAGCACCCTTGAAAAGCGAGTTCAGCAAGACAAGAGGAAAAGCAAGTAATGCGGAAAACGATTTATACTCAAAAAGTATGACCCAATTATAATATGATTTTTAAAAAAAGTCAATAAGAAGATTGCGATTTATTCAAAATATTTTTAAACAAAAAAATTGATGTTCGACATCAATTTTTTTGATGATTTTGATAGCAATTTTGCGACAGGAACTACGTACTCGAATCATATCGATTCAAGTTCGACTGAATCTAATGGCGTGAACCATTGATTCTAATCTCCCTAGAAAGGAGGTGGTCCATCCACAGCTTCCGCTACGGATGCCTTGTTACGACTTCGCCCCTATTATCGATCCTACCTTCTGCCGTCCTACAACGACATTCGGGCATTATCGACTCTCTTGACGTGACGGGCGGTGTGTACAAGACCCGAGAACGTATTCACCGTAACATATCTGATTTACGGTTACTAGCGATTCCAGCTTCATGAGGTCGAGTTTCAGACCTCAATCCGAACTGAGACCAGCTTTGTTGGGATTAGCTCCGCCTTAAGGCTTGGCAACCCATTGTACTGGCCATTGTAGCATGTGTGTAGCCCAAGACATAAGGGCCATGCTGATTTGACGTCATCCCCACCTTCCTCCATGTTAAACATGGCGGTCCCCTAATAAAATACAAATTAGGGCAGGGGTTGCGCTCGTTTCCGGACTTAACCGTACATCTCACGACACGAGCTGACGACAACCATGCAGCACCTGTCTAGCACCCTCGAAGGCTACTCCTGTTTCCAGGTGTATGCAGCTAGATGTCAAGTCTTGGTAAGGTTCCTCGTTTACCGTCGAATTAAACCACATGCTCCACCGCTTGTGCGGGTCCCCGTCAATTCCTTTGAGTTTTAGCCTTGCGGCCGTACTCCCCAGGCGGGATACTTAATGCGTTTGCTTGTTTAAGCGACACTGAAAGGGTCGATACTTCCAATGTCTAGTATCCAACGTTTACGGCGTGGACTACTGGGGTATCTAATCCCATTCGCTACCCACGCTTTCGTACCTTAGCGTCAGGGGTGTCCTAGTAAGTTGCCTTCGCATTTGGTGTTCCTGCCGATCTCATCGGATTTTACTCCTACACCGGCAATTCCACTTACCTCTTCCACCCTCTAGTTTATTAGTTTCAAAAGCAGATTCTGGGTTGAGCCCAGAGATTTGACTTCTGACTTGAAAAACCGCCTACGTACTCTTTACGCCCAATAAATCCGGATAACGCTCGGGGTACTCGTATTACCGCTGCTGCTGGCACGAGTTTAGCAACCCCTTATTCATTAGGTACCGTCATTTGTTCGTCCCTAATAAAAGATTTTTACACCCCGAAGGGCTTCATCAATCACGCGGCGTCGCTCCTTCACACTTTCGTGCATTGAGGAATATTCTTGACTGCAGCCTCCCGTAAGAGTCTGGGCAGTGTCTCAGTCCCAGTGAGACGGGTCATGCTCTCACACCCGCTATCCGTCGTAGCCTTGGTGAGCCATTACCTCACCAACAAGCTGATAGACCATAGGCCCCTCCCAAAGCACCGTAGTTTTACTGAATCAACTTATGTTGACGCAGCACATCAGGTATTAGCACCAATTTCTCGGTGTTATTCCTGTCTTTGGGGTAGGTTACCAATGTGTTACTCTCCCGTTTGCCACTCACCTTCAAAGCAAGCTCTAAAGGTTCGTTCGACTTGCATGCCTTAGACACGCCGCCAGCGTTCATCCTGAGCCAGGATCAAACTCTCAAAAAAAGAGTTTATAGCTCTATTAAATTGTCCATTTTGAAAGGTTGGACTAACCTAAAATTTTGAAATTAACGAGTTCCTGTCACAAAATTGCTGTCAAAGTTCATGTGGTCATCATTATAATGTATTTTAAAAAGAATGTCAAATCTTTTGCCTTAATTTAGAGGGATTTTTATACACAGTAAAATATTGGGCTAAAATTAGTATAAAATAGCAATGTGTTTATACTAAATTAGATAAAATATGATATAGTTTTTGTTGAATAAATATGCATGAAATTAAACCATTATTACAACGCGCTGAAGATGTACTAGATAAGCCTGATAAATTAACTTAAGTCTTGAATATTATGGAAAAAAAGTATTGGACGAAAGGGGTCTTATTTACAAACAATTGAAGTGATTATTGAAGGCGTATTATATGTTTTTGCTTGGAACGAATTTTTTCAAGAAATAGTGTGTGAATTGGATCATGAAAATCAAATATAGCATAATTTAAAAAACAGTCTGATTTCAGGCTGTTTTATGTTTTGTTTGGTTGTTGATAGGTAGATGGTTTAAGATCTTCTTTTATCGGATGAAGAATCCATGCCCGGTCGATGGTTAATAGAATAACGAAAATACCAGAGTATAGCGCAATGATGAGAGCGACCATTGACCATTCGGCTGAAGACATGTTCGTTATGATTGTTGACGGTGGGTAAATTTTGGACAGCAGATATGGGAGGCTGAAATAAATGAGATTGATCAACAGAAGAATTATACTGCGGATTTTCCATTGTCGTTTAGTGTAAGAGGTTTTTCCCATTTTGAATAACCACAATCCTAGAAAGACAATCACGGCAACTTCAACTAAAATAATTGGTAGGACTGAAAGAAATGCTTCAAGAGAAAAATTGGGAAGAAAAATGGTGATAGCGACATAAAAGCAAAGAGTAATGGTGATGGTAAGTGTCCCCAGAATACAAATTCGGCTAATAGTTTTGCTTGTTTTCGGTTGAGTCATTGTTTTCTCCGGTCTTGTCGGTTGGTTGTTTGCAAAGTGTAATTTATTTCAGTTGTACGGTTTTAAGTGACAAGTTTATTTTTTACTTCAGAGGTGATGGTTATTAGAATTAAAACTGTCGCAATAAGTCCATAATAAAACAAGAGTATATAAGATTTATCAATTCCGATCAGCTGAACGAGAAAGTAGGTGATGTCATCAATGAATAATGCCCAGATAAAGGTAAAAGCGCATTGAATAATTAATAACAGCCATAGAAAAATTTCGAATTTATTTAGGATTGAGCTGTATTTAATTTTTTTCATTTTGTTTTCTCCTGTTTTTTATGGTGAGGTAGTTCACGCTGGGGACATAGTCGAGAATTGAGCATAATGAGTAAAGGACTATAAATATAGTCATGCTGGAAAGACAGAATATTGTTGTTAAATGACTGAAGTTGATTCCCAGTGGTTGAAAAAGATTTGGAAAAAAGTCAGGAGAGTAATCGTTGATAATAAAACCAGAAACAATCACAAGATATATTGATACAAAAAAAACTCTGGTGATGGTATCAATTATATTTTTAGCATTCAGTAGTTTGTTCATTGTTACCTCTGTTTGTTGTCAAAGGGCAATAAGATGGGACAAAGAAATTGTTATTTTTTTGTCAGATTACTTGATTGATGTTTTCGCCATTTTTCGATTTCAGCATGATGTCCAGAAAGCAGAATTTCAGGAACTTTGTATTGCTTTTTTTTGTACTTAAAAATTTCTGGTCGAGTATATTGCGGATATTCCAGGTAACCGGTAGTTGAATGAGATTCGTCGATAAATGATTGCTCTTTGCCGAGAACTCCTGGTATTAATCTGGAAATAGAATCCATTATAACTAAAGCGCCAAGATCTCCACCTGTTAGAACATAATCACCGATTGAAATTTCATCATCAATAAATTGTTTCACTCGTTCATCAACTCCTTCATATCTTGGGCAGACAAAAATAATTTGGTCAAGTTTGGAATATTTTTTTGCGAGTGATTGATTCCAAGTTTTTCCTTTAGCTGAAAGTAAAACAATTTTTGAGTTTTTTTTGCGACGGATTTTAGCAAGAGTTTTTACAATTGGTTCTACACGGAAAACTTGTCCGACTCCTCCACCGAATGGAGGACTGTCAACTGTACCATGTTTGTCGACGGCTTGAGCGCGAAGGTCGTGATATTTTATATTGATGAGTTTTTTTTCTTGGGCAATGCGAAGCATGCCTTTGTCGGTGTAGGATTTTAGCATGTCGGGGAAAATTGTAAGTAGATGAAAATTCATAATAAGATTAAAGTTGTAAGTTGTAATGTGAAAGTTGTCTTTGCTTGTATTATAGGGGAGAATAAAGGAAATTTCAATGAGGGGGTTTAATTTCTGGTTACAATTAATATTTGCGAATTGAAAATAAATATTTAGAAAGTTTATTACATTTGCTAGCGTAAGTTTTTTGAGAATAAGTGATTGATTTCGCTTTGCGATTTCTTTTGACGCCCTGCCTACCCTGCCTACCGGCAGGCAGGCGGCAGGCAGGCAAAAGAAACAGAAGCGCTGGGGTTTTCTAATTGAATGCCTTTAAATACCCTTTTGTGCGCTCATGACAGCAACGAAAACCCCAGACCTGCCTTCATCAAGATTACGGCAGGCAAGCCCCGATGTTAATCATGTAAAAATAAAGTAAGTGGTTGATGTTGCTAAAGCAAGCCCTTTTTGACAGCAAAAAGGGCAAACCGCCTACACTAAAGTTTCGGCGGTCAAGAAACTGCTGGGGGGATTCAATGCGAATTGCATGGCAAACAAGTTCTCTGTAGGAAAAGTTTAGAGTGAGAAGTGAGAGTTGATTGATTATACCCTGAAATCCATCTTCGTTAAAACTTCGATGGACAAGTAAATTCAGGGTGACAAGTGAGAGTGTTGGTGGCACGCACATGACCACCCCAGACCTGCCTTCATCAAGATTACGGCAGGCAAGCCCCCGTGATGTTCATGTTCGATGCTTTAAATATATAGCCTTGGTGGTGTTGTTCATGGCAAAACAAACCCCAAACCTGCCTTCATCAAGATTACGGCAGGCAAGCCCCGAGGTTGGTCATGTTCGTGGGGTTGAATATTTAAAGTAAGTGATAGTATTAATTGTGTTTAAAACAGAAAAATCGCAGTAATGCGATTTTTCTGATCTATTTGAAATTGATTGAAGTTTTAGATTTTCAAATCATCAACTACATCAGTATCAACGCTTTGAGCTTCAGCTCTTGGTCCTCTTGTTGATCCTTCTGGTTCAACAATCTTTAGATTGACACGAGCTTGGTTCTTAGCACCGATAATCTTTAGCAAAGTTCTAACAGCTTTAGCTGTTTGACCTTGGCGACCGATTACATTACCCATGTCTTCTTGGTTGATGTATAGAGATAAAAGTACTCCCATTTCATCAACTGTTCTTTCGATTCTTACATCATCTGGGTTGTTTACAATCCCTTTGATGATAAATTCCAAGAAAGCTTGGTCTTTTTCTGTTGCCATAGTGTTCTGAATTACTTACTTATTAATCTTTAATTATCCCTGTCTAATGACAGGTAGTTTCAAATAATATCTAAAATGCAAGCATTTCAAATATTGTGTGAAATTCTATAAATGTATTATAGCAAAATATTTTCCGATTGTCAATGCTAGTCGTTTTTTTTGCCTAATTTATTTAGTTTCTTCTGGTTTTGCTATTTCTTCTTTTACTGGTGTTTCAGTTTTTTCTTCAACTTTTTCTTCTTTTTTAATTTCTTCCTTTATTGGTTCTGTAATTGGTTCAGTTTTTTCTTGTTTCTCTTCTTCAGCGGGTTTTTGCTCTTTTTCCTGCTCCATAGCTTGTTTGGTTGCGGCTTTTTCAGCTTTTTCCTTTGTTTCTGTTTCAAGTTTACCTTGTCTTTTTTTGCTGATTGTACTGACGGATCGTTTCTTGCCAGAGATTATATTATTGGAAATTAGCAAATTAGTGACTGTAGCTGATGGTTGAGCTCCTTGGGAAATCCAGTATTCAATACGATCTTTTTCGATAATAAGTTCATTGCTTCGAGGGTTGTATGAACCTAGAATTTCAAGGGTTTTACCCCATGGGTCTTTTTGTTTGTCCAAGGCAATAATTCGGTAATGAGGTTGCTTTTTTTTGCCTATTCTTGAAAAGATAATTTTTACCATAGTTATTTAGTGCTATTAGCCTTTGCTATTAGCTTTGAAGTTAGTTTTTTAGAAAAATGACGGTTTGATTAGTTTTTACTAATTAACATTGAGCATGTTAGGTCTATAATAGTTTTTTTTTAGGGAAAAGTCAAGTTATTGACGGAATTTTCAGTTTTTGATAAGCTGGGGTGTTTGATAATGAGGAGTATTGACATTTTTAATAAAAAATGATATAATATAGTGTTGTAAATAAGTTACAGCATGTTATGCATGGAGATTTTTGGCTAAAATTAACAGAATAAGATCAGTTTTTGAGAGTTTCTGTGTAGTTCTAGTCATAAAAATCTTTTATGCAAAATAAGCTAAATATGAAAAGAATTGAAATTAATACGCAATCAACTGTTCTTGAAAAAGTTGGTTTTGGTGTAATTTTAATTGCATTTCTAGCCAATATATTTTACCCTAATATAGTTTATGCTGAAGATATCAGTTCGCTTAGCACTATCCCTACCGAGCTTGCCAGTTTGACTGGTACTGATATTTTAGCTAAACGATTTGCTGAAGCAGAAAAAAAATATGTTTCAGTCACAAAAAATGTTAGTGAAAAAAAAGTTGAGGAAATTACTTCTGAAGGGAAAGTAATGCGTGTAAGTTCAACAGCTTATTCATCTGATGTAGCTCAAACCGATGCTACTCCATGTATTACAGCTGATGGATTTAATGTTTGTGCCAATGGTCAGGAAAATGTAGTTGCTGCTAACTTTTTGCCGTTCGGTACAAAAATTAAAATTCCAGAACTTTTCGGCGATCGTGTCTTTACTGTACACGACCGTATGAATAAACGATACTATTATAAAGTTGATATCTGGATGACTTCTCGTGACCGTGCTATTCAGTACGGTGTACGAAATATTAAGATTGTCATTCTTGATAAATAAACTTTTCAAAAACGAGCCTGATGGCTCGTTTTTGTTTGGTATAAGATGGAAAAATTATAGTTCAGCTGATGGTTTGCTCCTATACTATATTTTTGGTAATTTGTTAGAATTTTTCAAATAGCAATAAAGTTGATAGATAACCGAAAGTGATGATTACGAGTAATCCAGAGATTGTAATAACTACTGCTTGCATCCAAGTTGTATTTAGCTGTTTTTTAATTGGCCAGAGTAAACAAATAATTGTTGCTATCGTAGTTGAGAAGGGGAATAAATTTTTAAAGACACTTCCCAATAGTAAACCGATAAATGTAAGAAGTAATAAATGTTTATAATTTAGATTATTGCTAACGACTTTTAACTTGTTTCCAACTATCAGCATTATTGCTGGGGCAATGAATAGACTAACAAGCGGGGCCAACAACCATGTTAGTAATGTCATAATGTTTAGTAAAATTAAATTAGTAAAATTAAAATGGAAAGAAAATTTAATTTTTTATTTTATAATGTTGCTAAATTCACGATGTGATATAACTTGCTGTTTTGTTCTGCGTCCTCAACTTTAAATACATAGCGAATTCCGTCTTTATCATACATAGAATATGTTCCAGCTCCTAAATCTTCTGATGTATTATTTGTTGTGTAGGTTGTAAATTCAATTGCGAAGTAAACCTCCGAAACGAACGAGCAATTTTGAACCCAATATGCCGTGCTAGCGAATGTAAATAAATTCGCGAGCGGATAGCGAGTTATTGTTTGCGAATTCGCTCTATTTCTTTAACATCCTTTACTTTTCGTCTCATCTTGTTTAATTCTTGTCGTTTTTGATTATTTTTTTCTTCAACTCCAAAAAGGCTAATAGCGATAGCTAATATGTTATCAATTGATTTATCTTCCGATTCTACAATTTTTTTTCCTAATTTTTTTAGCCCTTCTGTCATATCTTCTCGTTTCTGAAATTCGGGCTGGTTTTGCATAAGATCGAAAATTTCGTTCGCATTCATTTCTGGTCTGATTTGATTGGCGAAACCCTCAAAAATTTTTCGTCCGCGTTCAACATTTGCCTTAAATTCATCTTCATAAACTTTTTCTATATCATCAATATCTTCTTCTGTGATTCTGCCTGTTTCAATTAATTTTTCTGCATCGGTAACATCATAATTTCTACCTTGATGGAGCTTATAGTAAAGTACTTTTCCAGGATGTGAAATATTAATTTGTCTGCCTTGAAATTCTAGTGGTTGCGGTTGAACCCACTTTTCTGGAATAGGCGTGCGCGAAACACCTAAAGGTTTACCAGTCTCATCCCTTTGAATAATATGAACATCCACAAAATTTAATGCTTTATCTCGGCGAATTTTCCCATTTTCATCTATAGCCGCGATTAGCATGTGCTCTGTATCTAATTCGGCGAAATTCCTGAAACTTACTCGCCTCATTATTTTATTTTTGGTTTTATCTTCTGTGCGAGATAAAAATAAGCCATACCCATTTTTAAGCAACTGCACCTCCAATGCTTCGAGTTCGTCTTTCTCTACCGAGATATCAACATCTTTATGTTCTCCTATGTATTTCTCAGGGTTTTCGCCAGCGCCATTCATTAAGGATATATTCAAAGCTCCATCAAGGTGCCAATTCAAATCAGACCCTTCAAATGCTTGGCCTAATTCTTCGATGCTTTGATTCATTTTTTTAACAATTTCAGGAGAAGGCCTTTTGCGGATGAAATTTTCATCAATTTTTCCAGTAAAATCTTCCCATGGCGGTTGCTCCTGCTCGTAATATTCAGCCCGAATTTCAGAAGCACGCCTTTGTTCATCCGTCATCATGCTTTCGGCTTTGTTAATTTCCTCTTGTGTTGGATTGTATTTTTCTGGATTCATAAAAATAAAATTTGTCCAAGTAATTTTTCTGCGATAGCAGAAAAGAATTTAATTATTTCAGCTAACATCCGCGTGTATGCGATGTCCGAGCGAAGTGAGGATATGGGTGCCAGCCGCATACACGCTGTTAGGCGACGTATCTTAATTAAAAAAATACGCCAATTAACCCACCAATAATTCCGGTTAGTATAATAATTTTCCAGCTTGGAAACCGTTTTTTTGTTAGCCGATATATTATTATTGTTGGAACTAAGAAAATAGCAGCACTAATGATGAATACAAGAATGATGCCCAGTGCAATCCCCAGTTTAAATGTGTCACTAAATAAATAAATCATATTAAATTTAGATATGTCGTTGAATGGGCTGCGCCTAATGCGAAGTTGCGGACGGGTAGCGGAGCTATCCGACAGGCAATTTCGTATAGGCGCTGTTGTGCGCTTGTCCGCCTAAGGCGGGATGCCATGCGAGCACACAGCGCCGGAGGCGCAGCCCATTGTGCAAAACAACGGGAGCGACACGCGGAGCGTGTGCGAGCGGTTTTGCACAATGTTTCGGCATCATCCGAAGTTGCGTAGCAATTTAGGTGGAGCGTAGCGGAACCAGATATGCCGTGTTGTGCGATGTTCAAAAAATATTTTTCATTCCTTTTTATTTTGACAGGCTTTCATCTATAAACAATTTTAACGCGTCAATATCTTTAGTATTTTGGTCGTAATGAAATGTATTAACACCAACAGATTGAGCGCTCTTTACAGCATCTAAATTATGCTCAAAATACACAACATCTTTTACTTCAAGATTAAAATGCTTGAGCATAGTTTCAAAATATTTCGGATCTGTTTTTTCGGGGTCATGTTTAAGCGTAAAGACTTCGTAGGGCATCTTATTTAGGCCAAACATTTCCATCTCCTCATCATTAGCACCAGTCAAGATGATTTTCTTGTTTGGGTATTGCTCAAGCATTTTATACATTTCATTAAAGACACCCTCGCCCTTTATTACAAAAGCGTTAATTGCATCTACTAAAATTGTTTTCATAAGCGCCTGTCAAAATTATTAATAAAAGGAAAAATATTTTTTGAATTTCGCACAACGTTAGTGATAAACGAAGTTCGTTTGACTGAAAGGAAAACGAATTTGGGAAAATGCCGAGCCGAGGCATTTTCCGGTTATCACTTGTTGTACGACCCGAGGTCTGCCTTCCTTATTATTAATTAAGAAAAGGCAGGCCGAGAGCGCAGCGAGGCTTGATTTTTACTTTAAGAAATATTTTTTATAACTCCATAAATAGCTATCTTTTTTTTGTTTCTTTTTGCCCACCAAATATCGCCATATGACCAATGCCAGTATTCCTTTGGGTAATTAGACAAACCAGCTTTTTTCAGGGAGGCGAACATAGTTTCTCTATTTTGCTGAATGTATTTTGATAATTTAGGCTGAAATGATTTGGCGTTTTCCTGATATGTTAATTTTGAACTTTTCATCGGGATTTTTCTACCGTTTTTCCATAATCTTAAATCAACCGCCCCTCCTGTCATATGCCCAGAAGCGTTTTTACCGTCAGAAGGAGCAACGTATTTCTCAACCTCTTTTATGATTTTGTCTTTAGTCCAGGAGGGGTGTTTTTTAGAAAAACGATCAATAAACCATTTTTTAATTTCTTCTTGAACATATTGAGGCCGCCATGCATCATTAATTATGAATGTCATTCCATCTGGCAATTCTTTTTCAGCGCGCCAAATCATTTCAGCCACTGTTTTTCTTAGGTAGGCTGTTTTTTCTTTCTTCATTCGTCGCTTACCTAAATTGATAATTATATTTGGGCAAACTTTATTTATATTAACTAATGGTTCATTACATTCTTTGATATTTATCATAAAAAATATTTCTTAAAGTAAAATTTCGTACAATGGGCTGCGCCTAATGCGAAGTTGCGGACGGGTAGCGGAGCTACCCGACGGGCAATGTCGCATAGGCGCTGTTGTGCGATGCCATAGCGAGCACACAGCGCCGGAGGCGCAGCCCATTGTGCAAAACAACGGGAGCGACACGCGGAGCGTGTGCGAGCGGTTTTGCACAACGTTGCCGATATCCGAAGTTTTCTGAAGCGAAGCGAAAGAAAATTTGGGTGAGCATTTGGCGGAGCCAAGCGCGAACCAGATATCGAGCTGTTATGTGATGTAATTTAATTAACGAGCGATAGCGAGTGTTGTTGGGGCAAATTTATTTAATCTTGAATTCAGGAGTAGTTTCGTTTTTAAGTTCCTTTTTCCAGTTTGTTAGCTCAAAATATTGCTCAATGTCGCCAGCTTTATGTATGTGTTGTTCCGTTGGTTTTATTTCATCCAAATTTTCAATTACTAATTGGTTTTCATCAAATTTCCTTGCCACTCCTTCTTCGACTTCCACTTCGTAAATGTAAACTTCTTTTTCAGGATTAAATAACTCAGGATTCTCAAACTCAATTGTATCGTTTTCATGATTAATACGTGTCACTCCATCGGGTCTTGCTGCCATAGCTAGCGCGTATTTATAATGCGGTGTTAAATAGATTCCGTCTTTTAATTCGTCTTCAGGGACTTCAACTCCTTCTCCTGCTTGCGCCTGCATCTTTTTAATTGTTTTAAGATTTCCATTTCTGGAGCCGTGATATAGTTTCATACTAAAAGATTAAATAAATTTGCCCCAACAACATTTTTGCAAGAGCAAAAATAATTAAATTATTTCACATAATGGGCTGCGCCTAATGCGAAGTTGCGGACGGGTAGCGGAGCTACCCGACGGGCAATGTCGCATAGGCGCTGTTGTGCGATGCCATAGCGAGCACACAGCGCCGGAGGCGCAGCCCATTGTGCAAAACAACGGGAGCGACACGCGGAGCGTGTGCGAGCGGTTTTGCACAACTCCTTTTATGCGAAGTTAATTTATTTTATGGTATAATAAGTGCATAAAGGGAGTTTGAATTGCTTAAAATAGCAATTCATAAGTATATTATGATTATAGCAAATCAAAAAATAAAATCAAAACAACTAGATACTTTGATTAGTTTGAAAAATGAGCTTAAATTGAGGAATTATTCTCCAAAAACATGTAAATCTTATATTGGGGTTAATTTGAGGTTTTTGGATTGGTTTGGAAAATCTCCGAGAGAAGTCAAAAATGAGGATATTCGGAGATATTTGGAGGATTTACGACATAGGGGAATTAGTGCTTCAACTCTTAGTGTTGATATTAATGCACTTAAATTTTATTATACAAAAGTATTAAAACGGAAGTTTTTTTCTGACATAAAACATCCCAAACAAAGACAAAGTTTGCCTGTAGTCTTATCAGTTTCTGAAGCAAAATTGTTGATAGACTCAACTAAAAATGAAAAATATAGGTTCGCTTTTTGCTTAATGTATGGTAGTGGACTTAGGTTGTCTGAAGTTTTAGATTTACGAGTTGCTGATATTGATTTTGATAGAAAAGTTATTCATATCAAAGCGGGTAAAGGAAATAAGGATAGGATTACAATTTTGGCTGAAAAAATGATCCCTAACTTAAAATTATTTGTAAAAGATAGAGAGTCTGATCAATTTGTTATCTTTGGTCTGGCTGGTCAAAAATTGACTGCAAGATCAGTGCAAAAAATGTTTCAAAAATCTTTATCTGAAGCACAAATTAGGAAACCAGCAACTTGCCATTCGCTTCGTCATTCATTTGCGACGCATCTACTTGAAAATGGTACTGATATTCGATATATTCAAGAGTTATTAGGTCATAAGAAGTTAGAAACAACACAGATTTATACTCATGTAACAAATTCTGTGTTGAAAAATATTGAAAGTCCTTATCAATAATATTTAATTAAATTAATTGTATGAAAAAGAAAAAAATTATAAGTTTTCTGCTTGCAGGTTTGATGCTGATGTTTGCTTTACCAGTTTATTCGGCAACCAGCGAACTACCTGTTCGAGGGAGAATATTGCTTCAGGTTGAGGAGCATGGTGAGGCGTATTATGTGCCTGTAAATGAATACAAAAAGTATTATCTTGGCAGGCCAGATGATGCCTTTGCAATTATGCGAGAATTTGGCGTGGGAATTAGTAATAAGGATTTAACAAACATTCCGATTGCTAATTTTAATCTAAATGTGGCTTTTGATAGCGTGAGATTTGGAGATAGTGATGAGGATGGTTTGTCAGATGCAGTTGAGCGCTCATTTGGTACAAAGGTTAATCTTAAGGATACTGATGGCGATGGATTTAGTGACTATACTGAAATTATAAATGGTTATAGTCCACTTGACCCAAAGATTAATAGCAAAATAGTAACTGACAAAAGGTTTGCGAGTAAACATTTAGGAAAAATATTTTTGCAAGTTGAGAGTCTTGGGGAGGCTTGGTATGTGAATCCGGTTGATGGCAAAAGATATTTTCTAGGGAAACCGGAGGATGCTTTTTCGATAATGCACTATTTAGGGCTAGGAATTTCAAACAAAGATATAAATACAATACCGACGGTTGTTGGAATAAGATAATTATAAAAAAAACGAGCCAGGTGGCTCGTTTTGTGTTTGGAATAAAAAAAGTTTTCTGGAGGCCACGATCGGATTTGAACCGATGAATGACGGTTTTGCAAACCGTTGCCTTACCACTTGGCTACGTGGCCACAAACAGAAAACTAAAATAATTATACTATAGAAAATGGTGTTTGTAAAGGCTAGAACTTTACTTTTTTGTTTAATGGGCTAAAATGTAATTGTATGTTTAATGTGTTGCCACAACCCCCGAGACAAGGAGGGATAATGTTTGGGAAGAGACCTTTTAAATTTTTCCACGATGGTTCACATCCTGATTTGGTTAGAATGATTTGTGAAAGACTTGGGCAAGAAGAAGGTAGGTTGAATTGGGAATTGCATTCACAGGGTGAGTTTAGGGTACAAATAGACGATAATATTCGACTTTGTGATAATTTTGTTTTTGGAACTCATGCTGATCCGGTTCAAACATTTAATAATCGATTGAAGACACTATTGAGGACTATTCGTCGACATTCAGATGGTTGGAGAAAGTTGTTGAATCCGTATATGAAAAATATTCGTTCTGATCGAGAAGATGAAGCAAGAGTTTCAATTGGTGTAAGAGATGAGGCAGATGAATTATTCGCAGCTGGTGCGCAAAGTATTGTGATTGCAGAACCACATTTCGAACAAGTTGTTGGAGTTTTTAATCCTGAAATGCAAGTAGATTTCATTTTTGGTACACCATACTTTGTTAATTATATTAAACAACAAGGTCCTCTGAACAATGTTACGGTTGTTTCTGCAGATTTTGGTGGTGCAAAACGAGCTGGTCGAGTAGCTTCAAAGATTGGAGCTCCAATTGCATTTATTGATAAGCGTAGAGATGATCATATGGAGAAAGTTGTTCCAGTGGCTGTTATTGGGGATGTAAAGGGAAGAGACTGTGTGATTCCAGATGATGAAGCTTGTAGCTTGGGAACTTTGATTGAAGATACAAAATATTTGCTTTTACATGGTGCAAGATCGGTAAAAGCTGTTATCACTCATCCGATATTGACACATCCAGAGAGAATGAGAGAATTGCAAGCGATTGATGAGTTTAGTGAGTTGGTTGTTTGTAATACTGTGCCGGTGTCTGAAGAAAAAAGGAGTTGTTTACCAAAGATGAAAATTATTGATACTTCAAACGCCTGGGCGGAAGCGGTAAAATGTATTCGTGATGGTAATGGTTTTCGTGGTGGTCAGTCTGGACTATTGGCAAGAATGTATGATGAAAAACAATTTCCAATTGAATTAATTTAAGTCAGAGTAGTGTAAAATCACTACTTTTTGTTTTAATTTGTGATTGAGTTGGGTGAGTGGTGGGACCACCCCGAGCAAAGAGGAACAGACCCCTCCTTGGAAAGGAGGGGATGGTGATTGAGCTGGAAATTTTTGTGGAAAATGATATAATTTAATTATTAAATTACGAAAATTAGAAGATGTGAGTTACGAAATTACGAAAGATTACCTGCCGGCAGGTAGGCAAAAATTAGAATATGAGTAAAAAGAAAAAATTTGTGATATTTGATGGTAATGCTGTGGTGCATCGGGCATTTCATGCTTTACCGCCATTAAAAACAAAAGATGGCCGTCTAGTCAATGCGGTTTTTGGTTTTACATCAATATTGTTAAAAGCAATGAAAGAATTGAAACCTGATTATATTGCGGTTACTTTTGATTTGAAAGGTAAAACTTTTCGTCATGAAAAATTTGCAGAGTATAAAGCAACTAGAGTAAAACAAGCTGATGAACTGTATGAACAATTTCCGATAGTAAAGGATGTTGTCAGAGCTTTTAATATAAATATTTATGAAAAACAGGGGTTTGAAGCGGATGATTTGATTGGGACGCTTTGTGATAAGAAACAAGTAAATCGAGATGATGTTACCAGCGTGATTGTGACTGGTGATATGGATACCTTGCAACTGGTTGATGACAACACAGAGGTGTTTACTTTGCGAAAAGGTATGACTGATACGGTGATCTATGATGAAAAAGCTGTGAAAGAAAAGTTTGATGGACTTGGTCCGGATCAAATGATTGATTATAAGGCTTTGCGAGGAGATCCGTCAGATAATATTCCTGGGGTGAAAGGAATTGGGGAGAAGACAGCGATAGAGCTATTGAAACAATTTGGTAGTTTGGAAAAATTGTATAAAGAAATAAAGCAAGAAAGCAAAAAAACAATAAATCAAATTAAGGAACGAGTGAGGAATTTGTTGATTGAACATGAGAAGGATGCGTTTATGAGTCAGGATTTGGCGCGGATTAGGAGAGATGTGAAGGTGAAATTTAATTTGGAGGATAATAAGGTGAAAGATTATGATAAGAAGAAAATTTTAGAGTTGTTTTCGGAGTTGCAATTCAATAGTTTGCTTAGTAGGTTGCCGGAGCAAGAAGGAGGTCAGAAAGATTTATTTGGGAAGGTTGATATAGTTTCGGAAGTGGAATATACGGGTGATAGAGGTGAGTATAAATTAATTGATAATGAGATTGCTTTTGCAAAGTTTTTGGGAGAATTAAAACAGCAAAAAGTTTTTTGTTTTGATACAGAGACAGATTCTCTAGATGCGATGAATGCAAAACTTCTAGGAATTAGTTTTTGTTGGAAAGAAGGTGAAGCCTATTATGTAAGTTACGGATTTACGAAAATTACAGATACTACAGATGATAATAACTGGTTAAAAAAATTGAAACCAATATTTGAGGATGAAAAAGTGAAAAAAGTGGCACATAATATGAAGTTTGATGCTAAACAGTTGAAGCTAAATGGGATAGAAATGAAAGGTTTTTATTTTGATACGATGATTGCATCATATTTGTTAAATTCTGGTTCTAGGCAACATGGTCTTGATGCTCTGGCGCTTGAAGAGCTTCGACATGAGATGATTCCGATCAAAGCTTTGATTGGTGAAGGTAAAAAAGCGATTTCATTGGCAGAGGTTGATGTTGCCAAGGTGGCTGAATATTCAGGTGAGGATGCGGATTTCACCTGGAGGCTTTATAAAAAATTTGAACCAAGATTGAAAAAAGAAAATTTATATAAGTTGTTTGAAACAATTGAAATGCCATTGGTGCAGGTGTTGCTTGAGATGGAAGTGAACGGTATAAAACTGGATGTTGACCATTTGATGAAAGTTGGCAAGAAAGTGGATGCGAGAATTATAATTTTGGAAAAAGAAATCCAAGAATTAGCTGGAATGGAGTTTAATGTTAGTTCACCAAAACAGTTAGCGGAAATTTTATTTGAAAAATTGGAGATTCCAACTCATGGTTTGAAGAAAACTAAGACTGGGATTTCAACTGCAGCGCCTGAACTGGAAAAATTGAGAGGACAACATAAGATTATTGATTTAATTTCAGAATATAGGGAATTAACAAAACTAAAATCAACATATATTGATGCTCTGCCAAAAATGATTGATAAAAAAACTGGTAGAATTCATACCAATTTTAATCAAGCGATTACTGCGACAGGTAGATTGTCATCATCTGATCCGAATTTGCAAAATATTCCGATAAGAACTGAATTAGGTCGTGAAATGAGAAAAGCATTTGTGTCAGACCGCGGTAACAAGCTCATTGCTGCTGATTATTCTCAAATTGAACTTCGAGTTGTAGCTTGTTTGGCCAAGGATCAAAATATGATGGAAGTTTTTAAACAAGGAAAAGATATTCATAGTGCGACGGCGGCAAAAATTTTTGATGTTGAGGAAAAAGATGTGACCAAAGATATGAGAAGGAAAGCCAAGGAAGTTAATTTTGGGGTGCTTTATGGACTTGGTTCAAGGGGGTTGGCTCAACGGACTGGGATTACAACGGCAGAAGCGCAGGAATTTATTCAAAAATATTTTGATAACTATAAAAAAGTAAAAGAGTACACTGAAGAAATGGTAGAAATGGCAAGAAAGACTCAATTGGCTGAAACAATGTTTGGTCGAGTGAGACATTTGCCGGATATAAATGCTAGTATGCCAATGCTTCGAGCAGCAGCAGAGAGAATTGCAGTAAATATGCCGATTCAGGGAACAGCAGCTGATCTGATGAAGATTGCCATGATTGAAGTTTATAAAGAATTGAAAAAAATATCTCCAGAGTCAAAAATGCTTTTACAGGTGCATGATGAATTGGTGATTGAGACTCCAAATAAGGAAGTAAAAAAAGTGGCAAAAGTGATTGATGAAAAGATGGAGAAAATTCATAAGCTGGCAGTGCCGATCAAGGTGGATATTGAGGTCGGGGGGAATTGGGATGAGATGGAACGAGTGGTGGAATAGTGTAATATTGAAATAATGTTGAAAATAAGTGGTAATATAGTTGGAAATAGTGAAATAGTGTAAGGATGATTTTTGGGGTTTATTTAAAGTTTGTATTATGGAAAAGAAAAAGCAAATATTTTTATGGTATGGTCAGAATAATTTTGATCTTCAGCAAACCATGCAACAGTGGATGAGTTTATTTGAAAAAAAATATTCAGGATTTAATATTGTTCGGCTTGATGTGGATGAAAAACAAGTTAAAGGAAAATTTGTTACTGATTTAAAAACTGCTTTGCAGGTTGACTCATTGTTTGGGGCGAATAAACTAATCATTGTAAAAAATTTGTTAATACCAGCGAATCTGAAAGAGGAAGTTGAGGAATTGCTGTTTTCAAGTTTAGAAAAAATATCTGATAGTTTCTTTCTAATTTTTGTTCAGGATAAGAAACCGGATGCTAGGAGTAAGGTGTTTAAATTTTTGAAATCTCTGGAAAAAACAAATTTAGTAGAAATAAAAGAGTTTTTGGCGCCAAGACCATTTGAGTTAAACAACTGGATATTGAAACGAGTTGAATATTACAAGGGAAAAATTGAAAACAAAGCTGTTGAGATGATGTCAGCTCTGGTTGGGCCGGATTTGTGGCTACTAGATAGTGAAATTCAAAAATTAATTGCCTATGCTGAAGATGGGATGATTTCAGCTGATGATGTAAAGAAAATGGTAAAAGGTAAATATAATGAAGATATATTTCAATTGATGGATGCTATCAGCCAGAAAAATAAAGTTAAAGCTTGGAAGTTAATCAGGGATCAGCTTGATAGCGGAGCTAATGAGATTTATTTGTTTACTATGCTGGTGCGACAATTCAGATTATTGCGACAAATAAAAATATTTGTTACAGAAAAAAAAGTTAGTGATAGTCAAATTATTGCTCGAGAATTGAAAATACATCCTTTTGTGGTGCAAAAGATATTAGGACAGGTAAGTAGTTTTTCATTGGATCAATTAAAAGAAATATATAGACAACTTTTGGAATTTGAAATTGGTTTAAAAAATAAAAATTTTAAGTTTAATTTATTGTTTGACAAATTTATTACCCAATTATAAGATTAATTATACCTTTGGTTCTAACAGCCAAAGGTAAGGGGGAATAGTGGATGAAATAACCAGAGATTATGGTATTAGAATTGTAGGCTTTGGAAATGTTCTTTTTGTCTCACCACATAGCGCAGAAGGTTTTGAAGCGGGTGTAAACTATTTGGTGGCAAAAATTTGTGTAGCGACTGGAGCTTCGGCCATTATAAATACCCAAATTTTGCGTTCAAGAGTTGATTTGAATAGATTTGATCAGGTAAATGATAATTTTTTGATGGTTCCGGCGGTTGGGAAATATTTCAATGATTTGTGGCGGACAATTGTAGATTTGAAAGAAAAATTTGATCATCCGGTGGTTATTTTTATGCATTTTTGTCCCCGAGTGTATATCAGACAAAGATGTTTGTATCAAAGGGTTGAGAATGGAGCTTTGGTGAAAAAACAAGTTGGTGAAAGCAGGGATTTTGATATTGATATTGGTTGTGGTTTGACAATGATTAATTCAGGCACTTCAGGAATTTATGCCCCGGCAAAACAAATTATTCCGAGTCGTGGCAGAGGTAGACCAACAATTGATTTGACTAGGTTGATTCAGATTCAAAATAGTTTGAGTCAGGGAAATCATTTGAAAGTAATGGTCGGTAGAGAGTGGGCGGCGGCTAACAGAGAAAATATGGTTCAGTGGTCAATCGAACATTATAATATTGATACTGTTCAGCTCGAAATATGTTCTGATGTAGCAGAAAGTGACAATGTTTTGTCTGTACTTTGTAAAATGGTAAATGATTTGAAATAACAAAAAACTCCTTATCAAGGAGCTTTTTTTATAGGGTTATTTTGAAGTTTTTTGTTTGTTTAGTTTTTTCATTAATCTTGATTTGCGTCTAGCTACAGTATTTTTTTTCATGATTCCTTGTTTGATAGCTTTGTCTAAAAGTTTTTGAGCTTGTTTGATTTGAGCATCAATATCTTTGGCCTTGTTATCGATTGATTTACGAGTTTTCTTAACCAAAGTTTTTACAGTGCTTTTCAAAATCTTATTTTTTGCTTCGCGCTTTTTTGATTGTCGCAAAGCTTTTATGGCTTGTTGTTTTTGTGGCATATTTGATTGAGCGAGATAAGCAAGAACAGCAAGTACAGCAAGTACTGTACGGAATTTTGCTTAATTCGTTTGAAATTTAAAAATTTTCAGTATTTGATTAATAAATGTAACCCAGAGTATAAATGTCTGGATTGAGAACTGTGAGTATAATATAAAAAAGTTGATAAATTGTCAAGTGGGAGCAAGTTTTGACTATTAGATTGAAGCTTGATACTATTCAAAGAGTTATTATTATGCAGGAAAGAGGGGGGAAAATGCAAGGGAAAAAATGTTCTTTTTGTGGTCAACCAATAGAAGTTGTAAAAAAGTTAATTCAAGGGGGGAAATTGCCAATTAAGACAATTTGTACAGATTGTGTGGCTCTGTGTAATCATGTTATTGCAGAGGAAACAAAATCAGGAATTGTAAAAGTGGTGTTGGTCAATGAAAAACATGTTGTTTTAATGTTGTCTGATGAGTTGAAGGTGATCTTGAGTTTTGATGATAATCTTGAGGGTTTTTTGAAAATGTGGAGATTTTTATGCAATAATATTCTGGCTTCAGATGATGATGATATTGAGCCTAAATGCATGTTTTGTGGGAAAAGTGATGTTAAATTGTTTGGCATAGAAATGACACTGATATGTATAGAATGTGTCAGGCAGGGGTTGAAATTAGTTGATTCCAAAGATAAAGGGTTGCCTTTTATGAATGTTCGGATGATTTCTGATGAAGAAGCTGTTTTTCGTTATGGTAATGATGAGTTGACTGTGATTAAACAAGAGGCGAGCAGTGCTTGGAGTCAAATTTGGCAATTTTGGCGCAAGCATTTTGTATCGATTGAAAAGCGAGTTCAGAATAGAAAAAAGCTTTGAGGATAGCTGTTGACATGGTATGAAAATTGTGGTGTTGTTTTTTTCTTTCTGCCGGAAACCAGGAGGTACTGATGTCAATCAAAGAAGGTCAGCCTTGCTTTTTTTGTGGTAAATCACGAAGTGGTGTAAATATATTTGTTGCTGGTTCAAGTATTTATATTTGTAATGAGTGTATTGCTCAAGCAAATAAAAATAGAGAAGAAGAAGCTAGCGCAGTACAACTTGTTTTGGCTGAAGTTGAAGTTCAAGATGCATTGAATGAAGTGTTGGATGAATTAAGTTTGAGATTAGATGATTAAGAAGGGATAAGTTAAGGGGAGACTTGGGAATGGTTTGTACTCAATTGAGTCAAGCTGAATAGTAAAAAAAGTTGACGACTAAATCGCCAACTTTTTTAGTAGAATAAATTTTTATACAAATAAATTAGTCTCTGGACTCAAAACAGAAATATTGTTGACGGATTTAAGCTTGTTGATAGTGCTGGTAAGTTTGTTGAAATCAACTGACTTTTTGGAAAAGACAGAATAGGTAATTTCGCCAGCATCTTTTTCAATAAATTTTGATTTTAATTTCCAGTTGATATTGTTTCTAGTCATCAGCGTTTCAATGTCATCGGTAGCATCGCTGGCATTGATTGAAATAACAAAAATATAATCAAAATTGCTTTTGGAAAAGAAAGTAGTTTTACTCATGCTATAGACGATTATACTTGTGACCAAGAGAACGATAATGGCAATTGGATATTGTCCGGCGCCGATTGCTAGACCTTCGGCAATGGTCCAAAAAAGAAAAGCCATATCAATACTGCTTTTGATAGCTGTTCGGAAACGAATGATTGAGAGAGAACCTACAAGGCCGAGCGATAGTGCGACATTGGAGCCGATAGTTATCATGATGGCAGCAATTATGACTGTCAGTAAGACAAGTGTAAAACCAAAAGATTTTTCAGAAGAAAAACCAATATTGCTTTTTAAATAAACCAAAGCGATTATGGCACCGAGAATAAAAGCCATAATTAATGAAAACAAGATGTTTTGCCAGGAGATGACAGAGCCACTAAGGGAATTGAAGATGTTTAGAGTGTCAAGCATAGATTATAAATTAAATTAATTAAATTAAATGCATAATGAGCTATTGGTGGCCAAGTTTTGGACGGCTAGGGTATATTTGCTGATGGCCACTCTTTTTAGGTTGTACTTTTTTATAATGTATGTAAGCCAATAAGGGAAATAATTTGGAGTTTTGATTTCAAGAATAATTGTTCCAAGGGGTAGGACTCTGATGTTAAAAGGCTTCAAGTTGCCAGTCGTGACACGGGAGCACTTTACATTTTTGTCAAAGGTTATACGAACATTTTTATCATTTTTGGCATATAAAGCTTGCCGTTCATAGTCAATTCGGATGAAAGGTCGGAAATTGTTGTATTTTGCTATCATTAAAAATCTTTTTGTTTCTGGGTTTTTGATAGTGTCAAGCGGAAATATTTTTTTGTTGATAAGTTTTTGGAATAGATTGTGGTCAAGAGCACTTTGTCTTTTTAAATATAGGTCAGAAAATTTATATTTCAGTTCGGTTTTTATTAAGCCAGATGAGGTGTCAAGATCGTAAAATCTTAATCTCATTTTTAGGCGGTTGATTTGGCCTGCCAGCTTGTCATGATATGAACTCAAACCAAAGTCTTCAAAATATAATGAATAAACAGGATAAAATCTGTTTTGTTTTGTAACATGTTTGTCCAGTTCAACGAAATTATCCAAATCATTTAATATATGTTGGTAAAAACTGGCCGGGACATAATATTTGTATTCTAATCTGTAACGAAGAGGGAAATCAGTCATAAAATTAATTAGTTAGTCCAATTAAATTTTTATCAGCTCCGATTGATTGACTTATATAAGGGTTATTTTTTTCATCACCAACTTCAGCTTGGTTGAGCAGATTGGCGAATTTGAAACCAAACTGATCAAGATTGTCTTCTAAATATGCTTTAATAAATTTTTTTGGTTTCAAAGTGTTTTCTTTTGGTAAACGGATAATTTCTTTTGTTATTTTGCTAGATCGTGAGTTGGTTGAGTTATAAAAAATAATTTGTGATGCATATTGTTCAAGATTTTGGCGGAAATCATTGTTGCTAAATTGTTCTAAACCAAAATCCTGTTGGTTCTTGACTAGATTTGAATTGTAAAGTGTTATTTTTGACCCGCCGAACAGCTCTTTTTTGTTATAGGCGGAGACTCCAACATTATTATTTATTATATCATTTTTTATAACAATTGCTTGTGAAGAATCTTTGACTGATAAACCGAAATTGCATTTTTCCAGAAGATTATTTTTTATTTCAACCATAGATTGTTCGCCAATACTGATACACTTGTCGCCGGATTTAGCGATATGATTGTTGGTGATTTCAACTGAAGAACCAGAAAGGTCAAGACCGTCATTACCATTACCGTAGAAATAGTTATTTTTTATAATACTACCTTGTTGAGCAAAGTCAAAGTCAAGAGCGTCAGCTTGGTTTTTGTAAAAATAATTATTTTCTACTGTAAAAATTCCGTATTTGAAATTGACGGCATCGTCACTTATTTTTGAGTATTTAATTTCAGAATTTTTTAGAATAGCATTTGTGTGGTAAACCGACAGCATACCGGAAAAGTAAATGCCATTGATATGCTCATCACTGCCTTTTTCAAATATACAATTTTCAAAATTTGCTTCGGCTGATTGGCCAATTACACCAACAACTCCCCAGGTTCTCAATAGCATGTTGGTGAATTTTATTGGTTTTTCAGCTGTTCCAATTGCGGTCAAATGGCCATAGGATATTAATGAAATACCGGAATTAAATTTCAGGGTTGTACCAGGTTCGATGATCAAGGATATACCAGAAGGGATTATTATGTTTTCTTTGATATTATATGTGTCTGAATGCAGGATAAAGGTGGAATTATTTGATTGATCTTGGCTGAAAATAGGGTATTTTTTGCTAAAATTTTCTTCAGAAGTAGAAATTGCTGATAGGTCTTGGTATAAACTATAATTAACATTTAGTAAGTTATTATTCTTTAATCTTCCAATAATTTCTGCTTCTGTCGGTGGAGTTATGAGGGGACCGCTTAGTAAGATATTTTCGTCATTATTATTTTGTGCGTTCACAGTATATTGCTTCCAGCCATCATAAGAAATTAGAATTGAACCTTGGGTATCTTCTGGGTCAAACCAGGTTTCTAGTGTGACGGTAGTTTTATAAATATCTTGTATAGTTAAAGGCACAGCATTGATTTTTGTTGCAGAAATATTTTGATCTTTCAATGGTTCGAAAATAACTTGATTGATTTTGTTTAGTTGAGTTTGTTTTTGTATTGTTAGATTACTAATATTGTTTTCGATGGTATCATCAGGCATGATATAGTCTGATGTGCTGTTTAGAATGTAGGATAGTTTGGAAATTTCATCATTATCTTGGTTGAAAAATGTAAATGTGGCAAGGCTTTTGGCGTCTTGTCCAATGAATTTTTGTGGATGATACTTTATTTTTATGGTTTGATTTAAAATTTCTGGTCGAAGTTCATAAACTGTGGAATTGTCATTAGCTTGGATATCTTTTAGAATTTGATTGCCTTGATTAAAATAGGCGATATTCAGATTGGCGTTTGTTACAGCATTTACTGCTTCCACACTGATATTATTGATAAGGTCGTCGGTGCTGGTATTGTTACCAAGGATAAAGAAAATGGGTTTTTTATATTGTGGAGTATAATTTATTTTTTCAAAAATAGTCCATAGTTCTGGATTGTGACGAGGGTCGTTTAGCTGGTAAACTTTTTGTTGCTGATCGTAAGCGTAAACTCTATCTAGTATGTCTTTCTCTTTATCTGATAGCAGTTCGGTTTGTTTCAGCTTTTGGAAATTTTTTTCTGTAAGATTCCATGGAGGAACTGCGACATAAGTCTGATATTGTACTTTTGATGGAATGGGTATATTCAAGGTTGTATTGTCTGCTTGGGAGTTGTTCTGACAGCCTAAAATGCACTGGTCTTTTGTCTGGTTGAAAATTGAATCGCCATTATCATAATAAATAGATATATTGCTTTGGATGTTAGGATTGATTGAAATATTTTTTACTATGGCTGAACTGAACATGGTGTCATCGGTTGGCTCTAGTTCTAATGAAGTGATGACTTGGTTGTTGTTTGTGTTTTCTATTTTTTTAAATGTTGATTTAATTGTGGTATTTTTTTTGAGCAGGTCGGTTATTTTTTTGAATTGAGTCTCTATGTCAGTACCTACATAGTCAATAAAGTCTTTGACTTCTGTATAGGATGATAAGTCTTCTCCATTGAATGTGTAGTGTTCAGTTGCTTGGAATCCTTGGGCAGTATTGTCGGCGAGTTTTTGGTAATAATTTATTGCATTGGACTGGTTTTCAGCCTTTGATAAGTATTGCCAGAGTAAATTATTTCTTTGGTCATAAGTAGTAATATTTTTAAGGGCAAAATCCATATATGGATTGACTCTATCTTGTCCTGTTTGGTGAAAAGACCAGCGGAGATCCCAAGGAATAAATTCAAATTGTCCAGTAGTATTATTGAAGTAAAGACGATTGTTGTGAGAATAATCCTGATGAGCGCTACCAACAAGTATTGATTGGGCATTCCAGCGAATTAGGCTGTCAAGATTAACCATTTTTTCAAAGCCTTCTAAGTAGTCATTGTTCATGAAATTTACTAGCAGAAAGATATTGGTTTCGTCATCTTCTGGTAGAGAAGGATCGGCAGTATATTTGCTCCAATATTTTGGTAATGTTTTTTTGTAAAAAAATTCAGGATCAGTGTTGGAATCTTCATTAGAGATTTCAGCCTGATAAAGATCACTGACGGGTTTTTGGGCTTTTTCCATGATTTCTTCAGACCATTGTTCTATCTCATACATTATACCGTACGGACGGCCATTAACCCGTAGATAGACAAATTTATCCTCTGGTACGATTAAATTTAGTGTTTTGGAAATGAAACTGCTGTAGTCTTCGTGAATAAAGTCACGAGAGACAGGCCGTAATAGATTAATTGAATTTTTATTGTCAAATATTTTGGGGTCATTAAAGTCAATTCGGAGTGATTTTGTTGGTGTGGCAAAATGAAGCAGGTTATCTCCTCGAACTCGCACTTTAACTTTGTATTCTAAACCATTATATTTAAATATGCCGGAAACTTTGTTGTCTTTCATGTTATCTACTCCACCATCATAAAGTTTTTTTTCATCTATGGATAAATCATAAATCGGTAAATTTAGATTTTTGTATTCCTGGTTGATGTTATCGGCCATGGTTGGGGAATATAGGTTTTTGTAGTCAAAGACAACTTGCTTAATTTTGGAATTATTAATTTCCAAATTTAGATTATCATTGATCAGTTGGTTTAGTAGTTTTGTGTTTAGACTCGGTAGTTCAATCAATCTAATATTGTCAAAGTAACAATGTTCATCCCCTTCAACCCGTTTGGTATTTGGGCATAAAAGCTGAAGATCGATGTTGTCTTCTTTGGCAATGAAAATACCTCCTGCTTGAACCCAGCCAGTCATAGCAAAATGGATGTCAACTTTTTCAGAAAAATAGTTTTTTGTTCCGTCTTTGTTACTGATTTTTATTTCAGGGCTGTCCATCCCGGCTTTTTTCTTGGTATTGAAAACAACTAGATAGGGTTTTCCAGTTATTACAGGTATTGCCTGTTGGTAGCTGACCTCTTTGCCAACTGGAGAAGTAATATCTAATTGTTTTAAACCGTCTGAAGGCAGAAAATTAGTTTGGTAGATATATGATTGCTGTAATGAGTTGTCATCTAGACTGCTGAATTTTATGAGATTATCTGTCGGAGTTTCAGCAAATAGTATATAATTGTCCCACCCCTCATATTCTGAAGAAATTTGTCCCATTGTGCCTGGTTCATACCATGATAGGATCGTAACTGTGGCGTGATCAATGTCAGCTTTTTTTAGTTGGTTGCCGTTGATTTTGGCGGCTGCGTCATTTTGATCCTGTAAGATGTTATTTAAGGAAATTTTGTTGGTTTTACCTATTTGATTGTCATTTTTTTCTATTGTGAGGTAAGGGATGTTGTTGGATATAACATTATTTAGAGCAGCATAATTTGATTCTCCATTGAGTAAATATGTCAATCTTGATAAGACTTCGCTATTTTGGTTGAAAAACTCAAAGAAAATAATATTTTTTGGTAGGGACCCCTTAAATTTTTTTGGTGTGTATTTGATTTTCATTGCTTGATCCAAGTAGTCAAGCGACAGTGGCATTGTAAGGTGATAAGCGTCGTTAATTTTGATTTTTTTGAAATAGTCTTTTTTTGTCTGAATAGCAATTTGCCAAAAATTGTTATTGTCTTCGAATGAGTTGTTTTGGACTAGATTTTCAGAAAGTTTTTCAATGTCTGATTGCAGTATAGATGTTTGATTGTTGGAATTACGATTATTGTTTAAAAAAAGAAAATATGAGATTACAAAATAAACTCCGATAATCAGGAGTAGCAATAAAAATTTTATCATTTTTGATTTCGACATATAATATTTATTTGTATTATACTAGCTGTATTTATTTTAGACAATCACGAATAAAAGGGGTTGTTAATAATGATCTGTTTTATGAAGAAAGATAAAAATTTAAAAAATTGAATAACCAGTATTCAATTTTTGTTTGTGATGATTGGGATAATATGTTCAAAGAAAAAACATAGCTATATATCCAGTTTTGGTTTGTCGATTTCAATTGGATCGACGGATTTTTCTTTGCCAGTGATCCTAACAACATCTTTGTCGATTTTTCCGAATTCCTTGTAAGCTGAATTGTACATATTGACTGAAGTTCCAAGATTATTACCCAGGCGTTTAAGGAAATCTTCATAAACAACTAAATGTTTGTTGAGAAGTTCAACATTTTTGATAATTTCTTTGGTTTGTTCTTCGATCTGCATTTTACGAAGTCCATGAATAACTGTTTGGAGGTAAGCATAGAATGAAGTTGGAGAAACAATGATGACTTTTTTTTCTTTGAAAGCATATTCAATTAAATCGCGTGTATTGACTTTGATTGTTCCGACTTGATTGACTAATAAGTCATAATAAATACCTTCTGATGGGATAAACATAAAAGCAAACTCTGTGGTTTTTTCTTGAGGCCGGATATATTTTGCTGTTTCGTCAATGCGATTTTTCAAATCTTGTTTGAACTGTTTTTCCAGCTGTTCATGGCGAGTTGGATCTTTTTCAACAACTATTTTGTTATAATTTTCCAGTGAAAATTTAGAATCAATCGGAATAATTTGATCTTTGAGAAAAACAACGGCATCAACTATTTCTCCGTCAGAAAATTTATACTGCATTTGATATTGACTTGGGGCAAAAATGTTTTTTAACAGTGTTTCTAAATAATATTCACCAAGTATTCCTCGTTGTTTCGGGTTTTTTAAAATGTTTTCTAAGCTTTGGAGTTGTTCAGCAAAACCAATAACTTGTTTGTTGGTGTCATCCAATTTTGTTAGTTTTTCGGTAATTTCTGAAATCATTTTATTACTTTGGCCGGAGATACCTTGGATTACTTTGGTGCTTTGGCCGAATTGCTCTTGCATCATGCGGGTAGATTCGGTTAATTTGGTGTCAAGAGTTGATCGAATGTCTTTTATTTGATCTTGGAGCATTCGTAGGGCTTGGTCGTCTTCTTGAGGACCCTGTTTTTTACGGGTTAGAAAATAAATCGTAGTGCCGAAGCCAATGATGAGAATTAAAATTGTGAAAATAAGTAATGTTTCCATATATTGATAGATTATAGTTGATAGATTATAGTTGATAGATTATAGTTGATAGATTATAGTTGATAGATTATAGTTGATAGATTATAGTTGATAGATTAAGGTAAGCATGGTTGGCTTCAAATTGTCACTCTGAACTTGTTTCAGAGTATAATATAGAAGTTTAATTTATTTTAGCAGGGTTTAAAGAAAAAGGAAACTTTGGTAAGATATTGATACGAATATACGAAAATTACTAATACTTTGAATGCTAGGGTTAATTATACAAATAAATATGAAGGCTGAAAATGTGAAAAAAGAATTAAAAAAAGTTGCAGATCCGAAGAAGGCAAAGGATTTGAGTTGGTTTTTTAAGACAGGAAAAGGTGAGTATGGTGAAGGTGATAGATTTCTTGGCATTAACATGGGAGAACAAAGACGAATTGCCAAGGAATTTAAGGATCTTGAGCTAACTGAAGTGCAAAAATTGTTAAAAAATAAATTTCACGAAGAGAGAATGACAGCTCTACTTATTTTAGTTTATAAGTTCGCTGAAGCTGACGAAAAATTGAGAAAACAGATATTTGAGGTGTATTTAAAAAATACAAAATATATAAATAATTGGGATTTGGTAGATGTGACTGCACCACGGATTGTGGGCAGTTATTTAATTGATAAAGAAAGAAAAGTTTTGTATAAAATGGCAAGATCAAAAAATTTGTGGCAGAAACGAATTGCGGTTCTTGCAACATTTATATTTATAAAAGAAAAACAGTTTGAAGACAGTTTGAATATTGCTAAAATTTTGTTAAATGATAAGCATGATTTGATTCATAAAGCTGTTGGTTGGATGCTCCGTGAAGTTGGCAATCAAGAGCAGGCGGTTGAAGAAAAATTTTTACAAAAATATTATAAAAAAATGCCGAGGACAATGTTTCGTTATGCAATTGAGAAGTTTGAAGAGGGGAAGAGACAGAGGTATTTGAAGGGAGTTATTTAAAATAAAAAAAGTCTGCGAGTTTGCAGATTTTTTGATTGATGTTGCTAAATTAAGTTTTTGAATCAGTGATTGATTACCTGTCTGCCTGTAGGCAGGCAAAAAGTATGCAAAAACCACTGGGGGCTTTAATTGCATGTAAATATTAAGAGAGTTTTGGTTAGGTTGGCTTTATTATCAATTCCTTTGTTTGTAGGCTGTAAAGGGTCTAATTATGTGTATTATATACACGAAAAATTAGGTGTCAACTGAATAGAGTTAACATGTGATGGTGCCTTATCTTAGTTGTTTTCTCAACAAAGGTATTGATTTGAAAAAGAATATGTGATATTGTGTTGTTATTCAAGTTTAAAATTTGATAAATCATGCTGGAGTGCCGCCTACGCAGGTGGCTACGGCGGACAGGGCGGTAATTAGTAGAGAGATTTAACTTTCTACCAGTTCCGCCACATTTACAATCGTGCCGGAGTGGCGGAACTGGTAGACGCGCTTGGCTTAGGACCAAGTGAGCTTTGCTCGTGGGGGTTCAAGTCCTCTCTCCGGCACCAGCCTATGCTCTTACTTTGAAGAGCTACGGCTGGTAGCATATAAAAGCAAGTACAGCATTTAAGTTTGGGAAAAGCGGATTTTTTCGGCTTTTTTTGTTTGTAAAAAAAATAAAGTATGGTAAGTTATTATAATAATATTTTTAGTAAATAATATGTCGGAGAGAAATACAAAAGCCTTAAGTTGTTTTCTGGGTTTTTTAATTTTTTCAATAATTGTTTTGATAATTGTAAGTGTAGGAAATTTTTATGTTTTAAATAAAATAATAAAAAGCAATGCAAATACATTAACGGAACAAAAAATCCCTGTAGAAAAAGATATAACTGAAGCCAATCAGACTGTTGAAGAAAATAAAATTTTGGAAGATGGTTTTATGGTGTTAAAGAGTGATGATAAAATTGTAAGAGTTGGTTTAGAGAGTGGTAGTGTTGAGAGCTTGTTTCCAGATGGTTATGAACTCCTTGGATTTCATTCATATAACAATGATTCCAAATATTTTTTCTTGAAACAAGGTGCTGATATTTTTAAATTTAATTATGAAAATCAACAATTAGAAAAAATTGATATTATAATTCATGATTATGTTGAAATTTTACCTTCAGCAGATCAGGATTTCAAGTTTATAATTTCCGATTACTCAAAATCGATTGAAGCGATTGGGATGTTTGATAGTTTTGTGCTTAATCAAAGTTATCTTTATGATGCTAGAATAAATGAAACTCAAGAGATTTCGGGCTTTGAATCATTGGGGTGCAAAATTTTTGATTCAAAAAATAAAAAAGTTTATAGTTGGAATTGTGGTGAGGGAGTTGTTGGTGCTCTGCCGATAAAAGAATTCAATTTTACTGGACAAGAGTTAAAAATACATGAATTGAGGGACCAAATTAATGATAGTTCTGAATTTCAGATTTTTAAAAACAATAATCAGGTTTTTGTTTTTAATAAAACAATAAATAAAATTTTTGTTGCGAATTTATTGGAAGATAATTTTGAATTGACGGAGTATTTTTTTAGTGATGATGCGTGGACGGAATTTGAAGCTTTGAATGTTGGGAATGTTTATTCGATAGTAATTGATTATTCTCAAAACAAGTTATTTTTCGGGTTGAAAGATGGATTGTTGATAATGAATTTTGTGAACAATGAGATAAAAGATTCAATGTTGGAAAAAGAAGAAAATCTTTATGGTAATTTTATTTTTATCTATGATCAGGCTGTATATTTCAAGAAAAATGTGCGTGAGGTTAATGGTGAAATTACGAGTCAAATATTTAAGTTTGATTTGAATACAAAAAATAAAAAATTAGTTGCCAGTTTAAAAAGTAGTGAGGAAATTACAATATTACACTGAAAAGTCTAAATAGCAGTAAGTGTGTATTCTGGCTAATTTTAGATTAAATAAGGTTGTTGGTAGTGTGTGGAAAGACATAGTTGACATATTTTAGAAAAAGAGTATAATGTCAATCACGAATGTTTTTACTTAATTTTATTGAAAATATAAGCATATTGAAGGTTGGCGACGGTGATGTTTTTACCTAAAAATACATGGTCGTTATTCTTTAATGAATATGTTGCTTTGACAATTGAATAATCCAAGATGTCTATAATAAATTATAATTTAATATAGGTATCGAGCATTAGAAAAAAATATTGTAAAAAATAATTAGAATATAAAGAATAGTAAACTAAAATTTAAGGATTGTAAGACTTAAGTTTTAGTAGTTATACATACTCAAGAGCGTATGGTGGATGCCTTGACATCAAAAGACGATGAAGGACGTAGCAATCTGCGATAAGCTTCGGGGAGGTGATAAGCAACCTTTGATCCGGAGATCTCCGAATGGGGAAACCCAGTCGAGTAAACCTCGGCTATCTCTACCTGAATACATAGGGTAGTTGAAGAAGACCTGGGGAAGTGAAACATCTCAGTACCCAGAGGAATATAAAGTAAATAACGATTCCCTTAGTAGTGGCGAACGAAAGGGGAACAGCCTAAACCATCATGACTATACTTTTTGTGAAGTTTTTCTCTTCGGAGAAGAATTGATCGATTTGTTTACGGCTATAGGGCCAATGTCTGATTGGGGTAGCGGGATAATTATGTCTAAGTACCTATACACTTAGGGTAGTAGTTTTAATATTTAGTTGAAGGGGCTGGAAAGCTCAACCATAGAAGGTGAAAGTCCTGTAAATAAAAAATATTAAGACACTGCGATAGTTATTCCCAAGTAGGGCGGAACACGAGAAATTCCGTTTGAATCTGCCAGGACTATCTGGTAAGGCTAAATACTTTTGATGATCGATAGTGAACTAGTACCGTGAGGGAAAGGTGAAAAGCACCCCGGTGAGGGGGCATGAAAAGTATCTGAAACCATACGCTTACAAAGAGTCGGAGCCCGGTTTTTACTGGGTGACGGCGTGCCTATTGAAGAATGAGCCAACGAGTTCGTATATGTTGCTTGCTTAAGTTCGCGAAGAACGAAGGCGTAGTGAAAGCGAGGGTTAAATGCCCGAATTTGTATCATATACGAGACCCGAAACCGGGTGATCTAGCCATGACCAGGATGAAGACTTGGGAAACCAAGTTGGAGGTCCGAACCCACTCGCCGTGTAACACGAGGGGATGAGTTGTGGTTAGCGGTGAAATTCCAATCGAACCCGGTAATAGCTGGTTCTCCCCGAAACAGTTTTAGGACTGGCTTCTGATGTTCCTTTTGGGGGTAGAGCACTGAATAGGGTTAGGTGGGAAACCTTACTGACCTTAATCAAACTCCGAATACCAAAAGTCAATAGTCAGAAAGTTAGACTGTGGGGGCTAAGCTCCATAGTCGAAAGGGAAACAGCCCAGACCGTCGCTTAAGGTCCCTAAATTTAGATTAAGTGTAAAAGGTGGTGGGATGACTTATACAACTAGGAGGTTGGCTTAGAAGCAGCCATCCTTTAAAGATAGCGTAATAGCTCACTGGTCTAGTTGTCCTGCATCTAAAATATAACGGGGCTAAAATCTAATACCGAAAGCACGGGTTTAAGCAATTAGTTTTAATTGCCTGAGCGGTAGGGGAGCGTTCTATGGGCGCTGAAGCCGGATTTGTGAAAACCGGTGGAGCACATAGAAGTGAGAATGTTGGCATGAGTAGCAAAAAGATCGGTGAGAATCCGATCCACCGTAAGTCTAAGGCTTCCTGGGCAATGATTTTCAACCCAGGGTTAGTCGGTCCTAAGGCGAGGCTGAAAAGCGTAGTCGATGGATGAGCAGGTTAATATTCCTGCACTACTTCTAGTTTTCGATGGGGTGACGTGATAGATGAAGATTGTCGTGATTTTGGTTATGCACGTTGATGATGATTAGGGTGGTTCCTGGTAAATCCGGAGCCATAAAGCCTGAAAATTGTCTGAAGAAGTTGCTACGGCAACTTTAACCAGTATGATTCTATGACCAAGAAAACCCTCTAGAGCTAAGCTAGAAGTAACCGTACCGTAAACCAACACAGGTAGACGAGGCGAGCAGCCTCAGGTGTACGAGAGAACCATTGTTCAGGAACTCGGCAAAACAGCGGCCGTAACTTCGGGATAAGGCCTGCCCTGTCTTTGACAGGGCCGCAGCAAAAGACTCCATGCAACTGTTTACCAAAAACACAGGTCCCTGCTAAGTCGCAAGACGCAGTATAGGGGCTGACGCCTGGCCAGTGTCCGAACGTTAAGGAGAGGGGTGCAAGCCCTGATCTGAAGCGCGGATGAACGCCGGCGATAACTATAATCGTCCTAAGGTAGCGAAATTCCTTGTCGGGTAAGTTCCGACCCGCACGAATGGCGTAATGGTGTGGAGACTGTCTTAACAATGGACTCGGCGAAATTGCAATATGAGTAAAGATGCTCGTTACCCGTAGCCGGACGAAAAGACCCCGTGAAGCTTTACTACAACTTGACATTGGACTAAGAACATGCTTGTTCAGCATAGGTGGGAGCCAAGGCGACAGTGAGATACCACCCTTGTATGTTTTTAGTTCTAATCTTATCCCGTAATCCGGGAAAGAGACAGTGTCTGGTGGGTAGTTTAACTGGGGCGGTTGCCTCCCAAACAGTAACGGAGGCGTTTACAAAGGTTGGCTAGATCCCGATGGAAACGGGATTGATAGTGCAAACGCATAAGCCAGCTTTACTGCGAGACCTACAAGTCGAGCAGTTGCGAAAGCAGAAGTTAGTGATCCGACCGTACGAAATAGGACGGCGGAAGCTCAACGGATAAAAGCTACTCCGGGGATAACAGGCTAGTCGCGCCCAAGCGTCCATAGCGACGGCGCGGTTCGGCACCTCGATGTCGGCTCGTCTCATCCTGGGGGTGAAGAAGCTCCCAAGGGTTTGGCTGTTCGCCAATTAAAGAGGCACGCGAGCTGGGTTCAGAACGTCGTGAGACAGTTCGGTCTCCTATCCGCTACGGGCGTTGGAAATTTGAGAAGACTCTTCCCTAGTACGAGAGGACCGGGAAGGACAAACCTCTAGTGTACCAGTTGTTCTACCAAGGGCATTGCTGGGTAGCTAAGTTTGGTTTGGATAAGCGCTGAAAGCATCTAAGCGCGAAGCCGACTTCAAGATTAGATTTCCTTTGAGACTCCTTATAGACTATGAGGTTGATAGGCGGCAAGTGTAAGGCTGGCAACAGTTTTAGCTGAGCCGTACTAATAAGTCGATATGTATAACTACTGAAATTTGATTCTTATATTTTTTAAATAAAATCAATAGAAATGGGTAGAATAATTTTTATTATTCTACTGCTTCTGGTGATTTTAGCGAGAAGGAAACACCCGATCCCATCCCGAACTCGGAAGTTAAGCTTCTTAGCGCCGATGATACTCTACTGGGGAAAGTAGGTCGTTGCCAGTTTGAACAAAAAACTACCAATCAGGTAGTTTTTTGGTTTTCATAATAAATAAAAGATGGAGGTTTTAATTATTGACAGAATGGATGAGTTTTGTTATTATTTGGTTTAATCGAAAACCATAAGCCAGGACAGGAGTGGACGATGGCTGAATTGAAGGTGTATGATGTCATAATTTATATCGCATGTTTTGGATATAAAACTGGTGGATATGCTAAGATTAAAACAAAACAAAAAAAGCCAGTACATTTTAATTATCTGATTGATACCAGATGTTTAGGTCCTCCACCATTTTTAATTGAAGCTATGAAAGCGAGAAATGGAACTGACGAAGTGTTACAAAAATTTTTAGAACCGAATCTTAGTAAATTGGCGGAACATGAGGCTGAACATTTGGCTAATCTGATTGGAAATTGGTGGAGAAAGTTAAGGCAAGTTAATATTGGTATTGGGAGTTCCTTTGGGCTTCATAGATCGGTTGCTATGCAGGTGATATTGACAAAGAAGTTGAGCGTCTTGCTTGAAGAAGAATATGGCTGGAAAATAAAAATTATTGGTACATATTTTGGTTCTTTTAAGTCTGATTATAAACTTCTACATGATAGTTTTGCTTCATCCGTTCAAGCTTGAGCGGATTTTTTAATATTTTGATACTATTGACAGTTTATTCAGAAAAAGATAAATTAAAGAGTACTTTAAGGTATATTAGCTATAATGATGATTAGATTTCCGTCAAAGACGGAAAAATTCAAACCATAGGATTGCGGAGGGAACAATGAGACAGACAAGAAAGGATTTGGAAAATGAAATTAGAATTTTGAATGAAAGGGTTAAGGAGCTTGAAGTTGAAAAAGAATGTTTGAGAGAGAAAGTAATGCTTCTGGAAAAAGAATTGGAGCCTGTGAGAAAACATCAGGAATGGGCTGAAGGGGTGCGATCTAAAGCTGATGCTAGAAAATTTGTGAGATGATTTGAGGTTGGTAATAATGAATAAGTTATTATTGATATGAAATCAATGAGAAGAGTTTTAGAATAAAGCATGAATTGTGAAAAGCGCAGTTCATTTTTTAATTATTAAATTTAGTGTTAGAATAGCTTATATGTATATATTTTTAGTAACAATTCTAATAATAATTTGTTTGGTGGTTTTGGTGACAGGTTTTATTCAGGTGAATAATTTAATTGCTTTGTTTCTGGCAAAAGGTGTTCCATTTGTTCCCTTGAATAAACAGCAACTTGAGAGAATTAAGAAAAATTTAAAAATATCAAACATAAAAGATAAAAAAATTGTGGATCTTGGGTCTGGCGATGGGAGAGTGCTTAGGCTGTTTGAACAAATGGGAGCTGAAGATATAGTTGGTTATGAGATTAATTGGTGGGCACATATTAAGGCAAAGATTTTAAATTCTTATTTTAAA
>MFGJ01000001.1:245530-261096 GCA_001778235.1 Candidatus Falkowbacteria bacterium RIFOXYC2_FULL_36_12
TTTACTGCCGAGGAATTTGAAAAAAATGGTAAAGAGATTTGAAAAAGAAATAAGATCTGACGCAATAATAATTTCATATGCATTTGAAATAGATGGATGGCAGGGAGAGATTGAAATGATTGAAACGAACCAGCTTAAACCGAAGCTTGATAGAATATTCATTTATAAAAAATAATATGACTAGATCGGTGATTATATTGGCAGGGGGAAAAGGAACAAGAATGCAGAGTGATTTGCCAAAGGTTTTAGTTGAGCTGGGTAAAAGGCCAATGATTGAGTATGTTGTCGAAACAGTCGAGGCTCTGAACATTGTGCCTGTTGTGGTGATCGGTAATAAAGGGGATGAAGTAAAAGAGTATTTGAAAAATAGGGTGGATTATGTTTTGCAAAAAGAGCAACTAGGTACTGGTGATGCAGTCAGTAAAGTAAAAAATGAACTGAAAAATTTTATTGGTAATATTTTGGTGCTTTATGGTGATCATCCATTAGTAAAAAAAGAAACTTTGGAAAAAATATTTACTTTACAAGAAAATACTGGTGCAATAATTACATTGGCAACTACCAGAGTGGATGATTTTAGAGATGAATTTGAATTGTTTGCTTATTATGGTAGGATTTTAAGAGTGCCTATAGTAGATGTTGTTAGGCACAGGACTACTGATCGGGAGGGAAGAATAGTGGCAATTCGAGAGGCAAAGGATTGTAGTGAAGAGGAAATAAAAATAAAAGAAGTAAATCCTGGGTATTATTGTTTTGATTCAGCCTGGCTGTGGCAAAACATTGATAAATTGAAATGTAATAATATTCAAGGAGAGTATTATCTTACTGATCTAGTTGAATTAGCAGTTAAGCAGAAAAAAAATATTCAGTCAGTTGAAATTGATCCGATTCAATGTTTAGGAGCAAACACGCCAGAACAATTAAGAGAATTAGAAAAATTCATATGAAAGTAGTTACAATTGGCGGAGGGACAGGACAGTTTACCTTGCTATCAGCAATTAGAGATCTTGAACTGGATATTACGGCAATAGTATCAATGGTTGACAGCGGTGGAAGCACTGGCAGGCTACGAGATGAGCTCGGAGTTTTGCCACCTGGTGATATTTTGAAGTGTTTGATCGCACTTTCACCATATAAAGACGCTAGGAAAATATTGCAATCAAGATTCAAATACAGTGAAAAACTTCGAAATCATAATGCTGGAAATATGCTGATTGTTTTTTTGTCCGAGTATTTGCATGGAAATTTTCCAGAGGCGGTTGAGGCAATGGGTGAAATTATGAATGTTAAAGGAACGGTATTGCCAGTAATGACTAGTAAGGCAACTCTGGTGGCGGAATTGGAAAATGGAGAATTAATTTATGGAGAATCAAATATTGATTTAGTCCGAAGTAGTAAACGATCAAAAATAAAAAAAACATTTTTGGTGCCTCATTCTGGTAATTTGAATGTTTATCCGCCAGCAGTTGAGGAAATAATGAATGCGGACTATGTGTTAATCGGACCTGGTGATTTGTATACCAGTTTAACGCCGAATTTTCTTCTGACTGAAATAAAACAGGCAATAAGAAACACAAGTGCAAATATTGTGTATATTGTGAATGTGATGACCAAGTCTGGAGAAACTGATGGTTTTCAAGCCAGTGATTTTGTTCGAGTAATTGAAGATTATTTAGGCAGGAAAGTTGAAATAGTAGTGGTGAATAATGCAAGACCAGCAGAAGATATATTGAAAAAATATCAAGAAGAAGGAGCTTTTTTGGTGAATAATGATTTGGATATGGTAAATAATCACGAAATAAATTCAGACACTTCAGGGCACGGTGAAAGAAAAATTATTGCTAGGAATTTAATTACTGAACAGATGTTAGCAAGACATGATATTGAAAAACTGAAAAATGTGATTACGGAAATTTTATAAAGCTAATATTATGAAAATAATAGCTGATTTACACATACATTCAAAATATTCCAGAGCAACTTCTCCGAAAATGGAAGTTGTTGTTTTGTCTGAATGGGCAAAAATTAAAGGTATTAATCTTTTGGCAACTGGAGACATTTTTCATCCAGAGTATGTTAAAGAATTGAAAGAGAAATTAATAGAAGATGGGAGTGGTGTTTTGAAGTTGCGAGGCACAAGTAATGAGGCACAAGGAGTTAAGTTTGTATTGAGTGGGGAGATTTCTTGTATCTATAAGCATGGAGAAAAAACAAGGCGAGTTCATCATTTGTTATTTTTTCCTGATTTTAAAAGTGTTGATGATTTTAATAAAAAATTGGAAGAGAGAGGCTGTAATATTCGTTCTGATGGTAGACCGATTGTTGGACTTAGTTCAAAAGAAATTTTAAAGTTGCTTCTAGAGGTAAACAAAGAAGCCTTTTTAATTCCGGCTCATGCCTGGACTCCATGGTTTGCGATTTTTGGGTCAAAGTCTGGATATGATTCTATTGAAGAGTGTTTTGAGGAATTGTCATCAGAGATTTTTGCGATTGAGACCGGGCTTAGTTCAGATCCAGAGATGAATTGGAGACTTTCTGCACTTGATAAAATTACTTTGATTTCAAATTCTGACGCGCATAGTCCACTTAACCTTGGTAGAGAAGCTAATGTTTTTGATATGGATGAGGTTACTTTTGCTGAATTAAAAAGAATCTTAAAAGAAAAAGATAAAAAGAAATTTTTGTATACAATTGAATTTTATCCGCAGGAGGGTAAATATCATTTTGATGGACATAAAGACTGTAAGTTTTTTTGCTCCCCAGAAGAAAGTTTAAAATTGAAAAATATTTGTCCTGTTTGCCAGAAATCTTTGGTGCTAGGTGTTGATCATCGGGTTGTGGCATTGGCGGACCGAGAGTTGGGATTTGAACCAAAAAACAAAATTCCATTTAAAAGTATTGTGCCATTGTGTGAGATAATCGCGGAAATAATGCAAGTTGGTAAACAATCAAAGAAGGTGATGAAAATTTATGAGCAAATGCTGAAAAATGGCGGGAATGAATTCAATATATTACTAGAATTGTCAAGAGAGGAGATTGTAAAAATTGGTAATGAGATGATTGCTGAAGCTGTGATCCGAGTAAGAAGTCGACAAGTCAAAGCTGTGCCAGGATATGATGGAGAGTTTGGGAAGATAACGGTTTTTGATCAAGATGAATTGAAGAAAATGAAGCCGAGGCAAGTCAGTTTGCTTTAGTTTGGGATAGACTTTTTAGATATTTTGTTGATAATGAAAACTATAGTTTGAATGCTTCGCAGAGTCCCCCCAGACCTGCCTTCATCAAGATTACGGCAGGCAAGCCCCGAGGCTATTAAGCTTAATTCCGTGGAAAACGAATTACAAGATATTAAAGGTGTGGCAGGCAGGGAAAAAGGGACGAAAAAGCGCTGGGGCGGTAAATGGCGAATTTGTTTTTTCATGTTTAATGGGTTGGTGGCGTGCAGAACCGCCCTAGATCCCGGGTTATATCACCTCTGGTGATAAATAAAAGTTAAAATTGTGTTTGAAGTGATGAAGACAATGTGATTTGCATTGATGATGTAGGTTCTTTGAAAGTGCCAATATTATATTTACAGAAAATAAAACAACTCTATATGAATACAGAGTTGTTTTTATTGAAAACTATTTCTTTTTTCTTTTTGCTGGTTTTCTTTTTTTTGCAGCTTTTCGTTTGGCTGGTTTTCGTTTAGCTACTTTTCGTTTTGCAGCTTTTCGTTTAGCTGGTTTTCGTTTAGCTACTTTTCGTTTAGCCGGCTTTCTCTTTGCAACTTTTCTTTTTGCTGGCTTGCGTTTTTTAACTGGCATAATTTTATTTTTATTTACCCCTCCTGAAACGGGGGGAGTTTTAAGTTCGGTACCGAAACTCAAAACCATTTTGTTTGTTAATGTCGACCTTTTGTTTCAAATAAAAATTATTTTTTTATTTTCATTTAAATTATATAACTTATTTGAAAAGTAAACAATAGATTTTGTAAAAATATTTTCAAAGTTGTGGACAAATTTATAAAAAAAGAATTATTGTGTATAATAAAGTATATACTTTAAAAGTGATTAATTTGATTATTATGAAGTGGAAAATATTAATTTTAGCATTTATTTCTTTTTTCATCGTAGGAAATGTCGGAGCACAAACTTTGCAAGAAAATGTTGATCAATGTTTAAGACAAGTTGACCTTGATTATATTGAAAAAAATTTAAGTTATAAACAATATGTTCTGAATTATCAAAAATGCTACGCTGATAATCAGGCTGAATCATTGATGCCGGAAAATCTGAAGATTGATTATACAAATTATGATTTTTCATTGGCGGAATGTCAGATAAATGCCTCTAATTTGTTGAATGATGAAGTCAAACAATGCAATGATGATTTGTTTTTGAAATTTGAAGTTGGAGAATTGACTCTTGAACAATATACAGCACAAGTGCAAGAATGTTCCAAGGGTAAATTGATTGATAAATATAATGGTCGAGTTTCAGCTTGTTACACGGAAAAGGATATGGGTTGGGTGTGGGAGATACCCGCCTTAAAACAAAGTTTGGTGGATGTGTATTCTGATTATCAAACGCTTGCTCCTGAAAAAAGTATGCAACTGGCAGAGTGTCTAGAGAAAATCAGTAATGAGAATGATTTAGATGTAATTTCCGCAGATGTGCAGAATAAGATAGCTCAATGTTTTAACTCTGTAGGTTTGATTGGTCTCGGCAATGTTTACAAGAAGACGGCAATAACGATTGATTGCGCCGAGTCTAGCCTCGGAGTTGAAAGTCTTAATGATGCAAGAAATCTTGTTTTTAGTGCGAGCGATGAACAAAAAACTGTTATGGAACAATGTATTCTCAAAAAAACTGCACCAATTATTACAGGGATTGCAGTTGTTAATATTCCATTTGTGGCTGGAGGAATGCAGACTCTGATATATTTTCAATTTTTGTTTGTGCAAATATTTTTATTGTTTAGGAAAAAGAAAGGCGCTGATTTTGGAAAAGTATATGATAGTTTTACTGGCAGACCGATTGATCTAGCTGTTTTGAGATTGTTTCATAGAGTAAAAAATAAAGTTGTTTCAACTTTTGTAACGGGAAAACATGGAAAATATTTATTCTTGCCTGAAATTGGAAAATATATTGTGGAAGTGAGAAGAGATGGGTTTAGTTTCCCGTCAAATCTTGTTAGAAAAAATTCAAAGGAGTATTTTGGTGGAGAGTTTGAAATAAAAACAGATGTTGATGTGGTGGGTAAGGATGTTCCTCTTGATCCTGAAATAAAAGATGTAAGCGTGCGAAAATGGAATTGGAAAAATAGAAAATATCGATTTGCAACCGGAGTAGCTTTTCTTGCCCCGTTATATTCTGTTGGTTCACTGATATTTGTGCAGAAGTGGTGGTTGGTTGCTTTGCTATTTGTTAACTTAGCAATGTTTTTCTTGTATTGGCGACTTGGTAAAAAGAAAAAGGAGCCAAAGTTTGGAGTTGTCCGAGATAGAAATGGAAAAGTGATTAAAAATGTTATTGTTTCATTGTTTGAAAAAAAATATAACAAGCGTTTGGCGTATGCAGTGACGGATAGTTTTGGTCGATATTTTTTTCCGGCAGTTGCTGGTGAGTATTTAGTTGTGGCGGAAAAAAAGAATTATATAATTGTGAAGAAGGATGTGGTGGTGAGTGAGAAGCAAGTGGAGAGTATGAATATTAAGGTTGATGTGGTAATGAGTAAAAAGTGAGTGATTGTGAGGTGGTGAAATGGTGAAAGATTGAAATATTGTAATTGTGAAATATTGAAATAATGAAAGATTGAAATAATGTGGAAAATAGGTGGAAATTTGTTGAAAATAAGATTTATTCGGCTAAAATGAAGTTAAAATCCAATATGTTGGTTGGCTTTTTAGATAAAGACAAGGTCGTTGAGTTTAATTTTTTTAAATTGTGCTAAATTTGTTTGATTTTTAAAACAAAAAAGAACCTTTGAAAAAAGACTCTTTTTTGGTGGACCCGGCAGGAATCCCCGCCAGAGGCGGGTCTGTCCTACGGCAGAGAACCTGTTTAGAAACAAAAAAGAACCTTCAGGAGAAGACTCTTTTTTGGTGGACCCGGCAGGAATCGAACCTGTGACCTCCTCGGTGCAAACGAGGCGCTCTAGCCAACTGAGCTACGGGCCCTTAAAAGCGAGAAAAGCCCCGAAGTAGATGCCATGCATCACTTCAGGGCAAGCGAGTACAGAAAGCAGATAAATGTAGTAAATTTCAATTTATGTAAGTATTCTACAGTAAAGGATTAAAAATGTCAATTTCTGATTGTTGTATGTTTGAAATAATCACCCCAATAACCACCCCATATAAAGAATCTGAAGCCCCTCCTTTTAGTATAAGGAGGGGAGGGGTGAATGATTGGATTGACGTAAGTGGTAAATATTGTTAATATGCTAGTAACAATTGTAAAAACGTTTGATCCTATTATCGGTAGGAGAATTGCTTGCCAGAAGATGCTGAAACAAGTTCAGCATGACAAGGTGGGGTGGTACGTTGTTGGAAGAAATTTAAAGTTATGCTTCGAGAGCCTCCCGCCTTCGTTAAAACTATGGCGGACAGGCAGCATGACAATTTAGAGAGTAGACCCAATCGGGTAAGCCCGTAATCGCTGTAATTAAGTTAAAGTTTGAGATGGTATCGTCTTTATTTTTAAGGACTCTTAACATGAGAGCTCTTTTTGTTTTAAAAGAAATGTGAGTAGTTTCCACGAATTGCGAATGGTTTCCACAAATAGCAAATCTGCCACCTGCCTACGCTGACTTCAGCTTCCTCCTGCGCTCTTTAGAGCTTCGGTGGACAGGTCGGCAGGCAGGCGAATCTACGAATTGAGTGATGATGTATTTGTGATGAATTTGTTATTTGTTGATAATAGTTCTAATTCATGAATAAATGTTATAATTTAGTTATTAATAATTATACCCTGAAACTAGTTCAGGGTGACAAAAGTATATATGAGTGAAAGAAAAAGTTTTGTGCAAATAGAAGAAGAATTGATGAATAAGTGGGATGAAGAGAAAACATTTGAAAAATCTGTTGAAAATCGTGATCCAGATAATTCTTTTGTTTTTTATGATGGTCCGCCATTTGCAACTGGTTTGCCACATTATGGACATATTGTACCAAGTACAATGAAAGATATTGTTCCTCGATATTTTACAATGAAAGGTAAAAGGGTTGAACGAAGATGGGGTTGGGATTGTCATGGATTGCCGATTGAAAATTTAGTTGAAAAAGAAATGCATTTAAATAGTCGAAAAGATATTGAAAAATTTGGAGTAGGAAAATTTAATGATGCATGTGAATCAAAAATCGGAATGTATGCTGAAGAATGGAAGCATGTTATCAAAAGGTTGGGCAGATGGGTGGATATGGAAAATGATTATAAAACCAAAGATTTAGATTTTATGGAATCGGTTTGGTGGGTTTTTAGTCAACTTTATAAAAAAAATTTGGTTTATGAAGGATACAAGAGTTTGCATGTTTGTCCACGATGTGAGACAACTTTAAGCCAGAATGAAGTTGCTGAAGGTTATAAAGATGTGAAAGATCTGTCGGTGACAGCAGAGTTTGAATTGGTCGATGAACCAAGAACTTATGTTCTCGCTTGGACAACAACTCCATGGACATTACCGGGGAATGTTGCTCTTGCGGTTGGGCCAGATGTTGATTATGTGAAGATTGAAAAAAAGAATGAAAGTGTTGGAGAAGTGGTTAATTTTATTTTAGCAAAAGAGAGATTAGAAGATGTTTTTAAAGATAATATATATGAAATTGTAAGTGAATTTAAGGGTAAAGAATTAGAGGGGAAGAAATACAAGCCATTGTTTGATTATTCTGATGAAAATCTTGAGAACAAAGAGAATCTTTATTCAATTGTGACTGCTGATTTTGTGACAACTGAAGATGGAACTGGTGTGGTGCATATTGCTCCGGCTTTTGGTGAAGATGATTTGAATTTAGGAAAAGAAAAAAAATTATCATTTATTCAACATGTAGGAATGGATGGTAGATTCACTCAAATGGTAAAAGAGTGGGTAGGAGAAGAAGTAAAGCCAAAAGAAGATCCGACTGCGACTGACTTGAAAGTGTTGAAATATTTGGCAGAAAAAGGATTGTTATTTAGTAAAGAAAAATATGAGCATAGCTATCCTCACTGTTGGCGTTGTGATTCTCCGCTACTTAATTATGCGACATCAAGTTGGTTTGTGAAGGTGACGGAATTAAAACCGCGAATGCTCGAGTTAGCAAAAGAAATTAATTGGATGCCAAAACATTTGAAAGAAGGTAGATTCGGACAGTGGCTCGAGGGTGCTCGTGATTGGTCAATTTCACGAACTAGATACTGGGGTAACCCAATGCCTGTGTGGAAGTGTGAAAATTGTGAGGAAATTAGGGTGGTTGGAAGTATAAATGAATTGGAAACTTTGTCTGGTGTAAAAGTTGAAAATTTGCATAAACAATATGTAGACAAAATTGAATTTCCTTGTGAAAAGTGCGGTGAAAATTCAAAAAGAATTCCAGAGGTTCTTGATTGCTGGTTTGAGAGTGGTTCAATGCCATATGGGCAACAACATTACCCTTTTGAAAAAAAAGAAAAGTTTGAATTGAATTTTCCAGCTGAATTTATTGCAGAAGGTGTTGATCAGACAAGAGCTTGGTTTTATGTTTTGCATGTTTTGAGCACAGCTTTGTTTGATAAACCAGCTTTTAAAAATGTAGTGGCTAATGGTATTGTTCTGGCAGAGGATGGACAAAAAATGAGCAAAAGGAAAAATAATTATCCTGATCCAATGGGATTGGTTGATAAATATGGTGCAGATGCACTTCGATACTATTTAACAACATCACCTGTAATGAAAGCGGGCGATATAAATTTTTCTGAAGCAGGAGTGGATGAGGTTTATAAAAAAGTCATTTTGATGAGTCAGAATGTTTTGAGTTTTTATCAAATGTTTGCTCCGGAAAAAGTGAAATGGGTTGAATCTGAAAATGTTCTTGATAAGTGGATAATGTCGAAGTTGCATGAATTGATGAAAATTGTGACAGAAAGTCTGGAGGCTTATGATTTTGTAAAAGCGTCAAAACCTATTGCGGAGTTTATAAATGAGCTTTCTACTTGGTATATTCGAAGAAGCAGGGATAGGTTTAAACATTCTGATAAGAAAGAAAAACTAGCAGCAATTGCAACTTTGAAAGAAGTGTTAGAAAAGATGGCACTCATAATGGCTCCTATCTTGCCATTTTTGTCTGAACATTTGTGGTTGTCTGTTGGAAATAGTGAATCTGTGCACCTTCAGGATTGGCCAGCATTTGATGATGACAGAATTGAAAAAACATTGATGCAGAATATGGAAAAAGCTAGACAGATTATTGAGTTAGGTTTAGCAGCGCGTGATATTGCTAAAATAAAGGTGAGACAGCCACTCCAGACTCTACATTATACCGGAGAAGCATTGGACCAAGAGCTTGAAGTGATTGCAGAAGAAGAGTTAAATGTAAAAGATTTGGAGAATGTTGAAACTTTGACTGAAAATAAAAATTGGGTAAAAAATGAAGATTTGGTAATAAGAGTTGGATTAAATATTGAAATTGATGAAAATCTTCGTTTGGAAGGGTATTTGCGTGAATTGGTGAGAAGCGTAAATAATTTAAGGAAAAATTCAGGTTTGACAATTGATGATAAGGTGAAAATTTATTGGAATTGTGAGTCTAAGGAGTTGAGTAAGGTCTTTGAGAATGGAAAGTTTATGGATGAGTTGAGACAGTCAACATTGGCGAGTGGTGTTGTGAATGAGAAAAAAGAATTGGAATTTGGGGAAGATATGAAGATTAATGATGAAGGTGTTTGGGTGGGGTTGGAGAAAGATTAATTGGGGGCTTTAATTGCAACTTAAAAAAACTATTTTGTGTTTTGAACCCCAGACCTGCCTTCATCAAGATTACGGCAGGCAAGACCCGATGCTAGTCATGATAAATGTTCTAAAATAATAAGATATGAAGAGATTTTTTGAACAAAATATAAATTTATTTGTGGTGTTCTTGACTGGTATGGCGGTTTTGGTGGTGGAAGTGATTGCAGTGAGAATTTTATCACCTTATTTTGGTAATACTATTTTCACGGTTTCAAGTGTTTTGTCAACGATTTTGCTGGCTTTAAGTCTAGGATATTATTTTGGTGGAAAATTGGCGGATAAATTCCCAGATAGGAGTTTGTTTTATTTGATTATTTCTTGTAGTGGTCTAGCGGTTTTTGTTTTGCAAATACTTTTGATATTTATATTACCAAGCGTAGCAAATTTGTTTAATTTAATTTGGGGACCACTGATTGTTGCTCCAATATTATTTTTACCAACTAGTTTTTTGCTTGGAATGCTGTCGCCACTGGTAATAAAGCTACAATCAATGATATGTCAGGATCAAGGAATTGGTACGGTTTCAGGTAAGGTTTTTTTCTGGTCAACGCTTGGTAGTATTGTTGGAAGTCTCCTAGCCGGGTTTGTTTTAATCCCAACTTGGGGAATTAGGACAATTGTAAGTGGTTTGGTAATAGGATTACTTATTTTGGGATTAATCGGATTGATTTTGACAGTATCAAAACCAAAGAGAAAAATTTTGATTATAATTTCAGTAATTATTGTGATTGGAGTGAGTTTATTTTATTTGAAGATAAAAGCCAAAGAATCAGTAATCTATTCGATCGATGGGATTTATGAAAAAATAATTATTTATGATGGTGTCTATAATAATCGTCCAACAAGGTTTCTGAAACTTGGTAAAAATGCATCTTCAGCGATGTTTCTTGATGGAGATGATTTAGTGTTTAATTACACAAAATATTATGATTTGTATCAGGCAGTTGATATAAAAGTGGAAAATGCACTTGTCATTGGTGGTGGAGCGTATAGTGTCCCAAAAAAATTGCACGAAGAAATCGCAGATGCAAAAATTGATGTCCTAGAAGTTGAAACACAATTATATGAGGCGAGTAAAAAATATTTTGATCTGCCAGAAGACGATAATTTGAAAAATTATGTTGTTGACGGGCGACATTTTTTGAATAATAGCAAAATTAAATATGATTATATTTTTGCCGATGCTTATAATTCGCTTTTTACAGTACCAACACATCTGACTACCAAAGAGTTTTTTCAAATCGCGAGAAATTCAATGGAAGAAAACGGAATATTTATCATGAATGCGATTGGAGCTCTCACATGGGACAAGGAATCATTTTTATTATCAGAAATAAATACTTTTGGAGAGGTATTTGATAATTATCATGTAATCGCAGTTGATTCAAAATGGTCAACGAGACTGCAGAATTTTATTTTGGTTGGGATAAATGGTGATAAAAAATTGAAAATAGAAGATCCTGAAAGAATTGATAAAATTGTTGATTTGGGCAGATTTGAAATGAAAAATTATAAAATAATTACAGATAATTTTGCGCCGGTTGATTATCTTAATTCAAAAATGTATAGTAAATATCTCAAAAATTCAACTGGTGAAGTTGAAGGCAATGAGATGATGGGACTAATAAATAAGCAGATTGAAATGGGGCCGAGATATTTCGGTAGTGAAGGCAGGACTAAGCTCCAGGATTTTCTAACAGAAGAAATTCAGATTGCTGATGAAAGTGATGTCCAGGAATTTGAATATGATGGGCAGAAAGCAAAAAATTTTATTGCCAGATTTGAACCAAAAGCAAAGAAGAGATATGTTATTGCGAGCCATTATGATACTTTTAAAAATGGAGAATTGATTGTGCCTGGGGCGAATGATGGGGCTTCGGGTACGGCGGTAATGCTTGGTTTGATGACTGTATTGCATCATTTGAATAATGTTGGGGTTGAATTTGATATTGGCGTTGACTTTGTTTTTTTTGATTTGGAGGAAGTACCAGAAGGGATTGCGGAAAAAGACTGGAAACCACAGGGGTCAAAATATTTTGTTGATAATATTAATAAATATTATTCAAATAATGAAATTTTGGGAGTAATTGTGGTTGATATGATTGGAGATGCTAATCTGAATGTTTATAAAGAAGAAAATTCAATGCTGAAAAATGATGACTTGTATGAAAAAATATATAAATATGTCAAATATGGATTCAGGAAAAATTTTTCAGATAATTATAAATATAGTATTCAAGATGACCAGTCAATTTTTTTGGAAAAGGAAATTCCAGCGGTTTTGTTGATTGATTTTGATTATAAATATTTTCATACAAAAGATGATTTGCCTGATAAATGTAGTAAAGAAAGTTTGGAGAAAGTTGGTAATGTTTTGAAAAATTTTTTGATTAATAATATCGTGATTGAGAAATAAAGTTAATATAAATTTAAAATAAATAGAAATATAATTTTGATATGGAAATTGTTGAAGAGGGGAAAGTAAAGTCTAGCCAATTTAATAAAGTATTTTTCAAGTTTTTTTCATTTGGATTAATTGTGCTCGTAATAGTCTTGGGCGTTTATACCAGAGTGCAGACAAAATATAGTAGTAAAGTTGCAGATCTTGATACTTTCGAGCAGAATTATGATGTTGCTTTGGTTTTTGGTGCAGGTTTAGTAGCCAAAGGTGTTCCGGGTTTGATACTGGAAGACCGGGTTTTGACTGCAATTAAATTGTTTCAAAGAGGAAAAGTTTCTGAAATTTTAATGAGTGGCGATAATGAAAGTCCAGGACATAATGAAGTTCAGGCAATGAAAAATTTTGCAATTAAAGAAGGCTTGGATGAGGAAATTATTTTACTTGACCACTCTGGACTTGATACTTTCCAAAGTTGCAATCGAGCAAAAAATGTTTATAATTTGGATAAGGTTGTTTTGATTACACAGAAATTTCATTTGAAGAGAGCCTTGTATATTTGTAATGAACTTGGACTTGATGCAATTGGAGTGGAGGCTGACTTGCATAATTATCAAAATATAAAACAATATAGTTTCCGTGAGGTTTTGGCTAGTGTAAATGCTTGGGGGGAGGTAGTGGTGAGTAAAATATTGAAATAAAGTTGGAAATATAGTTGGAAATAGTGAAATAAAAAGGAATAGACGATGTCTATTCTTTTTTTACTCAATGGGCAAGAGTTCAATTTTTTTTAATTTGGAACCGTCAACAAGGAAAATGTCCCCTTGGACAAGTTGTAGTGCAATTCTGGTATAATATTGATCAACTGTTGTTGAAGATTCCAGGGCTTTTCTAGCTTGTACTTCAGTATAACAATAGCCGATTGTATGAAGAAAATAATATGGCCAGTCGCGTTTGCGATGCGTTTGGGTAAGTTCATATATGTTCATAATCGTTGCTGAAATGCTTGTTCCTGGTAGGATTTCATCCATGTTTTTTCTCCGTTGTGAAGGGGCAATATAGAATATTAGGATAAATTGCTTATTATGTCAAGTTGAAAAGAAGTATAATTTTTGTTAAAGTAAGATATTATAAATAAGTAAATAATATTATGAAAGTGAAAGATATTTTTGATTTAGCAATAGAATGTGGAGTTAGAAATGATTTAAGAGGAGAACAAAAGGTAAAAAGTAATTTGAATAGAATCAGAGAAAAGTATCAAAAGTTGTCCGATGATGAAAAGGAAAAATTTGATAAAGAAAAACTGGAAAATCCATATACTGATTCAGTAATACATTATGATAATGATGAAGATATTAAAACTGTGCTCGCAGGTATTGATATTGATTCAGCCGAGCTGATGATTGCCAAACAAATGGGTGATGTTGATCTGGTGATTGCTCACCATCCAGTAGGAAAGGGATTGGCAAATTTGTCTGATGTGATGAATTTGCAAACAGAGGTGATGGCAGGATATGGGGTGCCTATCAATGTTGCTCAAGGATTGTTAAAACTAAGAATTAGTGAGGTTTCAAGAGGAGTGAATGCTGCCAATCATTATAAAACTGTTGATACTGCCAAGAATTTGAAAATTAATTTTATTAATGTTCATACTCCGGCTGACAATATGGTTGCAAGTTTTTTGAAAAAAGAAATTGAAGATAAAAATTTTCAATATATTTCGGAAATAATGGAAGTACTTAATAAAATTCCAGAATATACCGAGGCAATTAAGAGAGGTTATGGACCAACATTGTTTTCTGGTAGTGAAGATAATTATGTTGGTAAGGTTGCAATCACAGAAGTGACGGGAGGAACAGAAGGATCAGAAAAAATGTATGAGAAATTAGCTCAAGCTGGAATAGGAACAATAATTGGTATGCATATGAGTGAGAAACATAAAGAAGCGGCGGAACAAAATCACATTAATGCGATTATTGCTGGTCATATTTCATCAGATTCACTTGGGATGAATTTGTTTCTTGATGAATTGGAAAAAAGAGGGGTAAAAGTGAAAACTTGCTCTGGATTGGTGAGGGTGACGAGGGGTGGGGTGTTGGTGTAGATAGCGTGGAAAAAGTTTTACAATTTAGTAGAGTTTTTTGTTAATTTGTGGGGGTTATTCTTTTTGTAAAGTAATTAGTTACCTGCCTGCCGCCTGCCTGCCGCCTGCCTGCCGGTAGGCAGGGTAGGCAGGCAAAAAGGACGAACCGCCTACACTAAAGTTTCGGCGGTCAAGAAACTTCTGGGGTTTGCAAATGAATGCTTTTGAACGACTTCAGTCCTTTGATTACGGCAAAGCAAACCCCAGAACTGCCTTCATCAAGATTACGGCAGGCAAGCCCCGATGCTTACCGTGTTAGTGGGGTGAAATAATTAAATGAGTTGTTGTTTTGCTAACGCGAGTTCTTTTGTGGGGGGGGGCGAGTGGTGTGTGGTCCCGTCACTCTGAACTTGTTTCAGAGTCTCCTGAATTGGCCATGAGAAAAGATTGAAAAAAATAATTTGAATTTTGAATAATTATACCCTGAAATAAATTCAGGGTGACAAGTGGGGGTTGGTTGATTATACCCTGAAATCCATCTTTGTTAAAACTTCGATGGACAAGCAAATTCAGAGCCTGCCCTAAATTTAGTTCAGGGGTGACAAGTGAGCGTGTTGGTGGCTCGCATTACTGCCCCAGACCTGCCTTCATCAAGATTACGGCAGGCAAGCCCCGAGGTTGATCATGTTCGTGGGGTTGAAGGGGATTGTTTGTGGTTGAAAATAAAGTTAGAAATATAAAAACAGCTCTGGGTATGAGAGCTGTTTTTTTTATAATCAAGTAATTATTTTTTTCCTAATTTTGGTGCTAGATAAAGCAGATATAAAGCTGAAAGTCCGACTAAGACATAGACAAGCATTATTAAAGCATCAAGTCTGAAGATCAAGGGGACTAAATTTAGATCAAATAGACCAACTAATCCCCAGTTTAATCCGCCGATAATAACAAGGATCATAGCGACCCAGTCTAAAACATTAAATTTTTTCATATATTTTTTTTATTTATATTTTTGTTTCAATAGTTTTTCGACCTTTGATTAAACAATATTCTTTTCTTTTCTGACGATAAGCCAATGGAAAATATAGACTGGCAAAGCAACTAGAATCATGGCAATATTAGTGGCTGCTCGTCGCTGTCTGACAG
>MFGJ01000002.1:0-2528 GCA_001778235.1 Candidatus Falkowbacteria bacterium RIFOXYC2_FULL_36_12
GCGGGACAAGTATCCTTCTTCAAACATTCTTTCCAAAACAAAGTCGCGACGATTTTTTAGAGCGACCAGATCATGGAGATATATGGATGGACCTTTGGGTAATCCGGCTAAGATGGCTGATTCGGACAGGGTTAAGTCTGAAACATGTTTTCCAAAGTAGGCCTGGGACGCCGCTTCTACTCCGTAGTTGACAGAACCGTAAGGAATTTCGTTGAAGTATATTTTTAATATTTGTTCCTTAGTATATTTTTGTTCCAGACGCAAAGACAGCACAATCTCTTTTATTTTTCGGCTTATTTTTCTTTCATTAGTAAGGATGGCGTTACGAACTAGTTGTTGGGTAATGGTTGAAGTACCGCCAATACGTTTGCTGGTGAAAATGCCGACAACCATGGCTCGGACAATGCTTAATGGCCGCACCCCTTTGTGTTCATAGAATTTGGTGTCTTCCGTGGCAATGACTCCATTAATTAAATCCTTTGGTACTTCCTCTAATTCCACCAGAGTTCTTTTTTCTTGGGCATATACTTCATAAAGGATGTGCTGGCCGGTCCGGTCATATATTTTAGTACTTTGGGCCACCTGGCGGTCAGTAAGACGGTCAGGGTCAGGCAGGTCCCGGCTTACCCAAGCTACGACAATTGAGCCAAAAAGGAAGGTAAAAACCAAAGCGACCAGACCAGAAAGCAGGATTTGTCGTTTTAGCTGTTTTTTTGTCCTTTCTTTTAATTTTGGCTTTTTTTCCCAAAAAAAGGCTAGAACCAGGACAAAGTATTTGAGGACGAAAAGGATGATTTTTATCGGTAAAATTACCCAAGAATACCAGTTTTGCTGTTTTGCCTTGCCCCACTTTTCTTTAATGATTTGACCGTGTTTAGATCCCCGATGTTTATTGTCAGGGTTAGCATAACCATAAGAACGGCTCTTGTCTTTGTTGGTCATATTGCGCTAGATTTAGCCAAAAAATACTAGAAATGTAAGTTTAATATATTATATCATACTTGACAAGAAGGAGATAATGTGATACACTCCGTTCGTTCTATAAGATTTAAGTATACCCAGGTAAACCTAGGGTATACTTTTTTATTAGTCTTAATCGAGCCTGGGCAACCGGACCAAGAACAAGACAGTATGAAAATATTCGGTCGGAAAATCAAGAAAAGAGAATTGTTGGAAAATGCCATGGGTTTGGCTATAATTTTGGCTTTTGTCGTGGATATGATGGTGCCAAGAGTAGTGTCTGCTCAAGCGGTTGAACCTCAGGCCTACCTTTTTGCCCCCTTGATTGATAATGCCCAGATTACAGAAGCGGTTCAGCCAATGTTCCCTCGTTCTGGCGAAAAGAAGCCGGTAAGGACTATTTGGGTGATTGCCACTGCTTATTCTTCTGACCCGGCTCAAACTGATGATACGCCTTGTATTCCGGCCAGTGGCTATGATTTGTGTGCTGCTTACGAGGCCAACGGGGTGGCTGATACCATCGCTGCCAACTTTTTACCTTTACACACACAAGTAAGTTTGCCCGACCTTTATACTAATCAAACTTTTGTGGTGCGTGACCGTATGAACAAAAAGTATGGTTACGGGCGTATTGATATCTGGATGCCGACTTATAAAGAAGCCAAAGACTTTGGTGTTCAGAGGATTCAGATGAATATCTACTAATCAAACAAAAGACAACACCCGGTACGTACCGGGTGTTTTGTTGTCAATTGGTCTGTTCTTATTTTTCTGATTGGAAGGTGGCGACAATAGCATCGATCATTTGTTTATACTCTTGGTCGGTTTTGGTGTCACCCATAGCCAGGGCCTGGATTTCATAATAGCCACCGGTTGCCGGGAGGCGAGCAATTAGCTGGAATGTGTGTTGCGGATTTTTTAGTGAGTACCAACCGACAAAATTGTTATTGGAATAAACCTGGACGTTTTCTTGTCCTTTGACATCGTTCAAGATGATATCTGAAAAATTTTCCCCCGCCACTTGGACAGTATCAGCCACAGTTTGGGGAACAAAGCCAATAACTATGGAGGCGCCGTCGTCAAAAGAAATTTGTCCGGAATATATTTTAGTACATTCACTTGTTTTTACTTGACCATCATAGTTGAGATTGGTTAACAAAGACCAATCAGTCGGGCAGGTATAGGAAAAATTACTGTCGGTGTCCACATACTTTTGTCCCGGAGTAGTTTCCGGAGAGATGATGGATTGGTTTTGGGGTAAATAACGGAAGATGAGAACGATGGCGACTACCACTACGAGGCTGAGAATTATTTTTTTTAACATATACTAACAGGTTAAAATTTATTGTTCTATTTTCTGTTTTTTATGATTAGTACGTCTTTTGGAATATCAAACAGTTCCGGAAAATCATTTATTTTGGCGTTGAAGGCGTAACCTTTTTGCAACAAGTCGGCGAATAATTCGTTTAGTACCAAAATATTAGTCCCTTGTTTGGTTTCTGGCATAGCAATGGCAAAATGATCATGCTCTGAAAATAATGCCTTGACCTGATTAAAAGTATAATCCA
>MFGJ01000002.1:2535-8767 GCA_001778235.1 Candidatus Falkowbacteria bacterium RIFOXYC2_FULL_36_12
GGAATAGGCCAGAATTTGACCAGCAGCCTGATGCTCATTGGGATTGTTGGACCTGGTCCCAATACGGAACGCAAATTTTTCCTTTACCTCAAAATGATCGCGGATAAAAGTCAAAACATCCTCGAAACGCCAAGGTTCCGTCCTCCCTTCAAAAAAGTTAGGGATTTTAGGTGCCATAATGGTTAATTAAGATGAATGAACCGATAAATTATTTTTTGTTTTGACACTCACTAAGATATTTATTATACATTTCTTTATTCAGTTTGGGGACGGCTGTGTCATCATATGCCTTCCAGTATGCCGCCTCCACACATGGTCTTTCACTGTTTATTTTCAGAATATAAAGAGTAAGTAGGATTACTGGTATTAAGATGATTAATAGCGAAATGATTAGTATTTTTCTCACAACTTTGGAATAATTGATTCAATTATGAATTGGTTGTTCGGTATTATCTTATATTGAATTTTTCTATATCCACTCTTTTCTTGATTATTGAGTCCCGTAACCCGTAGTTATTCCAGGCCTTTTTGCCAACCTCATTTTTTACATGCACGGTTAATTCGATGTGTTTTAGTTTTTTGTTTTTAAACCATTTTTTTAATTCCGCTAAAAATTGTTTGGCAATGCCGTTTTTTCTGGAATTTTTTTCTACGAATATGTCACTTATAAATCCAGTTTTTCTAATTTTGAAAACCGGCGGTCTTGAGCTTATTTCGCCAAGAGCATAGCCGATGATCTTTTTATCTTCCTCGGCCACCAGGAGTAGTCTTGTTTTGGCGTATATACAGCTCCGGAAAAATTTTTGATAGATCTTGTTTACATTTTTTACAGGAGCGAAGTAGGGGTCAAAAGCATAGTGTTGTTTTAACAGATTGACGCCGTATTTAGTGATTTTGTTAACATCTTTTAATTTTGCTTTTCTGACAATCATATCAGTTGAATTGGATGAAGAAATTACTTTTATATAATGTCTTTGTGTCTATAATATAGTGGAAGTATATAATGGGCCACGGCCGTATGTCTAACGTTGTTGGTTTGTGGTTCGGAGCCAGGTGGGTGGCAACATCGGCCAACCCCCTATTCTTCAAGATCAATCCAATAGAAACGTAGTCGTTCCCCTTGGTACACCTTTTTTTGTTGTAATCTACCTTTGTTTTTTTCAATAATCTTTTGCGAGGCGATGTTCGTTTCATTGCATGTCACCAGCACTTTATTAAGATTCAATTTTTTGGCTTCTTTCAGGGCGAGTGTCAAAATTTTATTACCGTAACCCCTTTTGCGTTTTGATGGTCTTATCGCGTAGCCAATATGTCCACCAAAATTACGTAAATTTTTGTTCAATTTATGTCTTATGCTCACGCGTCCAATGAAAGTGTCATTGTCTATGAGCCAAAAAGTCGAGGCGGGGACCATGCCTTTGGGAAGGTCTGTTCCTCTTTTATAACGCCGGCTCTCTTTAATGTACTCTTCAACTTTTGCGGGATTTCCTTCATTTTGTTGGTCAATTTTAAGGAATTCTCTCAATCCGTTTTGAAAACTTTTCTTGTACTTTAATGTGGGCTTGATTAATCGCATCGTAGAAATTATAGACGAGATGTTAATTACGGCTAACGTTCCTGGATATGCGAGATTTTGCGGAGCGTAGTGGAGGCAAATATGGGTGGAGGCTTTTGGGTAAAAGCCGTAACCGGGCATGCCGTGTTAATTGATGCATGCCTTTTCCTTTGTTTTCTGGTAAGAAAACTTGTTTTAAAAATTTTCCAATTTTTTTCTGTTTTGGATTTTACCTATCTTTTCCTTCCTAAATATGACCAAAATATTTGGGGCTTATATGAGGTCGGGTTTGGAAGCGGCAAATTATTAAAGAGATAAAGGTGCTCGGTAATAAAATATGGATAGAAATTATTATATATATCATCAGATGAAAGCCTGATAGGCCCGTCGTTAGTTGGAGAAGGAATCATCCTATTTGAGAAAGAACGTAAGAAAAAAATTCCCTCTCTTTTTAAAAGAGACGCCACCTTCTTTACATATGTTTTTCTATCTGCTATCGGAATGTGATGGAAGCATCCTTGGTCAAAAATAAAATCAAAAGTTCCTTTAAGTCCCTTTTCTTCCAGTTTCAGAAAATTACAACAAATAAAATTCACATCTGCCCCCACAAGTTTTGTATATTTACAGGCCGTCTCTATTGTTTTAGGGATAAAATCAACACCGGTAACATTCATACCATGCTTCGCTAAAAAACAAGATTCAACGCCGATACTGCATCCGACCTCAAGGACTTTCATGCCAGGTAAAATTGTCCGATCTTTTAAGAGTCTTTGAAGCTCTGTCCCAACTGCCAGTGTGACCCATGGCGTATTTGTAAGATCCATCTTATTTTCTTGTTTTTTGTCAAAAAATTTTTTTACACTATTTAAATTTGATTGCAATAAAGAATTTTCAAAATTTTCTTGTGGTTTTTCCATATTAAGATGGGTATAATTATTTTAATTTAATTATAGTATACAAATTAATGGGGCATTTTTCACAATAAAAGAACAAATTTTTTCTAAAATCATCAAATTTTTTACTCTGCCATATTTCCGTGAAGGATGTATTGAATAAATTTCCCATTATTGGTTCGTGCGTATATTCGACAGCATTGCAAGGATGAACGTCTCCGTTTGCGAGAATTAGGGCGAACCACTGAGGCCTGGTGCACTTGTTTAATTTTCGATTTATGGGTTGATATAACCCACTCGCCCAATCGGCATCAGATATTCTGTTAGAAAAGAGATTTTTCAGCGCCGACTCATTCTCGTTGCGGTTTTTTTCTGGTAAACCAGAAATTTCGGTCAAACAGTCTTTAGTAATTTTATTTCGGAAATTTAAAATTTCGTTAATGTTTAATAGCAACTCTCGATTGAAATCACCCTCTAAGTAGGATATCGCCATTTCTGATATTCCCAACTCTCTGTTTAATTTTATCAAACCAGGAATATCTTTATAATTATTTTTGTTTATTAATGTTTGGGTTTTTATTTTAAAATTAGGAAATTTTTCTTGCAAATTAGAAAAAATTTTTATTGTATTTACAGCACTTTGCCATAATCCAGGTTTGTTCCTCATCCTGTCGTGTGTATCGGGTTTGTGGCTATATAGCGAAACATAAACGCTGTCTAATCCAGCCTTCACCATGTCCGCAGCTTTATCTGTAGTTAAAACACTGCCGTTGGTATTTATATTGACGAAACAATTTCTGTTTTTACCCGCTTTAACTAAATCCAAAAGACCGGGGAAAAGAGTTGGCTCGCCTCCGCTTATGTCAATCCTTTCCAACCCCAAAGCAACAGCTTCATCGAAAATTCTTTGCCAATCTTGAACATGAAGATTATTTTTTCCCGACAAGTTTCTATGAAGAAGTTTCCTTGTGCCACAAGTGGGACAATTTGCCGTGCAGGCAAAAGTCGGTTTTATAACAAGGTGTTTTATTTTGTATTTATTCATTTTGGAATTATCTATCTGGCTTAAGCAATGGAAACATCACAACGTCACGCAAATTTGGTTGTTGCGTCAAGAGAGCGATTATTCTATCAATACCCATTCCCCAGCCCGACACCGGCGGCATTCCATATTCCATAGCCTCAACAAATTCGTCGTCTTTGAGCATGGCTTCTTCATCTCCGTGTTTTCGCATATCCATTTGTTTTTCAAATCTTTCTTTTTGATCAACGGGATCAATCAGTTCGCTATACGCATTAACTATTTCCCATCCATTTATAATCAATTGAAACCGATCAGTTACCATAGGATTATCATCATTTCTTCTAGCCAAGGGAGAAATATCTATAGGATGATGAATTAGAAAAGTTGGCTCAATAATTTTCTCTCGCGAAGTTGCCTTGTACAATGCGTCTATAAGATTTCCCCGGCCCAGATTCTCAATTTTATCAATCGAAATTTTTTTCTTCTTAATAATATTTTTTAATTCTTTAACATCGGGAAACTCGTCTATATCGATTCCACAGTCCTGCAAAATTAAGTTTTTAAAGGAAACTGTTTTCCATGGTAACGAAAGGTCAACTGTTACTAATTCTCCTTTACGATTTAGAATTTCTATTTTTAATTCCCCATTTATTCTTTTTATAATCTCAGTTAACATCTGCTCTGTAAAACGCATATTCATTTTATAATCCCAATAAGCACAATAATGCTCCACCATGGTAAAATCTTGCAGATGACTTTGGTCTACACCCTCGTTGCGAAATGATCTAGCCACCTCATAAATTTTCTCAAAACCGCCGATTATTGCCTCTTTAAGATATATTTCTGGCGCAATTCTCAAATAGACATCATTGCCGTAAGCGTTATGATGAGATTTAAACGGTTTAGCCAAGGCTCCGGAAGGGGTATTGCAAAGAATAGGAGTTTCAACCTCTGTAAAACCATTATCATGATAATATTTCCTGAGTTCCCACAAAAATCTACTCCTTAATATAAATCTTTTTTTAGTCTCCTCATTCATTATTAGATCTAAATATCTTTTTCTATATTTCAATTCCGTGTCTTTTATTCCATGCCATTTTTCCGGAAGCGGCCTCATAGCTTTACTTAAAAATTCGCATCTTTTAATCATAATGGAGATTTCCCCTTTTTTTGTTACAAAAACCTCTCCCTCTATACCGAGGAAGTCACCCATATTGAGAAAGTTTAATATCGTTTTATATTCTACCTCTCCCATGACATCCTCTTTAAATATAATCTGCACCCTGCTGTAAAAATCTTGCAGATGAGCAAAAGTAATTTTGCCCATGTCTCTTAGCAAAACAACTCTTCCTGCAGACTTAACCCTGTCTCCCACTGCCATTTTTTTAATCTGGTCTAAAGTCGTCTCTCTATTATATTTAGATCCAAATGGAACAATTTTTCTTTCTCTCATCAGTTTAATACTTTCTATACGGCTTCTTCTTTCATCGTTAAGATTTGTCTCTTGACTATTTTGCATATTCTATAATTTAATTTTTTGAACTTTTGAAAGTTCACCATCGCAAGCAACGCGGATTAAACACTTAGCTTTTAGTCCAGTTTCTTTTTCAATTCTCTCCAATCCCCCGTATCCGATTTTTTCTGCAACTGCAATGATACTCAAAATACGAATGTTCGCATTCCTTAATAGCTTAATCATCGCTATAAGTGTTCCACCTGTGTCAATTATGTCTTCAACTAAAATCACCTTATCCCCCTTTTTTATGCCGTGCAAATACATTTTACCATGAGTATATGAATTTCTGAAATCTATACACAAAGCACCCCTTAGGCCAGGTGGATTCCATTTAACAAGCGCGAGACATTTTTTCAGTTTGTATGCCATTAATGCGGCAATATAACCACCACGATCTTCCTCCCCTACTATTTTGTTTGCCTTATCAAAGTCCGTAGCCACGGACAACTCCTCGACAACGTCCTCCAATAGTTTATAATTAGTTTCCGGTTCATGATCAATCAACTTATTAATAATATACTTCCTGCCCTTTATGTTGATGACTGGTTGTCGGTCGAATGCTTTAATAATTTCTTTCATTTTATGTTTGTTAATTTTTAATAGTTTGTAAAATTGTTTTGGAAACTGATTTTGCACCCTTGAAGGATGGGATAAACTCGCTGATAGCAGATTTTTGTATGGTCATTAAATTTTTCTTTTTGTTGAAATCGTTTACTATCTTTCGGAATTTTTCTTTGTACTCTTTACGAAATTTTGCATCATCAAAATATTTACCTGTGAAATACCTTATCATAGCCATAGACTCGTCTACTTTTCTTATGTTTTTAAGATTTGAACAACTTAGGGTAAATAGTAGATTTGGAAATACAGAATCTCTCTTGCGTTTTATTTTTTCAGTAATTATTAGATACTCATAAACATGTCCGTTATGATTGTCGGGCAAAAATATAAGAGGTGTGTCTGAAGCCAGTGATTCAAATATAGTGGTAAATCCACATGGAACCAACACCACAATGGCCCTATTTATTTCTTTCAAAAACTGTTCATGGTTTAATGCAACAAGATTGAATAAATCCTTTTTATCAAACTCACTTTTTTTAATAATTTCAATTACGTTCGGGTGACCAGTTAAAACAAAGCGTTTGGCTGCGGGGAAATTTTTTATTTCCCCGGATATCAGATCAATAATCATTTTGGTATACCTGACTGCAGCACTCAAATTGGTTACAGGAGAAATTCCTCCG
>MFGJ01000002.1:8774-10211 GCA_001778235.1 Candidatus Falkowbacteria bacterium RIFOXYC2_FULL_36_12
ACACCAGGACAGTATCCTTTTTACATTTCTTAGTAAAAGTTAAATCAATCATTGACCCAACATTCTCAACCCTATTTTTGGTTTCTCTTATAAATTGTGGCGTACCTTGAGTAAAAATTCTATTAGAAAAAAGATGCCCCAGTAGTTGTCTGTCATCTGGCATCATCCTGCAAATTATTTTTATTCCTTGGTTTGAATCCAGACGTTTCAATGAGGCAAATTTTTTTAAAACCTGCTTTTTATTTTTCCATATCCAAAAACGACTCATGCTGTCAGCATAAAAAACAGGAATATTGCTTTTCTTCCCCATGAACGCCAAAAATGGATCCATTACCGATATCACGGCATCATAATTTTTAAAGTCTATTTTTAGGTAATCTTTGTTCGATTTTACACAAAAAACGTTGATAAAATATCCTGTCTTTTTGCAAAAATCAAAAGATGTGTCTGCGCCGACAAAATCCACCAATGCACCCCGTTTTTTTAGTTCATGTCCAATAGCAGACGCTTTTCCTGCTGGTCCATAAGCCCATGATTGAGCGCCAATCAGAATTTTAGTTTTTCTATATTTTTTATACTGGGTCGGGATAGTTGAATTAGCGAACATATCGGGTGGGGTAAGTAAAAAATAATGAAATTAAGATAAATCGTTTTCGTAGCGGAGCGGAGAGAACACCTTATCCCCTCTATAATTAAAGAAAAAGAAATTTGAAAATTTTTTAAAACAATTGGGCGATAGCCCAAAAAAGAAAAGGAATATTTCGGCTCACAGTGGATAGGCATATTCATTCGTATAATACGCTAAAATAGCGGAATATGTCCACTGATGAATAATAGGGGTGGTGTGTTGAGGTACCGGCGGGAATCGAACCCACGAATAAAGGTTTTGCAGACCTCTGCCTTACCGCTTGGCTACGGTACCGACTAGCCATTAGACTATCATGATATTTGGAGGTTTTCAAGTATGGCCCTTGACAAAAAATGTCAGCTTGGTAATATCTCATAATATCCAACCTGGTCAGAGACTGGTGTTAGCATCGGTCGCTGGACGGGCTGGATCTATGGTGGTCAGGTTCCGACTCCTTCATCTATTTGGTGGTAAACCGCGTAAGTGGTTAATCACAGAAAAGTGGATGGTGGGGTCGCGGCTGTTTCAGCCAAAGAACCGAGTTTTGTCCCCCTGAATTCATGGAGGAACCTTTCAGGGTGTGATCACTGTAGTGATGGACGTCTTCTGCCAACAGGAGGGAGGGAAATGGCAAGACTTCTGTCATTGCTCATGTTCCTGGCGGCCCTTCTGGCGGTCTCGGTGCCTGCCTCGGCGCGTGTCACAAGCGACGCGCACTACCAGCAGTCCTTGATCGTTGAAGCGGTCGCCACCGTCCTCGAGGCTGAGGAGTGCTCTCGCGCTCCCCCGTCTCTGGACGTCGTCTGCCT
>MFGJ01000002.1:10307-10377 GCA_001778235.1 Candidatus Falkowbacteria bacterium RIFOXYC2_FULL_36_12
TCCGCATCCGTACCTGGGTCAGCAGGGGGTCCTCCTCCTGCCTGGCTAGGTCAGCCACATGCCCGTGGCT
>MFGJ01000003.1:0-2966 GCA_001778235.1 Candidatus Falkowbacteria bacterium RIFOXYC2_FULL_36_12
GTTTGTTCATAACTAACCCAGAAGGAGCACAGCTTAGTTTTATAAACTCTAAACCAGAAACAGTTAAAGCTATTGGGAAGTTACTGTTTTATTGCGCTGAACTGGTTGAAGCTAAAAATAAGGAGGCTTGCAATGGTAAGAGTAATTAGTGATAAGGTGTTGAAAGAAAAAGAAGCGGAAAGGAAGGAAATGATTAAATCTGGTGAAAGCAACTATGACATTCAATATGACAAAGGATATTTACACGCGCTAGACGATATAGAATCCGCATCTGCAATCATGCGCCTACTTGAAGGAGGGAAAGAGTTATGAATGATAAACTTGAAAATTACAAAGGAATAAAGAATTTTATTGAAATAGGAAATCAAATAAAGAATAAGATTAAAGATTATCTTGAAAAGATAGAAAGAAAATCTGAATTTAATATTGATAAATATGAAATGGGATTTAATAAAGATAATCGATTTTCTTCTGCAAAAATAGAGGTTTCTGTTGATGCGTATACAGGTACATTTGGAAACAGCGGCGTTTCGATCGTTACTATTGTTAAGGATTCAAAAGTCTTTAAGGATTTTTTTATTAAAGTTTTAAATAAACACTTTAACGAGCTTATGATTGAAACCGCAGATGAAATTATAGATTCTGCTAAAACTAAAAATTTAGAAGCAATAAAAGAACTTGAAGATATGCTTAAAACATTAAAATTAGAAACAAAGGAGCCTAAATCATGAACGAATTAAACGATGCGGAGAGAAGGATAGAGAAGGGGAATAAGAGTTTATTAGTACATAACAATAACGACGATCTTATTTTTATAGGGTATTTTTTTAGTGCTAGCGCCATCTCACTCAACGAAATGAATAAACGGCAAGAAGAAGAGCTTAAAAAAAAGGCAAGGAGTGAGGGGAAATGAGAGATATTAAATTCAGGGCAAAATGTAAAGCCGATAAAACATGGGTTTATGGCTTTTATTATGAATTACCTACAGGTGAAGCGTTTATCGTTGATAATAAAGGGACTGGTTGGGGAGTTGATAAAAATACTGTAGGGCAATTTACAGGCTTAGAAGATAAAAATGGAAAAGAAATTTATGGGGGCGATATTATATTATATTTTTCTTCAGGTTTTATAGGGAAAGTTTGTTATCATGTTTTACCAAAAACCGAATTTTATCTTTTTGGAGAAAAATTAAACCACGATCTTTTTCTTACCTCCGACATAGAAATTATAGGAAATCAATTTGAACACCCTCACTTATTTAAGGAGCAACATCAATGACCACGTTAAAAAAAGTGCTGGAGAGGTTTGGGAAGAAGTTTCCTTATGAAGAAATAATGGAAGTTGTCGGCGAAGGAGAAGATGGAGGGATTGTTCCTATTGGTACTAAATTTTTAGAGGAAGTAGAGCCTCACTTTATTGTGCAATTCATCGCCGAAGAGTTTACGAAGGCGATGGATGAGGTTGTGGAAAGTTGTAATCAACATATTTGTTTTGGCATAAACCTTGAGAAAGACCTTATTTGTTTTGATTGCCTAACTGAAACTGTTGCACGCAAAAACAAATTTATAGGGAGGGGGTGAAGGATGGAAATAAAAGAAGCATTTATAAAAGAATTTTGCAATGACCATAATGGGGAAATTAGATGGTTACGAGGAGTTGCAGTTAATTTGCCTCATTTGTTAGAACAAATTTTGGAATTCTTTGACAAGCAAAAAGGAGGTTGAATCTATGTGAACATTGCAATATTGAAAATCTTGAGCAGGAGCGGGAGCTGGAGCAAGAGCGGTAGCGGTAGCGGGGGCTGGAGCAGGAGCAGGAGCGGTAGCGGTAGCGGTAGCGGGGGCTGGAGCTGGAGCGGGAGCAAATAGGATTAAATAAAAAAAGGAGACAAAAAAATGAGAACAATTGAAATTAGTGAAACCACTTTTGAAAGAATAAAGGGAGATTTAAAAGAAGAAGAAAAAATGGATATATCAGAATATGAAGATTTAATTGGTCAAAAGTTATTTATACGGACTGTAACCTATCACTTGGTTGGAAAGGTAGATAAAATTGTAGGTAAATTTTTAAGACTTAAGCAGGCTTCTTGGATTGCCGACAGTGGAAGATTTATGAATACTATCAAAGACGGAACACTGAACGAAGTTGAACCCGTTGGAGAAGCATTTGTAAATATTGAGAGCATTACAGATTTTTTTCTGTGGAATCATTCTTTGGATTTGCAACAGAAATGAACCTAACCGACATCTGTTGTAATTTAGAACACGCCAAACGCTTCAAGGAGCTTGGACTGTTTGATGATAGCGTGTTTGTGTGGTTTAGGGATATTAACGGTTATCGTGTTGAAAGTAGGGGAATAGTCTTAAAAATATTACAAGGTTTAATTGAAAATGGACGACAAGTTAAAACTGATGACATCTATCCAGCACCCACTAGCGACGAGATTTTGATGGTGTTGCCTACATATGTGAATAGGGATGGAAAAAATTATTATTTTTGTATGATGAAAGAAGGCGGCGTGGGGACAGGAATACTTGAATATGATTATTTAGAATTACTTTTAAACTTTTTCGATCAAAAGCGATTATTGAGAGAAATAACTCAATTTTTATTAAATCAAAAGAATCCAAATACACTTTCAAAAATACTTTTATATCTCATAGATAACAAACTCGTTAAAGTGGAGGAGGTGAAGGGATGATATTGTCATTAGTTTTATTTTTATGGAGTACAGCGGAAACTGACAGAGAACCATCTATCGTAATGCTTATTACCTTTTTGGTTTCAATGTTTTTATCGGGTTCTCAAGATTTTGCTTTAATAACATTTTTAAAAAGAGGATTAAAATGAGTGGAGGGTCTTTAGATTATGCCTACCAAAGGGTAGACACGATTATATATAAGTTAAGAGATATGATTTTCGATATGACTATTCCTGAAAATAATTTTAACAATAAAGCTCGAAAA
>MFGJ01000003.1:2973-4000 GCA_001778235.1 Candidatus Falkowbacteria bacterium RIFOXYC2_FULL_36_12
AAGAGTATCGTAAATTTATCGCACATTTAGAAAAAGTGTCTCAAGTTTTACACGATCTGGAATGGGCTGAAAGTGGGGATACATCAGAAGATGCAGGGATAAAAAGTATAAATAGGTTTTTTAAGAAACAAAAACAATGAGGAAGTGGCAAAATGGAGAAATGTAAAAAATGTGGAGCAGATATAGTTTGGATTGAATCTGCAGCAAATGCCGAAGGAGGAGAGGGAAAAGAAATGAAAATATATCAACCTACTTGGTGTAAAAAAATAGATTAAACTGAGAGAGAAAGCATTTTTAAAGATGAAGGCAAATCATGGTTTGAAGATATTAGAGCTTTTGAAAAGAATGTAAGCTCTAGTGCAGTTACTATAAAAGTTTTATCATGTATAACAAAGAATATAAAAATTATGAAGGAGCCTAGCCATGCCAAAGATTGAGTGGGAACTTGAAGATGAGAAATTTTGCAATGGATCCAATCTATCGTTAGATTGTCCTTGTCGAACTATTGATGATTGTAGTGATTATTGTGTCTATTTTAAAAAAACATTAGAAGATTCTGACACGACAGACTTTTTTCGTTACAGTCGTCTTCCAGAGTGCATAAAGGAGCTGGGGGAGTGAAGTATCAGAAAAAATACATGGGAATGTGTCGTCCTGATTTTAAGGATGTAGAATCCTTTGGGCTTGATGAGAATAACCATTTGCAAGTTGTTTGTTGTTGTGGAGTTGTTATATACAATCTTGACGAACTTCATAGCCATTGGCTTAAAGGACATTTTGACGTAATCCTAGAAAGAGATTTGCCTGAGGAGGAGCTGGGGAAATGATTTGGCATATAAAGAAGAAGAATAAGTTTGGGGCTATTCTTAAGGAATATAATGGGGTTGTATATCATAGTAAAAGGGAGGCTAATTATGCCAAAGATTTAGATACTCTCAAAAAAGCTAAAGAAATTAAGGGTTGGCGGCGACAGGTTAAAATATCTATCGATATTAACGGATTTCATATTTGTAATTTAATTGTTGAT
>MFGJ01000003.1:4006-7016 GCA_001778235.1 Candidatus Falkowbacteria bacterium RIFOXYC2_FULL_36_12
GTTACCAATAATGACGAAAGCGTTGAATTACACGAAGTGAAAGGTTTTGAGACTGCGGTATATAGGATTAAGAAAAAGCTCATTAACGCTACATATCTAAAGAATAATCCGAGCGTTAAATATGTGGTGATTAAGTAAGAAAAGGAGCAAACTAAATGAATAAAGCAGAAGCGATTAGGGCGATGTTGGCTGGGAAAAAGCTTTGCTGGAGAGATGCACCAAAAGATTTTTTTTATTATCATTTCTATGAAAATAAGTTTAAGGCTTATACGCATCAAAATGAAGCATTTAACTTTTTATCAATAAACGATTCTTTTACTAATCCAGAAGGATTGATAGTTTATAAAGAGTTTAATCCAAGGGTAGAGTTACCTGAAAAAATTAAAACAGCTAATAGTGATAGTTTTGACTCTAGTATAATTAAAATTGCAATAAACAATCTTATAGACTATTTAAAAGAAAAAGAGGGAACGCAATGATAAAGTTTTCTATTTTTAAACATTGGGATAATATAAAGAAAAAGCTAAGAAAAGAAAGAAATGAAAGGGAGACATAAATGATTAAGCCATTCTCAGAGCATTTGCTAATCGAAGTGTTGCTGGTTGAGCAAAAGACGGAATCAGGAATTATTTTGGGGTATCAACAAGGACAAAGCGAATATTTAAGAGATGTATATCCTTTTTCAGGTGTCATCAAGGCTAAAGGGAAGGATACAGAAGGGTTTGAAGTAGGGGAGGAAGTTATTTTTATGCGGTGGGGACTAGAGTACATAAGCAAAACAGAAGGGATTATAGACAAGAAAGACATAGTAGGAAAATTGGAGAACAAAAAAATATGAATTTTATAACCAAATTTTTTAGGCGAAAAATATCAGAAAGCAATGGAGGCAAAGAGATAGAAGCTATTTATAACCTTTTATCAGAAAACGAAAAAGAAAAATTAAAGCCTTTATATGATTTGCATAATGATTTTTTAGAAGGATATGAGATAGGGTATTCTGATGTTCTAGCAGCATATTTTCGATCAAAGTTTAATAAGGGGAAATTAAATGAAAAATATTAAGTTTCGACCAAGAATTTCCAACCAGGAACTTATTAGATTAGAAAGATAAAACAGGAGAGTGATATTAAGTGCAACATAATTATAAACAAGATATATATCTTGAAGCACAAATGAGAGCAATGGAAGGAAAAAAAGAAGGGCTAGAGGATTTTTATAGTGGAGTAGATACTTTAATAGAAAGAGTTTTATCTTTGCTTCTTAGCAACAAACAAAAAGCTATATATTGCTATAGGATGCAATCAGAGCCAGTATCTTACTCCGTTATTGCAAAAGAACTTAAAGATACTCCAAGCAAAATAAAGTTTGAATTCAAAAAAATAAATAAAAAACTAAAGAATTTTAGAGCTTTTTTGGATTCTATGAAATAAGGTTAAGCTTTACTTTAATATTCGGTTGGCTTGGGATAGCTTTTAGGTCTTCCCCCTTTTGAACCATTTATCCTTTTAAACCTCTAATAAAAATAAGTCGGGTCAAAATCACGTCCAAAATATGCCTATTTTTTGGCTTGGTTACGCTAAATAAAAAAACAGTGGATCAAAATCACGTCCAAAGTGCATTACATATATAGGGGCATAGATGAAAATCATAGCAACTAAACCAAGCAACGGAGCTTTTGTCAAGTTTGACAGCGAGGGACAGTCTGAGATCAGGCTGGTTTGTGACGCTAGTCAGCAAGAGAGGGTAAAAGAGTTGCTAGACATACCATACGGAGAAGTGTTTGAAGTTGATTTTTGTGTTGGTAACAAGGAATAACAATCATGGCATTTGAGAAAGGGAAATCAGGCAATCCTTGTGGGAGACCTAAGGGCACAGGGCTAAAAGACCTTGCAGAAGAGCTAAGGAAGCAAGGGGCGATTGATAGGGCTATTAAGGTAATGACGGATGGGTTGGAGCAGGGCAGGACTAAGTTTGAGGCGGCGAAATGGATTTTAGAGAAGGTTTATGGTAAGGCGCCGCAAGCCGTAGAAATGAGTGGTCAACTTAATTTAACTTGGGCTGATATTGGCAAAAAAATAATTGAGGCAAACAAATAAATGCAAACAATCGACGAAATGACACAAAACTTTAAAGCGGCACAACAAAACCCAGTAGGCTGGTGTCGAGAGGTTTTAGGCGTTAAAACTCTAACATGGCAAGGGCATATCGATATTCTTAATGCTTTCACTACACACAAAAAAGTATCAGTAAAATCAGGACATTCGATGGGAAAAGATTTTATAAGTGGATTATTGTCTTTATGGTTTTTGTATAGCTTCCCAGAAAGCGTCGTGATTACTACAGCTCCAACTGCAAGGCAAGTCGAAAAAATTGTGTGGGGTGAGATCCATAAATATTGGCAGGCTAAACTTGGTGGCAAAGTGTTATCAACCTCGATCGAGATATTGCCTAACTGGTATGCACTAGGCTTTACGACTAAGGACGCCAACCAGATGGTGGGCAAGTTCCAAGGGTTTAAGAGTCGCAATTTACTAGTGATTGTTACAGAGGCGCAAGCAGTTGATGATTCCATCTACGAACAGATAGATGGCATAATGACCAGTGATAATTCATATCTTTATTTAGCTGGCAATCCGACAAGAGCAGACGGTGAGTTTATAAGGTCGTTTAGTGATCCATCATTTAAGACCTTTACTTATTCTGCCTATGAATCACCAAATTACATTGCAGGCAAAGAGATTATACCAGGTATGGCTAGTAGGGCTTGGGTTGAGCACATGGAGCGCAAATGGGGCAAAGAGAGTCCAATGTTTAAGGCTCGTGTGCTGGGGGAGATACTTAAGCAGAGCGCAAATAGTCTCATCTCTCTTGAGTCTTGCTATAAGTCATTAAATGCAATGCCAACTAAGGGTTGGCGAGTTTTGGCTGTAGATCCTGCAAGGTATGGAGATGATTATACAGCTTTCGTGTCTATGCAAGGTGGCAAAATGATTGAATGTGAAACAGAGCA
>MFGJ01000004.1 GCA_001778235.1 Candidatus Falkowbacteria bacterium RIFOXYC2_FULL_36_12
TCGTTAAATCGCATATGTTATGCTCAATTCAGAAGTCGGCCTACGATAACTAAACGGCGGGAAGAAAATAAGAACATTTAAAAACTTGCTTAAATATTAATCTAAAATATGAAGAAGCAAAACTATTTAATTCTGGGATTTGTTGTAGTTGCGGTAATCATAACCATAGCAGTTGTTTTATTCAACACCCCAAAAATTAACGATTCAGAAATAACGCAAATTACAGATTCAAATTCTGAAGTATTGTTATTAAACAAAGTTATACAATCACAAAACCGCTTCTCTGATTGTATTGATGAAGTAGCCAAAGTTTATGAAGAGCAAGGAATCAAACAACTAACTCCAGAAATTATTGAAAAAACCAGAAGATGTAAAAGTTCTGTCAGCAAAGAAGTAACAAAAATTTCTGGTGATAACTATTTAGTAAAATATAATCAAAATATGCCTGAAGATTGCAAAAGTGCAAGAACCGTTTCAAATCTTCTAAATGTTGAAGTGAATATACATACCAAAGAAACTGCAGGTAATTGGCAAAATGGAATTGTATTTTCTGAATCTGCGATTCAAGATATTGAAAACAGCCTCGAACCTAAAGACTGCAAAGCCTATGCAGATTACATTGGTTCACATGGAACATTAAAATAGGTAATAATATGGAAAAAATCCTTTGTGACAGATGCCATAAAGAAATAAAATCAAATAAAGATTTTATTGCAGTAACACAATATTACCCGAAATTCCCTTATTCAAAATTTCATGCTTCTTGTTATAGTGAATTCTTGAAAAATCGTTTTTGGGTCATTACTCCAAAAGATGGTTCTGGAGTCATAAGTGGAAAAAATGGAACAAGAGGAGCAATAATTGGCATCTTTTTGTTTGTTTTTTCAATAATCTTTTTCTTTACTTTGGTCTATCCCAGAATTCCTCACTCAACCTTCGCAAATATTATTGTATTGATTTTTTTCTTAATAGGATTAATTTTTTTAGCTTTAACCATTTTACTAAGAGTTCACATTTACTATAAATTTGAAAAGAAACTTGCATAATATTTTCTTCCCGCCTAACCAAATGCGAATACGGCCGACTTCTGAACTCGAGATTTTTGCCTTCGGCATCGTTGCACTAAAATCTCGTCCTAACGGAGAGCATGACATACTCCCAAAATAAATCCAGCTAAAGCTGGGGGTTTCTCACGCAAACCATTTCACTTAAACTTTTCCCTCTTGTAGAGGTCGCTAATCAGCTAAAAGTTTAATGTATGGTTCGCTAAACGAAAAACCCCTAACGATACAAGCAACCACCTTCAGCATGAGGTGGTCGCTATGACTAAAAAATTATATCCGCACTTTAATCCAGAAGTGCATAAGATTGAGAGTAAAATCGCAACTGTGAGAACATCTCACCATTGCAAATACAACATCAATTACCACATTATCTGGATTCCTAAATACAGGAAGCCAATATTGACTGGGAAGGTTGTTGAAGTTCTGAAAGCAATTATTGAAGGGCAATGCCAAGAAATGAGCATTAGCAATCTGGCATTAGAGATTATGCCAGACCATCTGCATTTATTTGTAGGTGCAAAGCCGACAGTAACGCCTTTCAAGATAATCCACAAGCTAAAAGGCAACACTTCAATACAGTTGAGAAGATGTTTTCCAGATTTAAAGTATCTTGGATACAAACAGCACTTTGGAAGCGGATTTGATAATCTCTGGGCAAGAGGTTATTACTGCGGCTCTGCTGGTCATGTTTCACAAGAGCAAGTCAAGAGATACATTCAAGAACAGCAAGGTAAAGATGTCTTCGAATATGATATTTATGGATGTCCCACAGAATTGAAAGGACAATTAACGATAGGAGATTTCACAAAGTGAAATCTCAAAGGGGGACAATTTTAAACTAACGAAACGACGAGGGGGGAATTCCGTAACGACGACTAACGAGGGGGCGAGAAAACTAACTATTGTTCAACCCAATTTTTAGATACTAATTCTGCCTGCTCTAATACCAATTCTGTTGCTTTTTCCTGTTTATCTGGAGGATAACCATACTTTCTAAGTAATCTCTTAACTAAGACTTTCAATTTTGACTTCACACTCTCTCTTAAAGTCCAATCTATTGAAGTATTTTGTTTTACTTTTTCTGTAAGCTCTTTTGCAATTTGCTTTAGAGTTTCATCACCTAAAACTTCTTTTGCACTGCCATTATCTACTAGAGCATCATAAAATGCAAGCTCATCTTCTGTGAGATTTAATTTTTCTCCACGATTTTTAGATTCTCTAATTTCTATTGCTATATCAATTAATTCGGTAATAACCTGGGCCGCTTCAATGCTTCTGTTTTGATATTTTTTTATTGTTTGTTCTAACATTGCAGAGAAAGCTCTCGCTTCAACAATATTCCTTCTTGCTCTTGTTTTGATTTCATCGTTAAGAAGTTTCTTTAATGTTTCTAGTGCTAAATTTTTATGTTCTAAACCTTTTATTTCTGCAAGAAATTCATCTGATAAAATTGAAATATCTGGCTTCTTTAATCCTGCCGCTTTAAAAATATCTATAACTTCATCCGAAGTAATTGCTTTTGAAACTATCTGTTTGATTGCAGTATTTAATTCATCTTCAGGTTTGCCTTTTTCTGTTGTTGCTTTTGCTAAAGCTGATCTTACAGCTTGGAAGAATCCAACATCATCTCTTATTTTGATTGCTTCTTCATGCGGAACGGCTAACGCAAACGCTTTTGAAAGTTCAGTTACATATTTTAAGCACCTTTCTTTACCATCTTTTTGCTTTAAAACATGTTCCATAGCAGCAGGAAGTATTATCATCTTCTCTTTTGCTGTTCCTGAAAAGAATTTTTTATAATCAAACTTGTAAAATAGGTTATTTACAATCTCATATTTCTCTAACATGACGGCAACAGCGTCCTCTTGGTCAAATGTCGGCTTTCCTTTTCCGCCACTTAGTGTGTAATTAGCCAATGCTTTCTTTAGTTCATCTGCTACACCTAAATAATCAACAATTAATCCTCCGGGCTTGTCTTTGAAAACTCTGTTTACTCTTGCTATTGCCTGCATTAAGCCGTGTCCTCTCATGGGCTTGTCTAAATATAATGTATGGAGGCATGGAGCATCAAATCCGGTAAGCCACATATCCCTAACTATTGCTATCTTGAATTGGTCGCTTGAATCTTTGAATCTGTCTCCTAACTCTCTTCTTTTTAACTTTGTTCTTACATGTTCTTGCCATCCAAGAGGGTCAGAAGCAGAACCAGTCATAATTACTTTAATAATCCCTTTGTCATCATCCTTATTATACCACCCTGGTTTTAATTTTTTTATTGCATTGAATAAATCTACGCAAATTCTTCTGCTCATGCAAACAATCATCGCTTTTCCTTCCATTGCTTCTTCTCTTTGCTCAAAATGTTTTACAATGTCTTTGGCGATGACCTTAACTCTTTTTTCGCTTCCAATAACCGCTTCTAATCTTGCCCATTTACTCTTCAGGGTTTCTTTTTTTGCTGTCTCTTCTTGTTCTGTAACTTCTTCAAATTCAGGATCAATCTTTGGCTTTTCGGATTCTTTAAGCTCAAGTTTTGCCAATCTTCCTTCATAGAATATTCTTACTGTTGCCCCATCAATTACAGCTTGTTCTATATCATACACATCAATATAATGTCCGAATACTGCTGGTGTGCTTTTGTCTGATAATTCAATTGGTGTTCCAGTAAATCCAATAAACGATGCATTTGGCAAAGCGTCTCTCATATGCCTTGCAAAACCATCAATAAAATCATATTGGCTTCTGTGAGCCTCATCAGCTATAACAACAATATTCTTTCTTGGAGAAAGAATAGGATATTTATCTCCTTTTTTTTCTGGAAAGAACTTTTGAATTGTAGTAAAGACAATTCCGCCAGAAGAAACACTCAGATTTTCTTTAAGTTTTTCTCTTGATTCTGTCTGTATTGGTTTTTGTCTTAACACGCTTTGGCTTGAACTAAATGTATTAAACAATTGATCATCTAAATCATTTCTGTCTGTTAGGACTACAATTGTTGGATTCTCTAATTCTTCTGAGAGGACGAGTTTTCCAGAATAGAAAACCATTGTTAAGCTTTTTCCTGAACCTTGAGTATGCCAGACAACTCCTGCCCTTCTATCTTTTTTTGTTGCTTTAATTGTTGATTCAATTGCTTTATTTGTTGCATGATATTGATGATAAGCAGCCATGATCTTTGTTATCTTCTTTTTTGTTGTTTGATAAACTATAAAATTTCTTACCATATCAATAATTCTCGTTTTCTCAAACATTCCCTCTAATAAAACTTGAAGTTGTGGAAGTGCTTTCGGAGCAATTTCTTTTCCGTCAATCGTTTTCCATGGCAAAAACCATTCTTTCTCAGATGTTAAAGTTCCTGCTCTTGCTTCTGTTCCATCACTTATTATAAGAATTTCATTATAGTTGAATAAGCTGGATATTTCTTCTTTGTAAGTTTGTAGTTGATTGTAAGCCGACCATATTGTTGCATTTTCATCAGCAGGATTTTTTAATTCAATTACTGCAAGAGGTAAACCATTTATGAAAATAACAATATCTGGTCTTCTATTGTGGTTATTTTCTATAACTGTGAATTGATTTACAGCAACAAACTCATTATTTCTTGGATTTTTAAAATCAAATAAGTAAACAATGTCTCCCTTTATTCTTCCATCTTTTCTGTATTCAACAGGAACACCATTTACTAAAAAATCATGGAATCTTTGGTTATTCACAATTAATTTTGGGCTTTCTGTTCTTGTAAGCTTCTTTACAGCGTCTTCTTTTGCTTCTTCTGGAATAGTGGGGTTTAACCTGTTTATTGCTTCCTTTAGTCTATCTAAAAGAATAACTTGCTGATATGAGTTTCTTTCTGGTGTAGTTCCATCTACCGCTATTTCTGGACCACTAAGTATCTTATATCCCTGCTCTTTGAGTATTTCAAGAGCAGCTTCTTCAATATGTGATTCAGTTATGTGTGACATTTTCATCATCTTGTGGACTTTCTATTTTATCAATTTTATCAAAATAGTCATTCAACGCGTCAATATATGCTGAGATATCATTATTATATAAAGTTTGACTTGCTGAAAATTTTAATGCGCCAATAATTACATCTCCATTTTCATCATCAAACCACTCGTTAAACTCTTTATATTTTTCATAATCAACTCTTTTTAAATCTTTTAGAGTGCTAAAATTAGTATGAATTTCTATCAAAAATGAGCAGATTATATCTGTTGAAAAATAAACAAGTTGAGAGATTACTTCATCGCATTTTTTTGCTTCTTCAATATCTCTTCCATGAGACATAAACCCATAATCGTTTCTAAATTCTGCTATTTTACTTGCAATAGTTAAAATACAACCACAGATTGCTTTTGTTCTGTCTGCGTCATCTTTCTCCATATTTTTAACAAACGGAGTTACTTTCAAAGTTTCGCTAACTACTTTAGGAACATTCCAAGCAGAATCAATTTTTAAACCAAGATCTCCAGAAATGGTTTTGCATACGGATTCGATTAAGGCTTTTGACGCTTCTACAGCTCCATTCGTATTTTTCTCTGCTAAATTTTTTTCAATGATATCAAGATTAAGCTTAAACTTTGCATATCTTCCGTCTTCGATTATTTGCTTGAGCCATACCATTTTTTATCTCTCATTTTACTCTTACTTGCCCTGACATAAGTGAATTAATTAATAAATTGCGAGTAGAAAATACTTGAGCATTATTTTCTTTTAGTATTCTATGTTTTGAAAATATCTGTTGGATATGATTTTCAAAGATATTTAAAATATT
>MFGJ01000005.1 GCA_001778235.1 Candidatus Falkowbacteria bacterium RIFOXYC2_FULL_36_12
CTTTCATAATTATAATTTATTCATAAGGAACAGATACAAACTATGACAGCACTTTATATTGTCTTAGGTTTGATTGCCGTCCTTGTTGTTTGGCTTATCGGAGTCTACAACGGATTGATCAAATTTAAAAACCGTACAGACGAAGCTTGGTCAGACATTGATGTCCAGTTAAAGAGGCGTTATGACTTGATCCCAAATCTTGTCAGTACAGTAAAAGGCTATGCCTCTCATGAATCAGGTACTTTTGAAAAAGTTACAGAAGCTCGAACCAAAGCCATGTCAGCTCAAGGCGCTCATGACAAAGCTGAAGCCGAAAATATGCTTTCACAAACTTTGAAATCAATTTTTGCTTTAGCCGAAGCTTATCCTGACTTGAAAGCCAATCAGAATTTTCTTAAACTTCAAGATGAACTATCAGATACAGAAAACAAAATCCAAGCTGCCCGCAGATTTTACAATGGCAATGTCAGAGACTTCAACACAAAAATCCAAATTTTCCCTAACAACATTGTTGCCGGAATGCTAGGATTTAATAAATATGAATTTTTTGAAGCTGGTGAAGAAGAAAAAGCTAATGTTAAAGTTGAGTTTTAAAAAATACAAATACAGAATTTGCAGATTTACATTTCTTGTATGTCTGCAACCTCAGTATTTTTATAACCACAGCCTGCCCTGAGGCAACGAAGGGTAGATTCATAGTGAATTTATCCCAAATCAACACCTGCATCATCTTATTTTCACAATCTTTCACAGTTCACCATTTCTAATTTTTGTAATGTTCGTAATATTGTAACACCACACCATGTACTCACAAATTGACGCCAATAAACGAAAAACTTTTTTCCTCATGGCAATTTTCATTGTCTTTGTTTTATTTATTGCCTATTTCATTAGTTTATATTATGAAACTGGATTTGTTTTATTAATTTTTGCTGGCATCTTTGCCACGACAATGTCTCTTGTCAGTTACTATTCTGGCGATAAAATTGCCCTTGTCAGCACCGGCGCTAGAGCCATTGAAAAATCTGACAACCCCTATGTCTACCGTTTGGTTGAAAACCTCTGTATTACCGCTGGTGTAGCCATGCCTGCCATTTATATTATCAATGATCCTGCCCCAAACGCCTTTGCTACTGGCCGTGATCCCGAGCATGCTTCCATCGCTTTAACCACAGGAATAATTGAAAAACTTGAAAACGAAGAACTGGAAGGCGTGATTGCTCATGAACTTTCACACATAAAAAATTATGATATCAGATTAATGATGATTGTCATTGTTTTAGTCGGCTTCCTCGCTATAATTTCAGACATATTTCTTCGAATGTCTTTTTTCGGTCGAAAACGAGATGATAAAGGAAATTTAGGAATAATTTTACTGATAATCGGCTTGGTTTCTGTTGTCTTGTCACCTATCATCGCCAAACTCATCCAACTAGCCATATCCCGTAAACGAGAATATCTGGCCGATGCCAGTGGAGCCCTACTTACTCGCTTTCCTGACGGTCTAGCCAATGCACTAGAAAAAATCAGCCAATATTCCGAACCAATGCAAAAAGCTGGACATTCAACCGCTCACTTATTCATTTCGAGTCCATTTGGTCCACAGAAAAAATTCAGTAATCTCTTTTCTACTCACCCACCAATTGCTGACCGGATAAAAAAACTTCGAGAAATAACAATCTAATCTACTCCAAATAAAATCAAACAAACAGTACCAACTTTTTATGATAAATAATATTCAAAATAAATTTTCCAAAAACTTAAAAGCTTGCTTGAATTCTGCAAAAAACCAAGCAGATGAGAACAAACTAAAAATAGTTCCTCTGAATTATTTTATTTTTGAATTATTTTCAGTAGAAGGCTCGCTACTATCTGACATCTTCAAACAAAAAAATCTTGACCAGGAAACCCTAAAAAAATTTTTCCTAAAAACCGAAAACATCGCTGACAATGAACTAAAGATTAATGCTCTGGTTCTTAGCGCCTTTACTCTAGCTGAAGAATTAAATCACTACTTTGTCGGGACTGAACATTGTTTGAGTATTTTGATCGAGCAACCACCAAAAATAATTACTCAATTCTTTTCCGAATTTCACATCAATCCACAAAAATTATTAAATCAGCTTGATGCTTTGCTTCGGGGTAATTCAAAATTTCCCGAGCTCACTCGCCAGTTCAAAAAAACTCCAGCTACCGACTTCCCAGACGATGAATTACTCACTGGCGATGATGGCGCAATCATTAGTTACTTCTCAACCGATCTAACCGACGAGAAAGTCCAATCCGACATCAATCCAGTCATCAATCGCGATCAAGAAATCAACCGCATGATCCAAATACTTTGCCGTAAGCACAAGAATAACCCTGTCATTTTAGGCGAACCAGGTGTTGGCAAAACCGCTTTGGTCGAAGGTTTAGCTAAAAAAATTCTTCAAGGGGAAGTCCCAAATATTTTATTAAACAAAAAAATTCTTTCGCTTGATCTCGGCTCAATCATAGCCGGTACCATGTATCGAGGAGATTTTGAAAATCGCCTGAAACAAATCATTAATGAAGTAAAATCAGATCCCAATACAATAATTTTTATTGATGAAATCCATAATATTGTCGGCGCTGGATCATCAACCGGCACCATGGATGCGGCCAACCTGCTCAAACCGATTTTAGCTCGAGGTGATATTCGCTGTATCGGAGCCACCACTTCGGATGAATACAAGAAATTTATTGAAAAAGATGCCGCTCTAGAACGACGCTTCCAACCAATTTTACTAAAAGAACCAACTCTAATTGAAGCTGAACAAATTTTACATGGTATAAAAGATTATTATGAAGAATTTCACAATGTAAAATTTTCCGACGAAGCCATAAAACAGGCAGTTCATCTCTCAAGTCGTTATATCCAAGACAAACTCCTACCAGACAAAGCCATTGACCTAATCGATGAAGCTGCTGCGCAGAAAAGAATCGAGAGTTCCAAACATTTATTATACTCGGAGCTCAAAAACGCTGAAAAAGAATTAGCTACCATCAAACGACATAAAAAAATTGCCGTCCGAGAAGAGCAATTCAACCGAGCTCTATCACTCAAGCAAAAAGAAAATCTTGTATCTGACAAATTAAAACAATTGCAAGAAAAAATTGACCAAGAAATTTTATTAAATCCAAAAGAAATTAACGAGGATGATATTTTGGCCATCATTTCTGCTAAAATCAATATTCCGCTATCACAGCTAAAACATGGCGAACTTTCTGAATTAAAAAAACTAAATTCTAAATTAAAAAAACAAATTATTGGACAAGATCATGCAATTGAAAAAATTGTTCACACCATTCTCCGATCCAAGCTCGGTTTCCAAAGTACCTCAAAACCATTGGCTTCATTTCTACTTCTTGGTCCAAGTGGTGTTGGCAAAACTCTAACCGCCAAAATGCTGGCCGAGCATCTTTTCCATGACGCAGAAGCCTTTATCAGGATCGACATGTCAGAATTCGCTGAAAAATTCAATTCTTCGAAGCTCATCGGTGCCCCAGCCGGTTATGTTGGCTATCGTGAAAGTAATAAATTTACTGACCTAGTGCGCAAACGACCATATTCTTTGGTTTTATTTGATGAAATTGAAAAAGCTCATCCAGATGTTATAAATTTATTACTGCAAATATTAGAAGACGGCCACATTTCAGACGCTGAAGGCAAAAAAATAAACTTCAAAAACACAATCATTGTCATGACCTCAAATTTTGGATCTGAATATTTTGATAAAAACATTCAAATTGGGTTTGGTTCAAACAATGATGACAATCTGCAAAATCAGATTTTAGAAGAAATGAAAAAATCATTTCGTCCAGAATTTATCAATCGTATTGATCAAATAATTCTCTACAACCATTTATCAAAACCAGCGATTGAAAAAATTATAAAAAACAAAATAAAACAAACCATCCCATTGATTGAAGCTACTGGTTTATCTTTTGATCTAGACCAAAAACAATTAACCGAGCTGGTCGATCTCTGTCTCAAACAAAAAAATGGTGCCAGAGGCGCTGATAAAATTATTCACGAATACATTGAAAAACCACTTATTGATAAATTGTTAGTCTAATCTAACAATCTCTCTACCAAAACAAAAATAAAAAAAATATGGCCAGTTCATCAACAAGAAACAATTCTGCTAGAACTGATAAGTTAAATCAGCTGGATCAAAATCTGCGCCGTCAAGCAGCTAATCCTGCAAGCATAATTGATTCTCCGCCAAATGACCAAGCAACAATGCTCGGCCAAAGGCTAACAAATATTTCCGAAGAAAAACAAGCCGAGGCAGAACTCCTACGACAAAAACAATTTGAACAAATTGCTAAAATTTCCGAACTTAACCAAACTCCACCTCTGACTCAATTGACCAATATTGATTCGTCAGAAGACGACCAATCAAAAGACAATCAAACTTTTATAACCAATGAAGATGAAGACTCGGAACAACTTGAAGATGAAGATAATTTTGATGAGGAAAGAAATGAAATTATAGAAGAAGAAGATGATGATGATGAGCCTGATGAAATTGAAAGCGAAGATGGTTCACAAACCCAAACTCAAGCCAACAAACAAAAAAAGAAAACCCGAAATAGAATTATTAGAATTGCTGTTGGTAGTTGTGGTGGCATGGGTTGTTTTGGCACCGCAGTTTTCATTATAATGTTTAGTCTAATTGCTTATGGTTTGATGAATATCGGCGATGTTTTGACTAGCTATATCAAGAGCTTATTTTAGATTAAAAGTAACTAGGGACTAGACACTAGGCATCAATCACTCACAACTATCAACTCACAACTATCAACTCACAACTATCAACTATCAACTCACAACTATCAACTCACAACTATCAACTCACAACTATCAACTATCAACTCACAACTATCAACTATCAACTCACAACTATCAACTCATAACTATCAACTCACAACTCACAACTATCAACTATCACCTCCCTTCATTCATAATTTTTTTATAATCAATACTATGCAATTCACTTGGCAAAAAATCTCGTTACTAATTGGTTTTATTTTAGTCTCAATCGCTATTGGTTTTGGGCTATATTATTTTTTCTTCAAAACCGAACCTATTAGCACACCAACCGAAGAAGAAGAATCAGGCTCTATTTCTGAATTAGCCAAACCAGGAGACAGAACAATCATTTCAGGTGAAGATTCAGCTGATATCAACATACCAGCTGCGCTTGAAATCATTCGACGCCAGCCTGTTGCTCCAGCCGAAGAGGTTTCCCAAACCGCCAGTGGCGGTGTCACTGCTGTTATTGATGTTGATGTTGCCAGAACCAAAGAAATTGCTCTTGACAGTACAGGCAATTCAATCTTGTCTTACAATCAAGATTCTGGATTATTTTATAAAATTGATGATCAAGGCAACAAAATCTTATTATCAAACAAAAAATTTGCAGATATAGAAAATATTACCTGGGCTTCAAAATCAGAAAAAGCCATTCTGGAATTCCCAGATGGTTCCAACATTCTCTATGATTTCAAATCAAACAAACAAACCACTCTACCAAAAAACTGGACTGAATTTGATTTTTCTTCTTCCGAGGATAAAATCGCTTTCAAAGACATGGATAGCAACAAAGACAAGCGATTTATCGCTATCGCCAATACAGATGGTTCTGGACAAAAATATCTTGAAGCCATCGGCAACAAAAGCAATCAAATAAACATCAATATTTCTCCAACCAGTCAATACATTGCCACTTTTGAAAAATCCAACAATTCAGATTTAAATACTATTTATTTTATTGGACAAGACAATGAAAATTTCCGTTCAATTGAATTAAATGGTTATGGCAGTTCAATGCAATACACTCCGACTGGACAGCAATTGATTTATAGCGCCCACAATTCATTGAATAACAATAAACCTGAACTCTATATTGTTGATGCTTCCGGTGACAATATTGGTTTCAATCACAAAAAATTAAATCTAAATACCTGGGCTGACAAATGCACTTTTGCCACCAATGACACTATGTACTGCGCCGTGCCAAAGGAAATGCCAGACGGAGCTGGTTGGTTTCGTGAATTGGCCGACAACATCCCTGACAATATCTACCAAGTAAATGTCCGAACCGGAGCAACCACTTTCGTGGCTGAACCAGAATACAATTATACCATTGAACAAATGGAAGTCAGCAGTGATGGTTCAACCCTATTTTTCACCAATAAATCAACCAAAACTTTACATAAAATTCAATTAAAATAAAAACAAAATGAAAATAAAATTTTCAATCTTTTTTTTCAGTATTCTATTCTTTTGTTATCTTTTTTTTCCAGGACAAACTCAAGCTGCTCCTACAACAACACTATCAGCAGAATCAACTAATGCGTTCTTGTATACTTATGACTCTGCCTGCCCAAACCTAGAAAACATCAACCGACCAAGAGCCATAATTTTACCAAAAGGAATTAGCGGGATAGATACTGTTTACTTGCATTTTCATGGTAAAGATTTCACTCATGGAGAAAAAGAAGCCCAGACCTATGACCCAGCAACCACTAGCAATCTAAACTCACTATATACCAAGTATGATTGGGACGAACGAGTAGCTGAATTAAAGACTTCAGGTGTGAATGCTGTAATATTCATGCCAAGATTGAAGCAAACTGGAAGCACTGGACAAACAATTAGTAGTGGTGAGTTCACTTGTTTTTATAATGAAGCCAAAGAAGTTCTAACTTCCTTAACACCATTTTCTGATTCAACAATCATACTATCTGGCCACAGCGCAGGAGGCAACACCATCCGTCAATATCTCAAGCACGGCCTTCCAGCTTCAACCACTCTTTTCTTTGATGCCTGTTATGGCAATTGGTGCAAAGACGCTGCCAGCTATGGAGGAGGAACACATTTTATTTCCTATACTGAAGTTAATTCTCCAGGAACCATTCCTGACAGTAACAATGCCAAAGAAAAAGCTCCTGACAAAGTCAAATTAATCTTGGCCAACCGATTAAACCACGGAGATGTTTTCCGACAATGTTTCAAAGATCATTTAAGTTTTGATGAATTAGCCAATCAAACAACTGGTTCATACACTGCTTTGTGTGGTGGTAAAGGAACCGTTGTTGGTTCAAACCCACCAGCATTAGTCAAAGAAGAGACCGAGACTAAAGTCATTGAGAATCAACCTTTTAGCTTTGCTCCACCAAAATTATCTGTACTAGCTGATATCTGCAAACTAAAACCAGTTTCCGGCCTCACAGGTCAAGATGTCAATTTCCCATGGATCAGCCAATGTGTTGTTGGACTATATAAATATTTTGTTGTTTTCGGCGCACTTCTGTCAGTTTTATTAATAATTATCGGTGGAATATTATATTTAACAGCTGGATTTAGTGCCAAAAATGTTGAAACCGGCAAATCAATGGTATTGAAATCACTCTATGGACTAATAATACTCCTTAGTTCATTTGTGATATTGCTAGCCATAAACCCTGATCTTACAAATCCCAGTTCTCTGTCAGTCAACCTCATCTCGGAAAAAATTATTGAAAATGCCATTGTAGACCTAGCCGATGCTCAAGATAGTTCAGCTATTGCTGCCACCAGTGGCGCTGCTTGCAAGACGATTGAAGAATGTCGAATTTTATGTGCCAATAAATCTGCCTGGCAAAATGATTTTCCGGGCATGTACCAAATTGCAGATACAGTACAAGCAATTGAAGCAACTGGCTTAAAATCAGATAAAGGAACATTAATTCCAAAAACATTAGTTGACCCTCTCGAACGCGCCGGACAAATCGCCAATCAAAAAGGTTATACAATCAGAATTGTTTCTGGATTCAGATCTCTGAAATCAGAACTTAACATTGTTTGTTCCAAATATATTGGTCAAGGAGCTGCGCAAGAAGCTAAACTTGGTCCTATAAAAGCCTGGCCAGGAACTTCAGATCATAGTATGGGACGAGCCGTTGATGTCACATTAATTGATAATGCTACAAATAAAGCAGTCACCACTTCTAGTAGTGATAGTCAGGCTGATCCAAAATGGGTTAAAGGCACTAGAATCTTGGCCACTATCATGTATGAAGCTGGTTGGCAAAGATACCTAAAGGAAATTTGGCATTTTGAATATAATCCAGCGAAAACTTGCCGAACAAACTCCTGTTATGTCTATTCAGATAGTTGTTCCTGCCCAGAATAAAAAATTATGTCCTCATTAAAAAAAATCTATATTTGTTCCAAATGCGACGCCCAGTTCCCCAAATGGTCCGGGCGTTGTTTGGGTTGTGGCGCTTGGAGCACTCTATCTGAACAAGTTATTTCGAGCAACCAAACAAAAACTCCTAATAAACTTTCCTTAAATAAAAACAATTTAATTAATTTTTCTGACATCAAAAACCAAACCATTCCAAGGCTCAAAACCCAAATTACTGAACTTGACTCTGTGCTTGGTGGAGGCATTGTTAGTGGCAGTCTGATTCTTCTTGGTGGCGAACCAGGAATCGGTAAATCAACTCTTGCACTTCAAATTATAAAAAATTTAGCCGGACAAAAATTAAACATCCTCTATATTTCAGGTGAAGAATCGCCTGATCAGATCAAACTTCGCGCAGATAGACTAAATTGGCAAGATGAAAATCTCAATCTGCTCCAAGAAACAAAGTTGGAACAAATTATCGCTGCCATTGAAGAACTTGACTGCGATTTGATTGTCATAGATTCAATTCAAACTATCTATTCTGAAGAAATCGCCGGCGAACCCGGCAATATTACGCAAATTCGCGCTTGTAGCGTCAAACTGCTCGAAACCGCTAAGAAAACCAAGACTTCAGTCATTATAACCGGTCATGTGACCAAAGACGGCGCAGTAGCTGGACCAAAAACTTTGGAGCATCTGGTCGATGTTGTTATTTATCTTGAAGGTGATCGCTTTCATGATTTGAGGATACTAAGATCTGTCAAAAACCGCTTTGGTTCAACCAATGAAATCGGCCTTTTTGAAATGACCGCCACAGGTCTAAAAGAAGTCACCAACCCCAGTTCAGCTTTTTTCGACCAATCTACTGCCAATCAAGCCGGCACAGCACTTAGTTGCTTTATCGAGGGCTCACGGCCTTTCCTAACAGAGGTTCAAGCTCTGGCTACAACCACAATTTTTGGCTATCCACAGCGAAAAGTTTCCGGCTATGACCTAAATCGCTTGCAAATGCTCACAGCCGTCATCGGCAAACGGACAAATCTGAATCTTACAAACAAAGACATACATTTAAATATAGTTGGAGGTTACAAAACCAAGGAAACAGCTCTTGACCTCGCAGTCGTGTCTGCCATTATTTCCAGTACAAAAAATATTGCCCTAAATAGTAAAACAATATACATTGGAGAAGTAGGACTAGGCGGAGAAGTCAGACCAGTCAGCCAAATGGAAAAACGACTGCGCGAAGCTGAAAAACTTTCCTTCACTTCAGCTGTTATCCCAAAATTAAAAACAAAACCAGCAACTAAACTATTACTAATAGAAATTTCCAATATTTCAGAATTGAAAATTTAATCTGTCTATCGAACAACCAAATAAAAAATTAAACTTAAAAAAAACTACTTTAAAAACCTCAAATAAAACTTTATAAAACTCGTTAAACAGGCTTGACCAATAGATTAACATATGTTAACCTATCAATATTACAAGGTTAACGAAAAAATTATGCAAGAAAAACAAGAAAATCAAAGTAAAAAATATTTATCCGTTGCTGAACTAGCAAAAATTCTGGGCGTAAGTAGAATAACTGTTTTTAATCGGATCAAAAAAGGACAAATCCCAGCTGAAAAAATAGGGCGTATTTATGCTATTCCAATGGAATATGTTAATAAATTAGCTACAGATGATTTATCCGAAGAAAAAAAAGAGGAAATTAAAAAAGCTGTTGAAAAGGCTGTAAAAGAATATGGGAAAACATTGGAGCTTCTTGGGAAAGAATAGTTATGAAATTAAAAGAGCTTACAATTAAAGATGTGGAATACATTGCCCACCGGTTGGCCACTGAAACAATGTCATGGGACGAACCAATTCCAAATTTTGGTACTCGCTTTGTTAATACACTTGAAAGATGTTTAGAAGCGCCTTTTCAATCTTTTGGAGGTAGACAACTATATCCTGGACTTATTAAAAAATCAGCAATACTTTTTTATTTCATGATCAAAAACCATCCATTTCAGAATGGAAATAAAAGGCTGGCAATGACTACTCTGTTTTTCTTTTTATTTCAGAATAAAAAATGGATAAAAGTTGACAGTCAAGAATTATATAATTTTGCAAAATGGGTAGCCGAAAGTAATCCAAAATTAAAAAAAGAAACAGTTGCTGCTATTGAAACATTTTTCATGAATTATATTATAGATTTATAAAGAATTTGAATCATAAATATAATATTTCAGAATTGAAAATATAATCTTTTTAATGTAAAATTTCAGCATATAAACATTGATAAAAATTTTAATTCAAAAGAATTGGTGCTAATTATATACTCACAAATGTCTATCAAACTTACAAAAATTAAAAAATCAGACCTTCCTTTTTTCCTCAAATGGTGGAAAGATCAAGACCTAATTACTCTAACCAGTGGTAATTTTGACGAACCAGACGAAAAACTCCCTGGCTATTTTTTCAAGATGATTGAAAGCAAAAAAGATCATCACTACATTATTCAATATGATGAAAAAACAATAGGTCATCTCGCATTAAAGCATAAAGATTCAAATACATTTGAAATTACAATAGTCATCGGAGAAAAAGAGTATTGGAATAAAGGGATTGGCATAAAGGCAATCAAAAAAGCTTTATTGTTAGGTTTTAACAAACTTGGGTATTTAAAATCATATTTGGAAGTCAGGCCTGAAAATATTCGTGCTATTAAAGCATATGAATCTTGTGGCTTTGTAAAAAAGGGATTAAAAAAATATCCAAAAAACAGGTATCAACCTGTTACATTAAAAATGGTCTTAAATAAAATTAGTCCTAAATTGAAAATATAATCTTTTCTAGGATATAATCAACTTACTATGCAAAAACCATACTACGAAAAACCGAGATTCAAACTATACCAAGCAGATTGTTTAGAACTTTTAAATTCCCTGCCTGAAAACTCGGTAGATATGATTTTTGCCGATCCTCCTTATTTTTTATCTAGCGGCAGTTTTACTTGTCAAAATGGCAAAATGGTCAGTGTAAAAAAGGGCGATTGGGATTTAACAAACGGAACAAAAAAGAATTTTGAATTTCATAACGAATGGATAAAAGCATGCCGTCGAGTTTTAAAACCAAATGGAACAATTTGGATTAGCGGAACTTATCACTCAATCTATCAATGCGGTTTTGCCTTAGAAATAAACAAATATCATTTTCTAAATGATGTTGCATGGTTTAAGCCGAACGCCTCGCCAAATTTGTCATGCCGATTTTTTACAGCCAGTCATGAAACTTTGCTTTGGGCGAGAAAGGAAAAGACGGGCAAACATACTTTTAATTATGACTTAATGAAAAATGGCGAATGGCCAGAAGATCAAATGAAAAAGCCCGGATTGCAAATGAGATCCGTTTGGTCAATTAACACGCCAAAACCGATTGAAAAGAAATTTGGCAAACACCCAACCCAAAAATCTTTTGATTTGCTTAAAAGGATTGTTTTAGCAAGCACAAACAAAGGTGATGTGATTTTAGATCCTTTTACTGGAAGCTCAACAACGGGGCTTGCTGCCTATCTTTACGGAAGAAATTTTATTGGTATAGATACTGAAAAACAATATCTTGATTTATCTATCAAAAGATTTGAAGAACTGGATAAGAATTTAAAAAATAAACTTTCGAAAAAATAATATGAAAAATTTATCTTTTTATAACGAAAACTTAAAATGCAAAAATGAAGATGGGGTTTTTGATTTTTTAATCGCCAATTTAAAACCAAGCAATATGCTTTGGTCTTATTTTGTAAATTGGGAAAAAGTCTTACGCAATACAAAACAAATTGAATTGGCTTTAAATAACCTAAATTATCTTATTGGCAAAGATGATTTTGACAAAGAATTTAAGTTTTTACTCAAAGAAAATCCAAATTTGGCAAAAGCTATTCCTGCATTAGTCGTACGAGACGGCTCAAACAAAAAGAAGTTCAAAATTTTGGTAGATTATAAAAATAAAAAGTTAGTTTATGAAGATTATGATTTTACAAAGGAAAAATTGTCAGACGAGGATATTGAAAAATATCTAATTTTTGTAAAAGAAACTGGCTTAAAAGATTTGATAATAAACAAAAAAATCAAAAATCTGGTTGATTACATGATCGGAGTTGAGGCAGGATTAGACAGTAACGGAAGAAAAAATCGCGGAGGTCATGCTATGGAAGATATTGTTGAAGCTTTTATCATTGATTTGTGTAATAAAAATAAATTTAGATATTTGAAAGAATCAAACGCAGTAAAGATTAAACGAGAATTTGGCTATGATGTGCCAGTTGATAAATCTTCAAGAAGATATGATTTTATTATAGACAATGGGAAAGAACTTTTTATTTTTGAAACAAATTTTTACGGAGGAGGTGGATCAAAGCTAAAATCAACCGCAGGAGAATATAGAAACTTATTTGATGTTTTGGACGGAAAGTATAAATTCATTTGGATCACTGATGGACTTGGCTGGAAAACAACGGCAAAACCACTCCGCGAAACTTTTAATCATAACGATTACATTTTCAGTTTGGTAATGCTGGAAAAAGGAGTTTTAGAATTATTATTAAAATAATTTAACAATATGAGCAAAATTGACTTAATTAAAAAAATCGAAGAAAAAAGACGAAAAACCTGTTTTGTTCAATCATATGTTAATGAAAATAAAAACTATCCCCGAAGTATTGCCAGAATATCTAAATTATTGTTTTTTATCTGACTATATTTCTGAACAATTAAACGGTATAAAGAAAGCTTCAACAAATATTGCCGCAATTTACGCAAAAGACTTAAAAAATATTTTCTTCTTAATTCCACCTCTTGTAACCCAACGCCAAATCGTGGAAAAACTGGATAAGCAAATGCAGGCTTTAGAAGGCGTGCGACTGCTCAAATCCGAAGCTGAAAAAAAGATTGAGGAAATTTTAGCGGGAGTGTGGGACGCGTAAAAATATGTCAAAAAATGTCTTAGATTTAAACCCAACAGATGCAAAAAAATTCTTTATAAACCAAGAATCCTTTTCTAATATAGAATTACCACCTTATTTTTCGTTCACTAAATTACTAACTGTCATTACAAAAAGTTTCAAAGACAAGGAACTTGCATTTGACGACCTCAAAAAAGCAAAAAAATACGAAACAGTTAATCATATTTTGTATGGTAATAAGGATGGAAAATATGCTTGGAGAAAGTATGAAATTATAAATCCCTTGTTATATGTTTCTTTAGTAAATGTAATTGCACAAAAAGATAATTGGAAGTTATTACAAGATCGCTTCAAAAAATTTCAAGGTGATAAAAATATTGAATGTGAAAGCATCCCTGTATTGCCGAAATATAAATCCAAACAACGGGCATCGCAAATTTCACAGTGGGTAAATAATATAGAAAAAAAATCTGTAACATTAGCTTTGGAATATAAGTTTTTATATCAAACGGACATTACTGATTGTTACGGTTCTATTTATACACACTCAATACCCTGGGCTATTCACACGAAGGACGAATCAAAACGAAAGCAAAAATATACTGACTTATTTGGAAATAAAATTGATCATCATATTCAGGCGATGTCTTATGGACAAACTAATGGGATTCCACAAGGAAGTATCTTAATGGATTTTATCGCAGAGATAGTCCTCGGTTATGCAGATACAGAATTATCAAAAAAACTTAATGTTGTGCTAAAAGATAAGAAATTTCACATTTTACGGTATCGGGATGATTATAGAATTTTCACAAATGATACAACGGATGGAGATGTAATTCTAAAATGTCTCAGCGAAACATTGATAGGTTTTGGTTTCCGCATGAATACAAACAAAACATATTCTTGTGATGATGTTGTTACTGGTTCGATAAAACCCGACAAGATTGAGGCTCTAAAATTTGAAGCCGTTCCTAAAAAGTTATCAAAAAAAGAATTACTTCGCCAGCTAATGATCGTTCAGCAAATCGGAAAGTGGCATCCAAACTCTGGAACTCTAAAAAATAGATTGTCTAAAATTCTTGATGCGGTTAATGACAAAGATTTTTATAATCAGCAGAAACTAATAACAAGTCTGCTTATTGATATTGCTTACAATAACCCAAACGCTTTTCCTGTAATAGCTGGTTTGGTATCGAGTTGTATATCAAAACTAACAATAAAATCTAAAAAGGAACTACTTCTAAAAATTCAGAACAAAATTTGCAATCTTTCAAACATTGGACTAATTGAAATTTGGATACAAAGAATGTCGATTGGTTTAAGATTCAAACTATTGCTTAATGAGAAGTTATGTAAAGCCGTAGATGGTGAAGCTCAAAACATTTTTATTACAGATTGGATTGATGATGCGGTGATCAAGAAATCAATTGAAGATAAATCATATATTGATAAGGCAAAAATTAGCAAAACAAAGACTCTTATTGACAAAAAAGAGGTACAGGTGTTTGATTCATATTATAATTAACAAAATTTTATGTCCGAATATTACAACCCAAACAGAATGGAATCATGGAATTATGGAGGGAAGAATTGGAAACTTTCTCGTTCTAAAATTGATTTGTTTTCGTCTTGTCCGCGATGTTTTTATATAGACAATAAGCTTGGTGTAAAGCGAGTACCCGGATTTCCTTTTTCCATAAACAGTGCCGTGGATTATTTACTCAAACAAGAATTTGATTCATATCGTGTAAAAAACGAACAGCACCCATTACAAAAAGAATATGGAATTGATGCACGACCAATGTCCCATGATGAGCTTGATGAGTGGCGAAGAAATTTTGGTGGTATAAGATATTTACACGAACCAACAGGACTTTTGGTAACTGGAGCGATTGATGATTTGTGGATCAATGGGAAAGACGAATATATTGTCGTGGATTATAAAGCCACTGCAAAGGATGAAGCGGTCAAAGCACTAGATAAAGAGTGGCAAGACGGCTATAAACGCCAAATGGAGGTGTATCAGTGGCTACTAAGACAGAATGGGCTAAAGGTTTCTGATATTGGATACTTTGTATATTGCACTGGAAAAATGGACAGGCAGGCATTTGATAAAAGGATTGATTTTGATATTAATTTGATTGAACACAAAGGAGATGATTCTTGGGTTGAAAAAACTTTGTTTGAAATTAAAAAATGTTTAGATAGTGATGTGATGCCAAAATCCGGAGAACATTGTGATTGGTGTGCGTATTGGAATGCTAGAAAAGAATTAGAGAAATAAAAAGGAGCATTTACCCAAACAAAACGAACAGCCAAGAACAAAATTGGTGAAATGTTAAAATCATAAAATTATGGCAAAATATCTTATCATTTTTGGGGCGGGAGCTAGTTTTGGCTCTGATAGTAATAATGTGCCACCACTTGGCAGTGGCCTTTTTTCTGCCTTGCAAAAATTCAACCCTAATGGCTGGGGTAAAATTGACGGTGATCTAGCGAACTCTTTCCAATCTGACTTTGAAGCCACAATGCCAAAAGTTAACTCTCATGCCTTACCACCCCTTCAAAGAGTGATGGCAGATTATTTTTTCCGATTTCAGCCTACACACAACAACCTCTACTACAAATTGGCAAATTTAATTGCACAAAAAACATGGGATGGTGCCTTTGTTACCTTGAACTATGAGAGATTACTAGAAATTTCTTTATTAGCAGCAAAAATAAATCCTTTTGATAAAAACACGACTACAGAAAAATTTATAGAATTATGCCTTCCTCATGGTGCATGTAATCTGTTTTGTGAATCAGTAAAAGGTCTCGCGAGTGCTGTTTCGTTTGCTGGTCTTAATGTTCAAACAAATGGTCCAATAATTGGAATAAGAGACGCAAACACCTTTCAACAAAGAATACAAAATGACGCCTTTCCTCCAGTGATGAGCTACTTTGAACCCTCAAAAAGAACAACATCAGGAGCAAATTTTATTGAATCACAAAGGAAAAGATTTGCAGAACTAGTAGAGGGAGCTGAAAAAATTGCAATAATCGGTTTGCGAGTTCGAGAACACGACAAGCATATTTGGGAACCTTTATCCAAAACAAACGCTAAAATAATTTATTGTGCTGGAAATTCTGCTGGCGACGAATTTAAAAAATGGTCAAACAAAAACCGAGAGATAAAAACAGACCTTTTAGTTTTGAACTCTTATTTCAATGAAGGTTTTGAAGAGCTTATGAAATCTATCGATTTATAAACTATGAACACATTTAAGCAATCAGCGATTGAAATATTGAAAAAGACGGGGACACCTTTACATTATACCGAAATTACTCGGATGGCTTTGGAATCTGGTCTTTTGGAAACAGAAGGAGCAACACCGGAAGCGACGATGAACGCACAGATTGTGGTGGACATCAAAAATAAAGGTGCAGGCTCGGATTTCATAAGAACTGCCCCCGGAACTTTTGCACTTAATCCAAACAAAAAAGAAATCAAGGAAACGCCAAAAATTATTGAAGCTGAAAAAGAGGAAGAAGAAAAAATTGTGATTGAGGGCGGATTTACAGGCAAAGGCGGAGAACATTTGGTCTGCTCGGAACTGCTTTTTCGCGGATTTAATGCCAGTATAATGAGTGTTGATGTTGGAGTGGATATTTCAGCAATCAAGAACGATAAATTTTTTGGTATTCAAGTTAAAACATCAAACATCAATAAGTTTAATTCCTATAATTTTCATATCCGCAGAGTATCGTTTGAACGCTACAATCAAGGAAATATTTTTTACGTATTTGTATTAAAAGGAGAAGAAAACAAATTCTTAATCATTCCTTCAAACGAAATAGAAAGAAAAATAAAAGAAGGCGCAATTTATAAAGTAAATAAAAAAACCGGCTTTGCGCTTTTAATAAAAATTAGAGAAAATAAAATTTTTCTCGGAAGTGGTTATGAAATGGGATATTTTCTCAATAATTGGAATTTGATTAAATAATGAAATGTTTTCGGTCAGGGCAATTCACCCCTTTAATTCCCCTCTTGCCCTCCCAAAATCAAAAACAAAAAAACAAAATCAAAATTCTTTTCAACCCCTGCAAAAAATTATTCAAGTCATATTTATTTTTTTAAAAAATCAGAAATTAGAGAAATTATGAAATACATAATTGTAAAAAATATAACCAAGAACAATCTGAAGAAATTTTCAGTTAAAATACCACTGCATAAATTGGTTGCCATAGTTGGTCCAAGCGGAAGTGGCAAATCCACATTAGTTCATGAAGTGTTATACAACAATTCCATCAACAATGAATGGAACATAAAAAATCTCCCTAAAGTTGTTGATATTCTGGAACAAAAAGTAATTCTTCCAAAGGATTCAAAATTGAGTTTAGGTGAATTTAACCTTGATAAATTGAAAAAAAAATTAAGCGCAATCAAAAAGCCTGATCTATTAATAGTTGACGAGCCATGTGCTGGATTTTGCCAGAAAGAACGAAAAGCAATTTTAAAAATGTTAAAAAACAAGGTTAAACAAGGATATTCAATAATTGCAGTTGAACACAACAAGGAAATTATAGCCAATGCTGATTATATCATTGAACTTGGTCCAGGTGCTGGACGATACGGAGGAAAATTGATTTTTGAGGGAAATCTAAATGAATTTAAAAAGTCTAATACAATTACCGCCAAACATGTTTTTCAGCTAAATAAAGACTCATTTGAGCAAAGAACTCTTGAAAAAAGCCAAAAAATTACAATTTCAAAAATATCTGCTGGAAAATTTAACAATTATAGTTTTACCTTTCCACTTACAAAAATAACCTGCTTAACCGGCTGTTCTGGCAGTGGAAAATCAACCTTATTAGATGTCACTTATCGTGCTTTATTTAAAGGCCAAAATGCTTGGAAAATCAGATTGAAAACAGTCAAAATTGATGGAAAATCAAATGTTCGTAGGTCATTTATTGTTCCACAATCTCCGATTGGAGACCATCCTTCAAGCACACTTGCGACCTATGCAAAAGTTTGGGATAATATAAGAGAGATTTTTGCTAATGAAAAACTGGCCAAACAGTTAAGATTAACAAAATCAGATTTCATTATTTCAAAAAGTATTCTAGAATCAAAAAATGATTTCTCAAAAGATATTTTGAAAGTTTGCTACCAAGGGAAAAACATCAAACAAGTTGCCAATCTTACGATTGATGAGGCCTTGGAAATATTCAAAACCAATAAATTGATAGTGCGAAAATTAGCATTTTTACAAGAGGTCGGTTTGGGTTATTTGGTGCTTGGACAAAAATCAGGTTCTCTAAGTGGTGGCGAGGCTCAACGAGTAAGAGTTGCCAACATTCTTTCAAAAAAATTAGGTGACCGATCTGTCTATATCTTTGATACTCCGACAAGAGGTTTACATCTGAAGGATATCCCAGTTTTGATAAATGTTTTTAGAAAAATCATAAACAAAAACAATACAATTTTAATCGCGGATAACCGAGAAGAAATATTCCATTATTGCGACTTTCAGATAAATCTTCAAAAATAACTTTACTCCAAATATCAACACTTTATTTATATTAAAACATAAATCAATTTTTATTAATTTCAAATGTTTATGAAACCAACAAAAATTTTTGCCCTGCTAACTCTTATGATGACATTGATCCTCATATTGAGTGGATGTGGACAAAAAAAATTAATTCCTTCCAAGCTTGGAGAAGTTAATTCAGCTGAATGGGATGATCGTCATCAGGTCGCACAGTTACTTGGTCAGAAATACAATCGCGATATTTCTGAAATAATCATGGAAAATGTAAATTATGAAGAAAATTATCTATCGGGAAAATTAGAATTTGGCCTAAATCCTGATGATTCAGAAGAAATTGGAGCTTTTTATGCCAAAAAGACAAACAGCACTTGGCAAATTATTTCTGCTGGAGAAATACCCAAATGTAGCTTACTGGAAGCTCAAAGTTTTCCAATTTTTATGAAAAATGACTGTAAATAATATGCAAAAATCTCGAACATACATGTATGGTATTATATTTATAATATGTAGTTTATTTTGTTTTTTTCTGGGAGCAGTAGTTCTGTTTGCAAATTATATGCACCGTCAGGAGATCAAAGGCTTTGAAACCACAGGAAAAGTATATACTGGTACAGTTACTAGTAATTACTTTTTTTACATCCGCGATCTTGGTAATAGCACAGGCATTAGAACTCATTACATGATTTGTTTCAAACCAAGTGAACCACCAGAACCAATAGAAATTCATGAAACTTTATGCTCCGACTCTTATATTTCTCGTTCTTTAGCCAATCAGTATCCAGTTGGGTCTTCTATATCAGCCTATTTCAGGTATGACATCCAGGACACATTACTTATCCCTGGTATTGAAAATTGGAGAAACTCAAAACTATTGCAAAATCTTCCATATGGATTTTTTGGACTAGGTATAGTTCTATTCTTATTGTATAGAAGACAGCGAGGTTTGGTCGCTGTTAAATAAACATTCATCTACATTTTTTTATATCCAGCTCTTATATTACAGATTACTCACCTAACGAAATTAACACTGATACCTTCAATAAACAATATCAATAACATCAGTCCGAGATTTTTCTGTACCACCGCAACCAAAGTTTCTCTCACTTTTTAATTTATAAATAATTTTGGTAACTTATTTGCCACAAAAAAACTATGAATTTTGAAAAACCAAATGAAACCGACAACAATAGCGCAGAGCATGAAGCTAAAAAATTTATCGGTGAAGCAACAATTAATGGCCATGAAATTGTTTGTACTTGGTATGGAAGAGAGTATGAAATGCATTTTCCACAAATTGAACTTTCCGGTGCCGAAGAAAAAGGTGTTTATGACCAAAATATACGAATCACAGAAAATGTACAAGATGCTGAATTTGTTTTTGAAAAAACAAAAAAATGGGCAGAGGAAGAAGATGATGTCCATGAACTATATAAAAGAGTACAAAAATTAGCCAAATCATTATAACAAAATAAAAAACTAGAACTATATTAAATTCTAGCAGACTTCAAACCATTAATTTCAACCTAACTCATAATCATTACCAGAGTAAACCTCCAACAGTCTCGTCCTCTTCAGCTTGCATCGCCTCTTCCTCTGGCGTGAGCTCACCAGCCGCAGCAATCAGACGAGCTCTATCAGCCGCAAACTCATTGCCATCTCGACATAGGTCACAAATCGGCCCCTGCGAGTTGTCAGTCAATACGATTTCCACACCACAGACAATACACTTCATAGAGCCTCCTCAACCAACCAGTAGTCCGCATTATTGCGGATTATTAATTATAACACCTAAACCTAATTATGTCAAATTGTGCCGTATTTAACCGGATAAAATAAAAAACTAGAATTATATTAAATCCTAGTTACATTACGACACACGAAGTGATGACAAGACTTCACTACCACCAATCTGAATCAAAACTTCACAAATTCTTTGCTTCTGACTATCATCCAATTCCTCAATCTTATTTGACAGCAGACACAGATAGTAAAGACGCAAATTATCCAAATTGCGAATACCTTTGACCTTCATTTGACCAACACACACTCCATTTGTTTTAAAAACATCAACCAATACCAACTTCTGTGATACGAGCCATCTCTGTTCACGATCAATCAAAGAACTAACTCTCACAAAAACATTATCACCAATAGAAATTCTTGGTTCTGCAGTACCAATTGGTTGATGACAAATCTGACAGATGTCCCTACGATTTCTGTCCGGAGACCTGGGAATCTCCACCCTGACGAAGCGCTGCAACAGCTCCATAGACATACGAACTCTCCTCCCAGAGGTTTATGTCTCCCACATGGAGACCTTTCCAACATAACAAATTATCTCCATTCAGTCAACTACTCAAAATGAATTATAATATTTTTTTGCCTAAATAGATTCAATAAATCCGGATAGTCCTCAATTTTATTGTTTTTAAAAAATTCTCCCACTTCAGTTTGTACCAAAGAAATCATTTCAGCATCAAGCAAATCAGCCACTTTCATCTCTGGCATCCCAGACTGACGAAATCCATAGACCTCACCAGCACCACGAAGCTCCAAATCTTTTTCTGCCAGTTCAAAACCATCCTTGCATTCCACAAAATACTTTAATCTTTGAACTGTTTTCTCACCACTATTATCAGAAAATAATAAACAATATGACTGGTGTTCTCCTCTCCCCACCCGACCCCTGAACTGATGAAGTTGTGCCAACCCAAATCTATCTGCACCTTCTATCATCATAATCGTAGCATTTGGCACATCAATCCCGACTTCAATCACAGAAGTTGATACTAAAATATCAATTTTTTTGTTAATAAAACCCTGCATCACACTGTCTTTTTGTTCTGATTTTAATTTTCCATGAAGCAAACCAATATTAAACTGAGGAAAAATTTCTTCAGTCAATTTTTTAAATTCAGCTGTTACAGATTTCACCCCAAGCGTATCTGACTCATCAATCAAAGGACAAATTACAAACACTTGCCTACCATCCATCACTTGTTGTTTGATAAAATCATAAGCCTTTACTCGGTTTATTTCTTCTACCAATCGACTCACAATCTGTTTCCTGCCCTTTGGCATTGATTTTATAATGCACAGATCCAGATCACTATAAAGCGCCAGAGCCAATGTTCGGGGAATTGGAGTCGCAGTCATAGATAAAAAATGTGGGATTAATTTTTGTCCCTTGTCCTGCAATTTTTTTCTCTGTCCCACCCCGAATCTGTGTTGTTCATCGATAATCACCAAACCTAAATCTTTTATTTCCACCGACTCTTGTATTAGAGCTTGTGTACCAATCACAACATCAAATTCGCCATTTTTCATTTTTTGTTTTATCAAATTTTTATTTAAACTTTCAGTTCCGATTATTCTTTGACTTCTGGTGAAAATCCCAACCCTGAAATGATTGTCAAACATTTTCTTCAATGTCTCAAAATGTTGAGTTGCTAAAATTTCTGTTGGAGCCATAACAATACACTTATAGCCATTCAAAATAACATTCTGCATTACCAACGCCGCCACCACAGTTTTACCTGATCCAACATCACCTTCAAGCAATCTGTTCATTGGCTTTCCAAACTCCATATCTTGAATAATTTGCCAAGCTGTTTTCTTTTGGTCAGTTGTTAGTTCAAAAGCCAAGCTTTTCACAAAATCTACTGTTGGCTTCTCTAAAAATTTTATTCTAGGCGCATTACTTTTTTTCAATTCCATTTTTGCTTGGTAAATGCGTAACTGGACGAGAAACAATTCATCGAATTGCAACCGTTTTTTCGCTTTGATCATTGAATCATGACTTTGCGGAAAATGAATCTGTTCTAGAGCTTGATTCAAATAAAAAAAATCATTTCTCTCAATGATATCTATTGGTAAAAATTCCTTCGTTTGCTTAATTATTAGCAATACTTTCTGCAACAAAAATCTAAATTGTTTAGCTGTAATCCCCTGTGTTAGAGGATAAATCGATACCAATCTAGCAGTATGAATTGTTTTGCTCGTTGATTTCTCATAACTCGGACTGACCATTTGTGTACCATAATTATTTATTTCAACTTTTCCTGATAAAAAAATTTCATCCCCTGCTTTTATATTTTTTATTAAAAATGGCTGATTAAACCAAACAATTTTCAATCTATCACTTCCATCATCAACGATTGCTTCAGTCACTACTTTTCTTTTTTTCCAACTTCTTCGATTGGCTATCAGTTCAACTTTAGCTTTTATTGTTACAACATCCTCATGATTCAACTCATTAATCTTTTTCACGACAGAATAATCCTCATAACGATAGGGAAAATGATAAACCAGGTCTTTTATAGTTAAAATACCCATTTGCTTCAACCGACTGGCCAAAACCTTGCCAACTCCATCGATTAATTCAATTTTAGACTCAAAATTCATACCAATATTTTACCAAAATTACCAAAATATTTAAACCATTAGCCATTGACAAATAATCCTACTTATGATATATTGATCTTTATTCGCAGTCAAAAACACGGAGGAGCTTGCATGCGATGGGAACCAACCAATATCGTAAATTCCCACCAGGAACTATCATGAGACTCGGAAACATCCTACTGGTAAAAGTAAATCAAGAACAACCACCTGAAATTCATTTACCACCAGATCCTTGTGTTCAAATCAACATTGGTAAAATCATCACCATGCCTGAAATCGATGATGATCTCGTTACTCCTGTTACCACTATCAACCTGATTTTCCAATATCTTGAGAGAACAACCCTGAAATTTATTGAAGATGGCAAACCATTCTTTGATCTATTGACAGAGCAATTTTATCTTAGACTGGACTTTCAGATTAGCCATTGCCAAGTGTGTCTACAGCTCAAAACTGGAAAAATAGTTTACTTTCATACAAGCAGAGATATTCTGACTGTCCAACTAAATCTATAAACTAAATTCAAGTTCATAACTTGAATTTTCTCATTTTAAAAAAAACCACCCCCCACTATTTCAAACAAATTTCTCCTAGAAATCAAATAGTGGGGGGTGGTGTGCCCGGTAGGACTTGAACCTGCGACCTTCAGCTCCGCAAGCTGACGCTCTATCCAGTTGAGCTACGGGCACATAATAATATTTAATTCTAAATTGTCAATCTTTTATGCCCGAGCGAAACCGCTTCTCAAATCCAGTTGCTTGTCCGCCGAAGTTTTAACGAAGGCGGACTTGTCCGCCGACTTGTCCGTCGAAGCTCCCAAAGTAGCGTAGTCGGAAGTTTTAACGAAGGCGGACTTGTCCGCCGAAGCTCAACAGAGTTGAGCGTAGGCGGAAGCTACGGGCACATAATTTTATATCTAAACGCAAATCTGCAGCTAATATCCATCAGCTACAGATGTTATAAACAGTTTATAACTTTATCTTTCGGGATATTCGCGCTTCTATTGACTCATTGTTATTAACTAAATTTTCCTCAACAAACTTAACCAAAATTTCCTTCACCAATAATGGATTTATATCTCCAAGGGGTATATCTAAATGTCTTTTCAAACCTTTTTTAAACCCAAAATACACCTCTTTTATCTCTGGTGGAGAATAAACAAACCAGAAACCAGAAAAATCATCATAAGAATAAAAACTTTTTCCAACAATAACTCCTGAATCAGTCAATTTAACAATAATTTTTTGCGGAGTTTGATAATGTTGTACAAACAAAATAATCGCTAAAATAAATATAATTACAGCGAGCAAATAATTAAATGTCAAAACAGCAATAGTAAGCAACCCAACTCCGACAATCATTGCTAAAATATACCAAGTCTTACTTCGTGCATATTCCTCATATTGAGGAACATTCCAATCAATATAAATTTCACCAACATCTTCTGGAATTTTTTTATAGACCAATGATTCAAATATTTTTTTCATATTTTGTTTTTATTTTACTTGATCTGTTCCAGCTAAAGATAAACTTCAGCTGGCTCGCCATAAAGTGAAACAAACATTGTGATTTTCTACTTTATGGCGGAGAGGGTGGGATTCGAACCCACGGTCCCCGTGAAGAGACTCTAGTTTTCAAGACTAGCACATTCGACCACTCTGTCACCTCTCCATAATATTCTAATTTTTTTAAAATAACTTGCTTACTAAAATACCATAATTGGCTTGCCAGCCGAAGCTCCGAAGGAGCGCAGGCTGGCGGAGAGGGCGAGATTCGAACTCGCGAGGGTTTTTACACCCCTCCACTTTAGCAGTGTGGTGCCTTCAGCCACTCGGCCACCTCTCCATAACAAGCAACAAATAAAACCTATCACAAACACAATTTTACTTACTTTACTCGCTTATAAGCTAACCTTTCCTTTCAAATCATCTCTGGGCAACAGTTTAACACACTTACAAAATTTGTAAAGTCTTAATCTCAAAATATTTAGCTTATTTTAGACCTTTAAATACCGTCTTATCGCTATTCCACTACTTATTATAGTCAAAATTACAGCTGATAGGAGTTCAAGACCAAATATTCTTATAAAATTCTGATTAAAATAACTATTCAAACTAAACCCATATGAATCAAGTAATGTATTTAAATACGGAGCTGACAACTGAAAAATAAAATACATTATCATTATGGTTAAAACCACTGCAACGATCGCGTATAAAACACTTTCTATTATAAACGGCATTCGAATAAAAGAATTTGTCGCCCCAACTAACCTCATTACACCAATTTCCTCTTTATGAGTATAAATTGTTACTCTAATTGTATTGAAAACAATCAGTAGAGCAATCATACTAAATAAACCAGCAACGAATAAACCAAATTTTTCAACTTTTCCTGATAATTGCTGAACAAAACTAATCAACTTTTTCGGATCAGAAAAATCATTATTATCCATCAATCCTTGATATTCTGCCCCTTTTATCTTCTGAATAATCATCTCATAGTCATCTGGCTTGTCTGCTTTTATAATGATTGTATTATTGAATGGATTTTGCTCAAGCTCGTCAAGAGCTAGTTGAATATCAGGATTACCAATATTTTTCTGACGAAAATCTTCCAATACAGCTTCTTTCGACAAAAATTTAACCTCTTGAACATTCTCAATATTATTTAAAAATATTGTAAAATTATTTATTTCCGCTTCACTGGCATTATCATTCAAAATTACATTAATATCAACCTTATCTTCAACAACACTTACAATTTTTTCAGTAACAGCATTGATTGAAATCAATAAATTTACCGAAACCAAAGCTAAAATTAAAACCGATATTGTCACAAAGGACAACCAAAAATTTCGATAAAAATCTTGCAAAGCAAATTTTACTATTCGCAAAAAAGTGAGGAGCATAATATATATATTTATCCAGACATGGCTGGATTTATTTTATTATCAAAGCATGTATTTTCCAACTTTTTGATCGCTAACCAACTTCCCTTGATCCAGAGTAATCACTCTCTTTTTCAATAAATTAACAACTTCTTTATTATGAGTAACTAGCATCACAGTCGTACCAAGTTCATTGATTTTTTTCAATAACTCAATAATTTCACGCGTATTTATTGAATCTAAATTTCCCGTTGGCTCATCTGCCAGCAAAATTTGTGGATGATGAACTAATGCTCTAGCAATAGCCACTCTCTGCTGTTCTCCGCCTGACAATTGACCAGGATATCTTTCAGCCTTGGAATGTAAACCAACTATTTTCAAAACTTGAGGAACAACCTTGGTAATCTTTGCTCGTGAAGTACCACAAACCTGCAAAGCAAAAGCAATATTTTCAAAAATTGTTTTCCTTGGTAACAACTTGAAGTCTTGATAAATTACACCTATCTGTCTTCTCAAAATCGGGATTTCCCGAAAAGCAATGTCAGTGATATCCCAACCACCAACAATAATCCTGCCATGGGTAGGTTTTTCTTGAGCAGTCAAAATTTTTATCAAAGTTGTTTTACCTGTACCACTTTGACCAATCACTGATACAAATTCTCTATCCTTGATATGCATATCAACCTTATGCAAAGCATATGTATCCGGTGGATATAATTTTGAAACTTGTCGTAATTTTATCATAATTTTTATTTTAATATCTCATCTCTAATCTTTCATTATCTCAATCTCTCAACTTTTACTTTCGGCAATATTCCCTGCCACAACTCACCCAGCTGAAGAAACGCCACCTTATCCAAGTCAATAACTCTCTCTGGATGAATTGTTCTATCTGGACCATAATCATTCACCGTTACATCAACAAATTTATTATTTTCTAAATTCGTAACTCGAAGCACAGATCCTTTTGGATAATCTGGCGAAGCTGCGCAATTACACCTCTTATAACTATACCAGCTTGCTGCACCTTCAGTCATTGCTTCAGCCCCCTCTAGCACAACCATCTTGGCATATGGCAAATGTATAACTGACTTTATCACATCATCATCAACAATGTCTGTCGGCAAAACTACCCATTTATCAATCACTCCATTATAAAAATATAAATTCTTATATTTACTAGTCGGCTCATCAAGATACATTTTCATTAGTAGTGGTTTCTCATTTCTAAAAGATTCCTTATTCTGAATATCAAACTCATAAACCTGTGACACAGCTGTTAATCCCTCTGGAAATTCAAACTGTGTTGAATCATATTGTTTCAAGACAACTCCACTCTCGACCGCCAAAACTTCTGGTCGCACCCCAATAAAAAATTTCTGATTTTCCGTCACAACAGTATAGCCTTTAAGCAGTGTTGGTGTATCAATATGAATCTGGGTTATAGATTCTGGAGATACTATAATAAACGCTTTGGCTGGAACAGACATCAACATCCCTCCAATCAACATCCCTCCCAATATCAAACTTAAAAGTTTTTTCATATTAAAATTTTATTAAATGCCATACTTTGACTGAATCAACTGTTTGTTTCAACACCTCTTCAAATGATTCAGGTCTAATCAAAATATGTCTAGCTTTGACCTGATCAACCACTTCAACCCCATCTTTTTCAACTTTTTTCACCTCTTCAACCAGGATTAAGTGATAGCCATATTCTGTTCTGACTGGCTGACTTATTTGGCCAGGTTCAAGGCTAAAAGCAGCTTCCTCAAATTCAGGAACCATTTCACCACGACCAAACCAACCAAGCTCACCCCCATTAACCGCTGATCCTGTATCATCACTTCTGGATTCAGCCAGTACATCAAAATTTATAGCTTTATCAATGTCAGCCTGAATCAAATGAATTTCATCCAATGCTTTTTGCCAAGCCTCCTCATTTGAAGCAAAGGTCTCGGTTAATTTTTGAGTATAGAGTGCTGGAGCAATTAATCTTTGCTCAAAATCATTTAGAGTCCAACCAAAAGTATTTTTTATTTCTTCTGTCAATTTATCCAAAGAACCTTCAAACTGTTCATCAGCTAGTGTTAGTATTTCTTTATCAATATCCGCTTGATTCAAAGTAACCTTATATTTCTTAGCTAACTTCAAAATAATTGAATCATAAATCATTTTATTCAAAACATCTTCTTTCACCTGACTGTCAATCACACCTGTCTGGCTATCATCTGAAGCTTTTTTCCAAGCAGCATACTCAAATTGCCAATCATATAACTTTATAATTTTCCCATCAACAATCGCTGCTGGATATGGCACAATTCTTATCACCGCATTTACAAATTTCGAATTCATTGGTTTATTGTAAGCCAAAAGTCCGAAACTCAATGAGACAAAAACAAACAAAACCAAAACTGAAATGATTATAATTATTAACTTTTTATTATTTTTTACCCCCTTCAATTTTTGCCCAATCTGATGCCAAAAGAAATGGCCACTGTTTTTGTATTTCATAATTTAATTTTTTACGCCAAAGAAATATTCCCACCATTTTACAATATTGCTTTTTTGTAAATCCACATTTGGTTCATTAATAAGTCCCTCCATAGTCTGAATTTTTTGGATATCGTCAAGCTTTACAACCGCCACTTGTTCTCCCTCTTTTTTTAAATTAAATTTTGAGCGAGCCTCTTGTTCAACGAAAAAATCACTATTGTATTTATCTATTGAACTCAAAAATTGTTGCTGATCCAAATTCAATATTTCAATTTCCTGCTTCAAGGCCATAATTTCTCTGTCCAATTTTTTCTTATTGATAACTTCCTTTATTACTAAAAAACTTATAAACAGTACCAAAAAAAACACCACCAATACTAATAAATTGGACAAAAATTTATTATTTTTACCCTTTTGTGACCCTGTCATAATTATATAATAGCACAAATTTATCAAATTAACCAAAAGCCTTATTCTTCAGTGAATCTCTTACCCAGCTCTGCCACAAGCCGTTTTCTGGCTTCAGGAGACAGGGAATCTACCTCTTCCACCAATTGACTGATTTTTTCTGCTTTTTGGTCAATTCGCATTCCTGATTGAATGGCGATTTGCTGATTTATTGTTTCCAATACTTGTTCTGGCTTATTAAGATTGTGTAAGATAAATTTGCCTGGATTATCATGTAAATAAAGCTTAATATCACCATATTTGAATAATTTCCGCCAAACACCTCTTTTTCTTATAATACCACTCTTAATTTTGTGATAATCAATTTCTGTAATCAAATCCTCAAAAAAACCGCTTCTTTCATAATCAATTAATCTATGAGTTGTAATAATCACTAAATTTCTTTTCCACAAAAACATTATACGATAAAAATAATATGAACCTATGATTAAAATAACAATAAAACATAAACTGCCTAAAAAGCCAAGAGCAAAAAAATAAAAAAGCATAAAAAAATCAATCAGTATTATCAGACCTGATATAAGAATATTTGGCACAATAATCAAACCACTATGTTTCAGTGACTTTACTATCTCTTCTCCATCTTTGAAATCAAGAATTTTAAATCTATTTTTAATTTCTGATTGTTTCGCCATATTTTTATCTATTTCCAACTATATTTTCAACGCTATTTCCAACATTATTTCCCCAATATTTCAATATTTCAATATTTCCAACTTATTGCCAACTTTATTTTCACCTTATTAATATTATACCACAAAACCCATTTTCTATCACAAAAACTCCTCAAAAGGAGTTCTTGTGGTGGGTCCTCCGGGAATCGAACCCGGGACGCCCAGCTTAAAAGGCTGGCGCTCTAACCGACTGAGCTAAGGACCCATGATTAAATTTATAATTGTCTTGTCCTTAGCGAAGTCTTGACGCCG
>MFGJ01000006.1:0-97664 GCA_001778235.1 Candidatus Falkowbacteria bacterium RIFOXYC2_FULL_36_12
AATATCGTATACTATTTTTAGTAGAAAGTCAAAGATAAATGAGTGACTGAATTTTGTTAATATATATAATATTATTTATTATTAATAAGTAAAAAATTATGAAGAAAAGTTTTAGATTTCTTGGACTTTTGTTCGTGGCTACAATGCTTCTTTGTCTGCCGATGGTGACTCTGGCTGCCGGTTCAGCAGATGAGAATGTTTTTGTACCAAAAGATCGCGTGGTCTCAACAAATTATTTCCAAGCTGGAAATTCAATTGATATTTCTGGTACCTTGGAAAAAGACGCTTATCTTGCTGGTCAAGTCATTACTGTTGATGGGGTGATAAAAGGTGATTTGTTCGGTGCGGGTAATGTCTTGCGAATCAATGGAACGGTTGAAGGTAGTGTTAGATTTGCCGGTCAGACTGTGATTATTAATGGTAAGGTTGGAAGAAATATAATGGTGTTGGGAAATACTTTGGTTATTTCTCCAGATGCGAATATTGGTTGGGATACAATGTTTGTTGGTAATTTACTTGAGATAAAGGGTGATGTGGCTGGCAGTGTTTTGATGGCTGGTTCAATGTTGAAACTTGATGGTAATGTTGCTGGTATGGTTAATACAGAAGTTGATAGCTTGACTTTGTCTGACTCGGCAAAAGTTGGTGGAAATGTTGAATACAAGAGTGCGAAAGATGCGGATATTTCTGAAAGTGCCGTAGTTGGTGGAGAAATAATTAAAAAAGATTATACAGCGGTAAATAAGAAAATAGTTGAAAATAATGTTGGCAAAGCCATGGTTGCTTATGCTACTGCTTGGTTAATGTTTTCACTTCTTAGTTTGTTTGTTATTGCTCTTGTAATGATTGGTTTGATGAGAAAATTGATGGAATATGGTTCTGATATGGCCTTAAAAGGTTTTTGGCGATTGTTTGGTATTGGATTTCTAATTTTAATTGTTACTCCGATTGGCGCTTTGTTACTGATGTTTACAGTGATTGGTATTCCTCTAGCTTTGATTGTATTAGCAATTTATTTCGTGGCTTTGTGCATTGCAAAAGTTATGTTTGCTTATATTTTGATGAAATTGTTGTTTAAGTGGTCCAAAGCCAAGAAAGAATGGCATCCAGTCTGGATGGTACTTGTTGGTTTGTTAATCTTTGTTTTGATTCGAATGATTCCAATTGTTGGTTGGGTATTTGGATTTATTGGTTTGTGTGTTGGTCTTGGATCAATTTTTGAAATGAAGAAAAAAGTATTGAAATCTTTGTAGGATTGATAGAAAACCTGGCTTTTCGGAGCCAGGTTTTTGTTTTCCGAAGGATGACGGTTTAAAACCGTCATGTACGGATGATGTACGGATGATGATGTACGGATGATGATATACGGATGATGATTTGCGGTAGAATTTATAGAATTAAATAAATATGATGATTTGTCAATTTTGAATTAATTGTATTTTTTAGCTATAATTTCAGTGTTGAATATAGATAATCAGGAATTTAATTTTTGAAACAAGTAATATGAATGTAATAAATGAAAAAATGTTCAAGGCTTATGATATTCGAGGTGTTTATGGCACAGAAATAGATGCTGATGTGGCTTGTCGCATTGGTCAAGCTTTTGCCGAGTTAATAAAAGGGGAAGTAAAAAAAGATAAAATTGAAATCGGTGTGGCTCATGATATGAGGCTGTCTTCGCCAGAACTTTATGAAAAAATAATTGAAGGAATAGTAGCTCAAGGTTTGAATGTGGTGAAGCTTGGTTTGCTTTCAACTCCAAGTTTTTATTTTGCGGTTGCTAAACATGGACTTGATGCTGGAATTCAGATTTCTGCCTCACATAATCCAGCTGAATTTAATGGGTTTAAGATGGTGAGACATAGTGCTATCCCAGTTAGTGGTGATTCAGGGATTATGGATATAAAAGATATGGTAATGGCCAATACTTTTGAAACAGCTGATTCAATCGGAGAAATTAGAGAATTGAATGGGTTGATTGAAGAACATGTGGAGTATGCCATGAAATATGTTGATATAAATAAATTAAAGCCATTTAAAGTTGTTGTTGATTCAGCCAATTCAATGGGTGGTCCATTGTTTGAGGCTTTGTTTAAGCATTTGCCTTGCGAATTAATTCATCTTAATGCTGAATTAGATGGAACATTTCCAGCGCATGAAGCTGATCCACTCAAGGATGAAAATAATAAACAGCTTCAAGAAAAAGTTTTAAGTGAGCAAGCTGATCTTGGTATTGCATTTGATGGCGATGCTGATAGAATATTTTTTGTGACTAATGAAGGAGTAACTGTTGAGCCGGCAATTATTCGAGGTATTTTATCAATGTTGTTTTTACGAAAAAATCCTGGAGCGAAAATATGTTATGATGTGCGTCCTGGTAAGATAACTTCAGATATGATTGAAGAAAATGGTGGTGTGCCGATAGTAACAAAAGTTGGGCATTCTTTAATAAAAGAAAAGGCTAGAGAAGTTGGGGCGGTTTTTGCTGGAGAATCCAGCGGACACTTTTTTGTCAAAACAGAGTTTGGGATTTTTGAAATGCCAATGATTTGCGCCATGATGTTGATGCAGGAGTTGTCAGAAAATGATAAAACATTTAGCGAATATGTAAAACCGCTTTATCGTTATAGTCATTCTGGTGAGATTAATTTTGAGGTTGAGGACAAGGATGCGGTGTTTGTTCGATTGAGACAAAAGTATGCAGAAAATTTGAAATATGATTTTGATGGTTTGAGTTTTGAGTGGCCAGATTGGTGGTTTAATGTTCGTCCGTCAAATACTGAAAACAAAGTCAGATTGAATTTGGAAGCGGTGAGTGATGAAATTATGGGACAAAAACTTGAAGAAGTAAAAAAGGTGATTGTTGGATAAATGTTGGGAATAGTGAAATATTGTAAATATATTGAAAAGAAGTTTGTTGATTTTGCACTACCTGCCTACCCTGCCTACCTTGCCTACAGGCAGGCAGGATTCAGGGTGACAAGTGGGAGATCCTGAAACAAGTTCAGGATGACGAGTGTAGGGTTCAGAGCTTGCCCTGAATTAATTTCAGGGGTGACGAGTGTAGGGTTCAGGATGACGAGTGCAGGGTTCAGGGTGACGAGTGTAGGGTAGTGGTGTGTGGTCCCGTCACTCTGAACTTGTTTCAGAGTCTCCTGAATTGACATTAGAGGAAGGAATGGAAAAATTAATTTGAATTTTGAAGAATTATACCCTGAAACAACCTGCCTTTCGGCAGACAGGATTCAGGATGACAAGTGGGAGATCCTGAAACGAGTTCAGGATGACGAGTGTACGGTTCAGGATGACGAGTGTAGGGTTCAGGGTGATAAGTGGGTGGGAAAGCTATTTAAGAAATGTGATTTGAGATATTGAATTAAGCTGATAATTAATTAATAAAATTTTATGAAAGGATACAAAGACAACATTGAGAAATTAACCACTGAAAATGAAAAATTTCGCCAAGTATTGTATACTGGTAAGAATATGCAACTGGTACTGATGGCCTTGAAACCAAATGAAGAAATCGGGGCAGAAGTCCATGATGAGCATGATCAGTTTTTTCGTTTTGAATCAGGTGTGGGAAAAGTCATGATTGATGACAATGAATATGAGGTAAAAGATGGTGATGCGGTTATTGTTCCGGCTGGAGCGAGGCATAATGTTGTTAATTCTTCAGATTCAGAGATTTTAAAGCTCTATACTTTGTATAGCCCGCCAGAGCATAGACGAGATGTGGTTCAGGCTACCAAGGAAGAGGCTTTAGCTGATGATGAACATTTTGATGGTCAATTGAGTGAGTAAGTTTGAAATAATTATAAACCCACTCTGGAGTAGATCTTTGGTGGGTTTTAATCTTTTTTATTATTTTAATTTTTAACTATATTAATTTAATTGAAATTACAATTGATAAATTGGTTTATGGTGGTCAAGGTTTGGGACGACTTGATAACAAGGTGTATTTTGTTTGGAATGCGTTGCCTGGCGAGACTGTAACCGTAGAGTTGATTAAAACCAAGAAAAATTTTTGTGAGGCAATTGCAAAAGAAATTTTGATTGGAAGTCCAGAAAGAATAGACCCGGTTGAAAAACATTTTTTGTCTTGCAGTCCATGGCAAATTATGGCGCCAGAAGTAGAAGATAAGTATAAAATTGAAATTGTCAGAGATGTTTTTCGTAAAAATGCTCATTTTGAATTGCCAAAAGATTTGAGTATTGTTTCAGATGTTAAAAATTTTCTACATTACCGCAATAAGATGGAATATAGTTTTTGTCTCCAAGATGAGAAATTATCTTTGGGGATTTTTAATCGCGATACTCATGAAGTTGTGGCGGTTGATGAGTGTTGTTTGGCCATGGATATTATAAACAAAAAGGCAATTGAAGTCTTGACCTTGCTACAAGAAAATAATGTTTTAGCTCAAGATTTGGATCACTTGGTCCTGCGATCTGATACAAATGTTGAGTGTAATGCAGATTTGTATGTTCAGCCAAAAATGCAGAAAGAATTGGTTGATAAAACAGTGCCTAAAAAAACATGGCTTCGGATTTTACTAAGTAAAAAAAATGTTGAAGTTGAAACAACAAAATCAGAGATTGAGTTGTCGGAAAAGATCAATGATGTAACTTTGTTTTACAATTCAGAAGTGTTTTTTCAGATTAATTTTCCAATATTTAAACAAGCTGTGGACTCAATCGCTTCATTCATTCCAGAAAAATCTGATGTAGTTGATTGTTTTTCTGGTGTGGGTGCAATTTCTTTGCCACTCTGGCGACAAATTAAAAAATTAACATTGATTGAAAATCAAAATCAAGCTTGTGAATTGGCCGAGAAAAATATTGAATTCAATAAGATTGATAATGCTGAAATAATAACAGATTCAGTTGAAAATCTGAAAAATATTGATTTAGAAAATAAAGTTCTAATTCTAGATCCTCCAAGGGCAGGATTGACTAAGTCCATGATTCAGAGTATTCTTACAGGTCAGCCAGCCAGGATTGTTTATTTGTCCTGTGATCAGGCGACTCAAGCACGAGATTTGGCTGATTTGTTTGGAAAATATGAGTTGGAGCATTTTGAATTGTTCAATTTTTTTTCTCGGACACCTCATGTTGAGTCTTTGGCTATTTTAACCCTAAAAAAATAAAGATAATATGGATTTGAAGAAATTGGAACGGATTTTAGCTGATCAGCCAGCCTTTAGAATTAAACAGGCGAGACATTTTATTTTTAATGAATTAGGTAATGATTGGTCCGAGGCAACAACACTGCCACCGCTGTTACGACAAAAATTAAATCAGGAGTTTCCTTTGAATATAGAATCTGAATTCCATAAATCAAAAGATGGGCAGTCAATCAAAGCATTGATAACATTGCATGATGGATTAAAAATTGAAACCGTATTGATGTCACATGCTGATCGTGAAAGTGTTTGCGTTTCTACGCAAGTTGGTTGCGCGCTGGCTTGTACTTTTTGTGCGACCGGACAAATGGGATTTAAAAGAAATTTACAAGTAGATGAAATTGTTTTGCAGGTTTTACTTTGGCAGAGAAGATTGAAAAAACAACAAAAAAAAGTGACTAATGTTATATTTATGGGAATGGGTGAGCCGTTGTTGAATTATGATAATCTGCTTGAAGCTATAAAAATAATGCGTTCTGAACAAGGTTTTGGTTTGGGTACACGAAGATTCTCAATTTCTACCATTGGAATTGTTGATAAAATATTGAAATTGGCTGATGATGAGCCAGAGATAAATTTAGCCTTATCATTGCATGTCTCAAAAGATGATATTAGAAAAATGCTTATTCCATTTCATGAAAATTATTCTTTGGCTGAATTACGGCAAACAATGTTGGAGTATTTGAAAAAGACTAAGCGGAAAATTATGATTGAATATATTATGATTGATGGAATTAATGATTCAATTCATGATGCAAGAAATCTGGCTAAATGGTTGAAAAATATGATTTGTGTGGTTAATCTGATTCCTTATAATCAAACAGGTGTGTATAAACCAACTCCAATGGCGCAGATAAAAGAATTTAAAAAAGTTTTGACTGAAAGAGGGGTTGAGGTGACCGAGAGATACAAGATGGGAGAAGATATTGCGGGTGCTTGTGGACAGTTGGCTGGACAAAATATTGAAAAAAATAAAAAATTGGCTTAAATTAGTTGTTTTTTTGGTAATGCTATTGACTTTTTGTAATATAAATGATATAATTGAATTTCAGTCTAAAGATTTTTTAACTCACCGCCGGCTAATATGCTGGCTTACCAAGGAGGGGTGACTTGAGCGAGTCGCACATCGAATTTCTGAAGCGGGTTCTGAAGCAGAGCGCGTCGGACACGGCGGCGCGCAAGAAGCTCGAGAAGGCGCGATCTGGGCGTCGGGAGCTGGCCGGGTTGGACATCGTGTCCTATTCGGTCAAGTTCCAGGGCCCGAAGAAGGAGGCGCGGATCATCCTGCGGGGTGAGACCACGCCGATGGTGGTCAGCGTCTGATCGCCGTCGAAAAGTAAAGAGTAGACAGATCGTAAACTATGACGATCTGAAGGTTCACTGCGGTGGGCCTTTTTTCGTTTAAATTTTGTTGAAAGAAAGGATTTATATAAAGTGATTGATTACGCTTTGCGTGTTACTTTTGTAACCAAAAGTAACCAAAAGTTTTGGGGGGCTCTAATAGCAAGCTATTGTTAACCTTTAGTTTCGTTGTTCACCGCGACGAGCCCCCCAAACCCCGTTGCTAATCACGATAGTGGTTATTTAGTTGAGTTGATTAACTGACTGAATGTAGATAGAATAGAAAAATCAATGCTTTGAAGATTCACTGCGGTGGGTCTTTTTTCGTTAATTTAAAATCCACCAGCGAATAGTGGTATATGCGCTTAAAAGCTAAGCAATTTAAAGTAGTGGTCATTAGTGTTATTTAAGTGTGAGTTGTTGTTTTGCTTATGCGAGTTTTTTTGAAATTAAGTGATTGTTTCGCTTTGCGAGCTACTTTTGACACCAAAAGTAGCCAAAAGTGCTGGGGGGATTCAATGCGAATTGCATTGGTTATCCTTAGTGCACTGATAACGCGCAGAATCCCCCCAGACCTGCCTTCATCAAGATTACGGCAGGCAAGCCCCGAGGCTTACGATGTTAGTGGGAGCTAGGATTAAATTTTGTTGAAATATTTGAAAGTTTAGATTATAGTTAGTTAATGAAATTGGTAGAAATTAATGGTTATAATAAAAAATATGATTGGGATTTTTGATTCTGGGCTTGGAGGTCTGACTGTGCTGAAGGAAATAAGAAAAGTTTTACCAACGAATGATTTGATGTATTTCGGGGACACAGCCCATGTGCCATATGGCAATCGATCGGATGAAGTGATTTTTCAGTTAACACAAAAGGCAGTTGAATTTTTATTTAGCCAAGGAGCAGAATATGTTGTGGTAGCTTGTAATACTGCTTCAGCCAGAGCATTGCCCAAATTATTGGATAAGTATAAAAATATTTCAGGTGTGATTGAGCCGGTAGTAAATTTTTTGATAAAAAAAGATTTTGATAAAATTGGGGTGATTGGTACGAGAGCAACAATCAATTCAAATGTTTACAAAAATAAAATTTTAGAAATAAAACCTGAAATTGAAGTTACGAGTGTAGCGACGCCACTTCTAGTGCCATTGGTTGAAGAAAATTGGATAGAAAAAGTTGAAACTGAAGCAATTTTACTCGATTATTTAAAAGTGCTAAGATTAAAGCAAGTTCAGGCTTTGATTTTGGGCTGTACCCACTATCCGATGTTACTGGTAAAGATCAGAAATATTATGGGGCAAAATTGTTTTGTTCCTAATCCAGCAGAAATAGTGGCGCAGGATTTAATTAATAATAAAAAAATTCAAGATTTATCATCTGGAAATGGAAATGTTCGTTACTCTGTAAGTGATTTGACGGATAATTTTCAGCAGATAGCGACTGAATTTCTTGATGAAAAAGTAATTCTTGAATTGGTAAAATTATAATTATGTTTATAACAATAATAATATTTATTTTAATTTTAGGCTTGTTGGTTTTTGTTCATGAGCTTGGGCACTATGTTAGCTCGAAAAAACTGGGTGTAAAGGCTGAAGAATTTGGCTTTGGTATTCCACCTAGAATTTTTGGGTGGAAAAAAATTAATGGTAAGAGAAAGTTTTTCTGGGGCAATAAAGATGTTGAAACCATAAAATCAGATGATACTATTTGGTCGCTAAACTGGTTGCCACTTGGTGGTTTTGTAAAAATCAAGGGTGAAGATGGAGCCAATAAAGCTGACAATGATAGTTTTGCCTCGCAGAAAGCTTGGAAAAGGGTGATTATATTAAGTGCTGGAGTCTTGATGAATTTTGTGCTGGCAGCAGTTTTGTTAGCAATAGCTTTTAACATTGGCGCACCTCAAGTGATTGAGTCCACATCCAATTCTGGTGGAATAATTGTTGGTGAGTCTAGGGTTCAGATTTTGCAGGTTGTGCCAGATTCTCCGGCTGACAAAATAGGACTCCAAGTCGGAGATGTTATTGTTAAAATTAATAATGAAAAAAGAGGTGTAAAAGAATTGGTCCAAAAATATATAGCAGAAAATAGAAATCAGGATTTGGAATTTGTAGTTGAGAGATTTGGTGAGGAACAAATTGTAACTATTCCAGCGCTTGAAACAGAAAGTTCGGATGATCGATTGATCGGCGTGGCTCTGATTGAATCGGCAATTGTAAAATATCCTTGGTATACCTCGATTTGGCTTGGAATAAAAGCTATGGTTATAATGACCGGTGCTATTATCAAAGCATTTGCCCTGATAATCAGAAATTTATTTATTGGTATGCCAGTCGGTGTGGAAGTTGCCGGTCCAGTTGGAATCGCGGTCTTGACTGGTCAGGCGGCGAAACTTGGCTTGGCTTATTTGCTACAATTTGCCGCTATATTGTCAATAAATTTGGGTATAATTAATTTTATGCCGTTTCCGGCGCTTGATGGTGGTAGAGTATTATTTATTCTGATTGAAAAAATTAGAAGAAAACCAATTAGCCAGAAAATTGAAAATGCGATTCATGCGGTTGGTTTTTTCTTGCTTATATTTGTAATATTGTTAGTGACTATAAAAGACCTCAAGTTGGGACAGCTGTTTGGAAGAATATTTGGTTGAAATATAATTTAAAGTCGAGATGATTTTAGTAAATTTGTAATAAATATATGCCGAGAAAAAAAGTTGCGAAAAAAGTAAATACAATAATCAAAACAAAAACAGAAAGAAAAGAATTTTACAAGGGTTCGGCGTTTATTGGTTTTGTTGCAATCGTATTGTTGATTTTAGTTTTCTTGGTTGTTGTTTATTCTAGTTTGCAAAAAGTTCAAAGCGATGTCTTCAATGTCAGAGAAGTTATTTCTGAACAACAGAAATTTAATTTGCAAGAAATCAAAGATCAGGTAAAACAGGAAGAACTTGAGAATAAAACATATTTATATCTAAATCGCAGGTTGGGGATAAAATTTGAAATACCTGCAGGTTATAATCAGGAAGAAGGTGTGATTGAAGATAATGGAATTTTGATGTTCGGTCCGATTCAGGATTTATCAGGCGTTAAATTGCCGAAATTTACCTTGCGGATTTTTGAAAAAACAAATTTGGAAGATTACAAGAAGAATTTTTATTTTGCTGATGAGACTTGTGGGAGTGCTAATAGTTATTGTTTGATGTTTGATTTTAATTATACTGATTTGTCAGAAAATAGAGTTGAAGCAGTTGATAAATTGCTCGAAGAAGAAGATGTAATTCAGTATCCAGCTTGGAAATATTCTATTGAGAATGAATGTTTGGTGCCAACCATTATTATTTATAATGAAAAAACAAATACTATGTATGAATTCCAAGAACATTGCAGTGAAGAGGGTTCTGTGAAATATCTTCAGCTACAAGAAATGTTAAAAAGTTTTTCTTTTATTGAATAAAGTGATATGATGTTGTTGTAATATTGAAATAAAGTTGAAAATATATTGTAATTTTATAAATATATGACTAGGAGGGTTGCAAAAAAAGCAATAAAAAATTCCAAATCAAGTAAAAAAGAATTATCAGCGGTGGAAAATTGTTCAGCTGAATCAAATTATTTTCATGGTTTAAGTTTGTTTTTGTTATTTTTGTTGTCAGTAATATTTTTCACTTTTAGTTTTCTGTTTGCTTCAATGTACAAAGAAACTAAGTTGATTCGGGTAAATTATGAAGATACTCACAATCGTTTGGTTGATGTCCTTGAGGGGAAAAATGGGGGGTCTGTTGACTCAAAGGCTTTGGCTGACCAAGTGGTTGAACAAAAGGAATCTGTAAATGTTGATAAGTGGCAGAGTTTTTCTAAATATGGTTTTAGGTTGAAGTTCCCAGAAACTTGGACATATAGGGATGATCCTTATCAAAAAAGAGTAGATTTTTATACTGATGGTGTTGTGAGAGGATTGGACAATAAAGATTCAGGTAATTTTTATATTAGGATTACGAATGGTTTCGAGGATAGTTTTCTGAATACTGATGATGTTATTCATAATGAAGCAATAGAAATTGCTAATCGTACTGGAAGAAAATATGAGCTGATTGGTCTTGGAGATTCAATAAATAAAACAGCTGTAGCTGTGCTCGGAGAAGTAGGATTTTATGAATTGGTATTCGGATATCCTGCTGGCTGTGTTGATTTGTGCCCAACCATACCTGAAGAAATCCAAGTTCAAATTGTTCAGAATTTTGAGATTATTAAATAGTTTTTAATTATAAAAAATGGTTCAAGCTCGTGATGTTGTGAATGATAAGGTTGTAAAGTTGATACTTGATTATATTGAAAAAGAATAATTTCGGGTTATTTGAAAATTAATTGGAAGATTTATTTGTTTGGTTTAATCTTTGAAATGATAAATCGGTCAATCGCAGGAAAGGCGGAGGAAATGAGAGTACTGCTTATTAGTCCTAATATCTTGGGTGTAAGAGGTGGTATTAATAGAATCCAGCCACCACTGGGGCTTGGTTATGTCGCAAGCTTTGCAAGGCAAGCTGGTCACGAGGTTTTTGTTCGTGATACTGCTTTGGAAGGTTATGGCAATCAAATTGAATTAGACAATGGATTGATAAGAATTGGCGAAACTGATGATCAGATAAGGGCTTTTATTAGAAAAATAAATCCTGATGTTGTAGGTATAACTGCCACCTTGTCCAATTTGGAAGTTGCTGCTTTGGAAGTTGCAAGACTGACCAAGGAGGTAAATCCGCAGATTGTGACTGTGCTTGGGGGGAACCATATTAGCTTTTCTGATAAAGATTATGATGTTGATTATGTGGTTAAAGGCGAAGGAGAGATTGCTTTTGTTAAATTGTTGGAAGAATTGGGAAAGGGGAATAACCCAAATAAAGTAATAGTCGGTATAGCTTTTGAAAATTTGAATCATCTGCCAAGTCCTGCGCGTGATTTAATGAATATGGAGGCCTATTTCAGAATTAATTTGTTTCATTCTAGTCGAAGTGATAAACGAATTTTGAATGTGATGACTAGCCGAGGTTGTCCTCATAGCTGTTCTTTTTGTACCAGTCCACAAATGTGGGGGCGACGAGTGCGATTTAGAGATGCTAGCAATGTAATGGCGGAAATTGTTGAGGCGATTGAGAAATATGGTATTGAGGAGGTTCAATTTGAGGATGATACTCTGACTGTTAATTATCAAAGGCTGATGGAATTGTGTGATTTATTACGGCCGCCACATAACATTCAGTGGTGTGTCCCCAATGGGATTAGAATAAATTGCCATAGTTCAAAGCAAGATCAAATGTTTAAGCGGATGAAAGAGTCAGGTTGTTATCAAGTTACGCTGGCTTGTGAAAGTGGTTGTCAGAGAGTACTGGATCAAATTTTAAATAAAAATTTAAAATTAGCTGAAATTAAACCAGCGATTAGAAAAGCTCATGATGCCGGTCTTCTAGTCCATACTTTTTGGCTGGTTGGCTCACCTGGTGAGACCAAGTCAGAAATGGAACAAACAATTGCATTTGCGCAAAGTTGTGGAGCAGATAGTTATTCGGTCAGCATTCTATGTCCATTGCCTGGAACTAGGGTCAATGATGAGGTTGAGCAGAAAAATCTATGGTGGACTGGCATTGATTTGAAACAGATGATTTACAGAAAATCTTTATTCAAAGTTGATGGATTTAGTTGTGCCGAGGATTTTGAAGCTTGGGCAGAGGAACAAAATAGAGTTCTTAATCAGGGGGATAAAATTGAAGTAAAGCAAACATAATTGAGAGTATAAATTAATTTAAAACTGTGTTATAAACCAGTTTTTTTGTTTGAAAAAAATAATTGTTCAGGATTTTGAAATTATTAAATAGATTAGATAAAAAGAACCGTCTTGAGCTAGTTGAAGGGTGATTTTTGTGGAAAAAGGGTTTAAACATGTCTTCCGATTGAGGTGTAAAAAACAGCTCTTTTTTGTTTTATTTGTTTATAAATTATGCTATAATTCTAATAGATTTATTTATAATTGATAACAAAATAACTACGCAATTTTTGCAGATTCGCAGTAAATTTGTTATTTGTTGAAAATTTATGCCAAAAAGAGTTGCTATCAATGGTTTTGGTCGCATTGGGAGGGCTGTGGCCAAGGTATTGTTGAGCAAAGGCTCAAAGTATCAAATTGTAGCTATTAATGATTTGGGAAATTGGGATAATTTAGCTTATCTTATGAAGTATGATTCTGCTTATGGCAGATATGATAAACCAGTAGAAATGGTTGGAAAAAACTTGAAAATTGGGAATAAATTAATTCCGGTTTTATCAGATCCAAACCCAGCCAAATTGCCTTGGAAGAGATTGAAAGTAGATGTTGTGCTTGAATGTACTGGTGCTTTTACCAAAAAAGAGGAAGCTGGTAAACATTTGAAAGCTGGGGCAAAGAGTGTTATTATTTCTGCTCCAAGTAATAGTGATGGGATTGTTACTGTAGTAAAAGGTGTAAATGAAAAGATGGCGAAAAATGCTGGTGTTGTGGCCAATGCATCTTGTACCACCAATTGTACCGGTCCGGTGATGGCAGTGCTCGAGAGTGTTTTTGGCGTTGAAAAAGCTTTGTTAACAACGATTCACGCTGTAACTGCTTCACAGAGAACTGTTGATTTGCCGACTGAAGATGATTATCGGCGAGGCAGGTCTGCGCTCAATAATCTGATCCCAACAACAACTGGTGCAGCCATTGCGACAACTTTAACCTTACCATCTTTGAAAGATAAGTTTGATGGAATTTCAATTCGCGTACCAATGATTACAGGTTCGCTAGTTGATATTACAGCTTTGTTGAGAAAAAATACTAGCGTCAAGGAAATTAATAATGCTTTTATTAAGTACTCTAAAATGCCAAGATTCAGAGGAATTCTTGAGGTGACTGAAGATGAGCTTGTTTCCAGTGATATTATTGGAACTGCAGCTTCAGCTATTGTTGATTTGAAATTTACCAAAGTAGTTGATGGCAATTTGGTGAAAATATTGGCTTGGTATGATAATGAATGGGGTTATTCAAATAGATTGGCAGAAATGGTTGATGAGGTTTAAGATAAAAGGATATTTTAAATTGTTATACTGAACTTTTATCAGAATATATTTGGTAAGGTGTGGGTTATGGATATTTAAATTGTTGATGAATATATTTGGCAAGGTGTGTGTTATGGATATTTAAATTGTTCATGAATATATTTGGTAAGGTGTGGGTTATGGAGATTTTAAATTGTCACCCTGAATTTATTTCAGGGTATAAAGGAAAATATGTATTATGTTTATATTTTGACAACAAAAAATAATGCGATGACATATATTGGTGTTACTAATTGTCTTGAGAAGAGAGTTTATAAACATAAAGAGAAAATTAATGAAGGTTATACAAGAAAGTATAATGTGAATAAGTTGGTTTATTATGAGGAATTTCAATATGTTGAAGATGCAATTAATCGAGAAAAGCAGTTGAAGAATTGGAGGAAGGAATGGAAAATTAATTTGATTAAAGAATTTAATCCGAGTTTTGAATAATTATACCCTGAAACAAGTTCAGGGTGACAAGTGAGTGAGAGGTGGTGATAAGTGTATGGTTGAATAATTATACCCTGAAATCCATCTTCGTTAAAACTTCGATGGACAAGCAAGTTCAGGGTGACAAGTGAGTGAGAGGTGGTGATAAGTGTATGGTTGAATAATTATACCCTGAAATCCATCTTCGTTAAAACTTCCGACTACGCTCTTTTGGGAGCTTCGACGGACAAGTCGATGGACAAGCAAGTTCAGGGTGACAAGTAAGAGGTGATTAATTATACCCTGAAATAAATTCAGGGTGACAAGTGAGTGAGAGGTGGTGATAAGTGTATGGTTGAATAATTATACCCTGAAACAAGTTCAGGGTGACAAGTTGGGAGATCCTGAAACAAGTTCAGGATGACGAGTGTAGGGTTCAGGGTGACAAGTAAGAGGTGATTAATTATACCCTGAAACAAGTTCAGGGTGACAAGTGAGTGAGAGGTGGTGATAAGTGTATGGTTGAATAATTATACCCTGAAATAAATTCAGGGTGACAAGACTATGTTGATGATTTATATAATTGCAATTTTACTGGGATTGGCGATTGGTAGTTTTTTAAATGTTGTGATATTTAGATTGCCAGAAGAAAAATCTTTGATAAAAATTAGAAGATCTGTTTGTCGTTTTTGTAATAAATTTTTGAAAATAGCTGAATTAATCCCAGTTGTAAGTTTTGTCGTTCAAAAAGGTAAATGTCTTGGTTGTAAGAAAAAGATTTCTTGGCAGTATCCGATAATTGAGATTATTACAGTTTTGTTTTTTGTGATTGAGGTTTGGTACAGATTGAACCCGACTTTGAATAATTTGGGTCATGATATGATTTTGATAGCCAGAGATTTGGTTTTTATCTGTACTTTGATAGTAATTTTCATGATAGATGTTAAACATTTACTTATTTTTGACAGAACTATCTACCCAGCTATGGTTATTGTATTTATTTTGAATTTTATAGCGTCGGGATTTGATAATAATATATTGTGGAGAATGATTTTAGCCGGTTGTATTGGGTATTTGTTTTTTGCTTTGCAATATTATGGGTCAAGAAAGAAATGGGTTGGTGGTGGAGATATGAAGTTAGCAGCTTTGATAGGTGTGGCACTTGGTGTTTCAGGAATATTGTTAACATTGTTTATTGCCTATGTAGGTGGAGCGATTATTGCTTTGTGTCTGGTTTGGATGAGGAAAAAGCAGATGAACAGTCAGTTGCCAATGGGGGCATTTTTAGCTCCAGCAGCCATTATAGTCTTATTTTTTGGTACGCAGATATTGGATTGGTATTGGGGGTTTTTGTGGTAGATTTGTTTTATGAAAAAGATTAAATTCAAAAAAAATGAATTGATAAATATTGTATTGTTGTCTGCCATGGGTTTGATTTTAGTTTTTTTTATAGTTTATAATGTAAATTCATTGCGTAGTTCGCAGTTAATTGTTTCGCAAATGAATATGGTAAAACAATTTTTTGTTGATGCTCGGGAAAAAGCAATTTGGGGTGAAAAGCTTGAGGGCGCAGGAGAGAGTCCGGCTGCTTATGGTGTTTATTATGATGTGGCGCGAAATGAATTGGTGATGTGTGCGGACTTGGCGGGAGACCTTGATTGTGAATCCAGTGAAGTGGTTGATAAACTTCAATTGCAAGAGAATTTTGAAATTTCTGATTTCAAAGTTGTGAATTTTCTTCGTTTTCATACGGTCAATGGTGCTTGTGTGGATTTGGATTGTCAACTTGATGGCGAAACCAGTGTGCTAACATTGGAGTCAAAACAAAATAATAATATAAAAAAACAATTGATTTTAAATCAAACTGATCTGGAGATTAAAATTCAGTAATTTATGACTTGGATATTATATACATTGGGTGCAATATTACTGTGGACAGTAGTCAATGTTTTGGATAAACATATTATTTCTGATGATTTGAAAGACCCCAAATTGGTAACAACTCTATTCGGGGTGCAAGTATATTTGTTGTATATAATTTTTGCTTTGATTAATGGTTCTATTTCGGCTGAATGGACTGTAATTGTTTGGTCAATGATATCTGGTTTAGTGTATTCAAGTGCAATTTATTATTATTACACGGTAATGCAAGATCAGGAGGTTACACGGTTTGTGCCTTTGTTTGCCCTAACTCCAGCTTTTATTGCAATTGTTGCCTATTTCATGTTTGGTGAAAAATTAGATTTGATACATTATGTTGCGATTTTTATTATTATGGTCGGAGCAGTTGTTCTAACTCATGAAAAAAAGAAAAAAACAAAAAATGGTTATATGGTTTTATTTCTAACGATGTTAACAGTATTATTGTTCAGCACTCATACAATGATTTTTGATTATACTTTGAATTTTGCTGGTGTAGGGCCGATATTGTTCTGGTTTGGAATCGGTGGTTTAATCCTGCCATTAATTCTTTATATTTTTCATCATCCCCACATAAAAGCAAAAGCTAAACAAGGTGTATCATTATTAATAGTGGTAATTACTTTGTCAGCAATTGGGATGATTTTTCTGATAAAAGCCTTGGCAATTGGATCGGTTGTGCTGATTACCGCTTTGATTGCGACTAAACCATTATTGGTTTTTTTACTAGCGACATTTTTGAGTTTTACTCATCCAAAATTTATTCGAGAGAAGCACAGTATGCCGGTTTTAATCCAAAAAGGAATTGGAATTGTATTAATTGTAATTGGTGGGGTGATGATTGTAATATAAATATATGAGAACTAAAGAATTTCTTGAAGTGTTTAAAACAGTTCAAAATCAAAAAATTGATAAAGAAAGGTGGAAACAAGAAAAATATGAAAAGCGTTGGCAGAATTTGTTTATGACCATTTTGTTTTGTGCTGTTGTCGGTTTACTTTTCTTTCTTGCATTGAATTTTAGGTCAGATTTTTCTTCTGCAATTTTGTGGTGGATTTGGATGGTTTTTAGTGGTTTGTTGATTGTTTTGGGAATAATAACTGTGTTGCATTATTTATACATTATTATTCGTGGAAGGTATTAAAAGAGGATAATCATTTTAATATGGATAAAAAAGAGGCGAAAAAAAGACTGGATAAATTGAAGGATCAGCTTCGCGAAACTGACTATGCTTATTATGTTCTTGATAAACCGATAATGAGTGATTCAGCTCGAGATGGACTGAAGAATGAAGTTGAGGATATTGAAAAAAAATTTCCTGAATTGATTACTTCTGATTCGCCGACACAGCGGATCGGCGGTGAAGTTTTGAAAGAATTTAAGAAAATTCGCCATGAGATAAAGAAATATTCTCTGGATGATGTTTTTGATTTTGAAGATGTGCGGGAATTTGATTTGCGGGTGAAAAGAATGTTGAAATTATCTCCAGATGAAAGTGTTGAATATACATGTGAACTAAAAATTGATGGACTTAATATGTCTTTTCATTATAAAAAAGGAATTTTTAATAGAGCAGTAACTCGTGGAGATGGGGTTTTTGGTGAAGATGTGACTTCAACCGTGAAGACAATAAAAAGTTTACCTTTACATTTGCGTCAGGATATTGATGTTGAATTTGGTGGTGAAGTTTATATGCCGAAGAAAAGTTTTGAGAGGTTGAATAAGGAAAATGAAAAATTGGGAAAGCAGGTTTTTGCTAATCCGAGAAACGCTGCAGCTGGAACTATTAGGCAACTTGATCCAAAAGTTGCCTCTGATCGAGACTTGGATGTTTTTTGTTGGTCAGTTTACAATGGAAAAAATATTGATACCCAGGAGAAAATGCTTCAATTTATGCAGGCATTAGGATTAAAAATTGATGAAAATTATAAAAAAGTTAAAAATATTGAAGAAGCTATCAAGTATTGTCATGATTGGGCGCCAAAAAGAGATAAATTGGCCTATGAAATTGATGGAGTAGCAATAAAAGTCAATAGAATTGATTGGCAAAATAAATTGGGGCGGGCAGCTAAATATGTTCGCTGGGCTTGTGCTTATAAATTTCCGGCTGAACAGACAACGACTAAAATAGAGGATATCCAATGGCAGGTCGGTCGAACTGGTGCATTAACACCTGTAGCTCATTTAACTGCGGTTAGTTTAGCCGGGTCAACAGTTAGTCGGGCGACGCTTCATAATATTGATGAACTCCAAAGAAAAGATGTTCGTATTGGCGATACGGTGATAATTCATAAGGCCGGTGATATTATTCCAGAAGTGATTGCCAGTTTGCCGAAATTGCGGACTGGAAAAGAACAAAAAGTTGTTTTGCCCAAGAAATGTCCGATCTGCAATTTTGCTATTGTGAAAAAAGAAGGTCAAGTGGCGCTTTATTGCAGTAATAAGAAATGTTTTGCCAAGGAAAAGGAAATGTTGGCACACTTTGTATCAAAAAAAGGTTTTAATATTGATGGTTTTGGAATAAAAATTGTTGAACAGCTGATGAATGAAGGTTTGATTAAAAATTTTGCGGATATATTTGAGTTGAAAAAAGGTGATTTGATATTGATTGAAAGATTTGGTGAAAAATCTGTTGATAATTTGCTTCAAGCTGTAGCTGAAAGTAAAATAGTTGCTTTGAATAAATTAATTTTTGCGCTTGGCATAAGATTTGTTGGTGAAGAAAATGCTTTTTTGTTGGCGCAGGAATTGAAAAGTCAATCGATCAAAGATTTTATTAACAAAATACAGAAGATGAAATTGGAAGATATAATAGAAATTGACGGAATTGGAGTTAAAGTCGGACAAAGCATTTTTGATTATTTTCATGATGAGGAAAAGATTAATTTGATATATCAATTGGAAAGATTGGGTGTGCAGTTGGAAAAAATTGAGTTGACGAAGGAAAAGTCAGGGGTTTTTGGTAAAATATTTGTATTGACGGGATCGTTGGAATCTATGAGCCGTGATGAGGCAAAGGAATTAATAAAAAAATATGGTGGCAAGGTGGCTGGTTCTGTCAGTGTAAAAACCAATTATGTGGTTGCTGGTTCTGATCCTGGTGTAAAATATGATAAAGCTAAAAAGTTGGGGGTTGAAATATTGAGTGAGGCAGAGTTTGAAAAACTAGTTAAGTAAAATTATGAAAATTGATAAAGAAAAACAAGAATTTAATTTTTTGGAAAAATTATTGGCTGGTCGTGGAATCAAGTTTGTGATTGAAATTGGTTGTGGCGATGGCAGAATCACGAAAATGCTTGATGAAATTTTGGGGGCAGATATTACAGCAATTGATGCTGATGAAGTTGCTTTGGAAAAAGCTAAGAAAAAATTACCAAAGGTTTATTTCAAAAAAAGTGGTTTTACTGATTTTTTCAGTGATGACAAGTTTGATTTGATGGTTTTTTCAATGTCAGCTCATCATTTGCCGAATTTTGAATTTCAGTATGTCAAGATTGTCAGATTTCTGAAAGAGGAGGGCTATGTTTTGTTTATTGAGCCAAATATAAAGAATCAGATATCAAAGTTGGTGTTAATTGAAGACCCTGAAGAAGAACTCCGGGTGGAAAATACAGCCAAAATAATAAAAAATTTGCCATGGAAAAAGGTTGTTGATCAAACTTTGAAACTAATTTGGCAATTTGAAAATTTAGCCCAGTTGAATAAGAAGTTATTTGAGGATCATGATCATGTTGATGAGATAAAAAAAATATTGAAATGTGAAACTGATAAAAAAGTTGAATTGACGGATGAAATTAATTATTCTCTATTTAAAATTTCTTGATTATGAAGTTTGTTGATGAATTTTTAATCCAATATATTGAAAATAAACAATTGACTCATAGTCCAGTTGTGGTCCAGAAATTGTTTGAACAGAAGATTGAACAATTTGAGCCAAATGAAAGAAAAACGGCAATTGAATATTTGCAACAGAAGATACAAGATTTAGAAACAGCAATGTATGGGTTACAAGAAATTAAAAAATTAAATAGTGAAGAAAAAGTTGATTGGCGTCAAGTGTTTCAAAAGTATGATTTGACCGAGGAGGATATTAGAGATGAATTGACTGGAGTACTGGAAGAATATTTAGAAAAGAAAGGATTTTCTGATTATGAACAGATATTAAATCTTTATCAACAAGTCCCTGAAACAATTAGAAATAATAATATTAGGCAGAAGATTTTAGAAAAGATTCTAGGTTTGCATTTGTCATATTCTTCTAGTCAGAGAAAAAATTTCTTGAGACAAATTTTGAAAAATTTTCCTGATGTTTTGGTCTTGTCTGCGTCGAAGGTTTGTAAGCTCGATTGGCACTCCGAAGAAAAATATGCTTTGTTTCAGCAGTTTATTGATAATGAGTCTGCTCGAGAGGCGTTGGCAGAATTTGAGCTTAGCGATTTTCTGGAATTACGCCGTAATAAGATATTGGATGAACTGTTTGCACTTTATTATGAATATAATCCAATAATGATTATTTGTCAGGCTGATGGTTTTACTGCTCAAATTGATAGTATTAGAGGTGAACCTTTTGATGAATTGTTGCAAAAGTTATTAGCAGACAAGCCATCTGATGTTTTGAAATTTTTATTGAAAGTTGATTTACCTGATGAACAAAAAGTAGAAATTTATAGTAGATTTATGACTGAAAATGATTGTGATTTGCTTCATAATACAGAATTATTAAAGTATTTAGGTAGTAGCCGAATAAAATATTATAAACAAATAACAGATTTGTTTCCTGATAAGGCAAAACAAATTTTAGTCACAGTTTTGCATGAGCAAGATTGTAAAACTATCCAGGAGTGTTGGGTGAAATTACAAAATTACTAAAAATTACAAACATTACAAAAATCAGTATGAATTTTAAATTCCCATACAAGAATTATAAACCCCAAGAGTTAATACGACGAGCAGGTTATGGCCAGATTTTTAATCGACATACAAATGAAACTAGCTATAAGAGAGCTCTGGGTTCAGCTTTTTATCCAAGGTTTCATGTTTATATCAAAGAATTTGAAAAATATTTTGAGATTAGTTTGCATCTGGATCAGAAACAAGCAAGCTATGAAGGTAGCAAAGCCCATTCTGGTGAGTATAATGGTGAACAAGTTGAAAATGAAGCCAGGCGGATTACCAAGGTAATTGCTGATATTTATGGCATTGAAGTTTGATTTTAATAATGCTAAAATTTAATCAATATGATTTCAAAAGATGAGATTGAACATTTGGCAAAATTAGCCAAATTGGAATTAACTGAACAAGAAAAAAACAAGTTTACTGGACAGCTTGATTCTATTTTGATGTATTTTAATCAGATTGATGAAGTTGATTTGGATGGAGTTGAGGTTTCTGACCATATTACTGGGTTGCAAAATGTTATGAGACCAGATGTGGTCAGTCAGGATATTGATCCTGATGATTTGCTTCGAGGAGTACCAGAGGTTGAGGAAAATCAAGTGAAAGTTAAGCCGGTGTTAAATAATCAGTAATTATGCTCAAAAAATATACAATAAAAGAAGTCCATGAAGGCTTGATGCAGGGTAGATTTACATGTGAAGACCTAACTTTGTTTTTTCTGCAGAGAATAAAAAACAGAAATAAGGAAATTAATGCTTTTATTTCTATTACTGAAAATTTAGCTTTGAGACAAGCAAAAAAAGTTGATGAAAAAATTGCAACTGGAGTGAAGATTGGATTGCTTGAGGGTGTTCCTTGCGCTATAAAAGATAATATTTTGGTAAAAGATGAGCTAGCAACGGCTGGGTCTAGAATTTTGGAAAACTATATTGCCAGTTATGATGCTACGGTTGTGGAGAAATTGAAACAAGCTGGTGCGGTTATTTTGGGAAAAACAAACATGGATGAATTTGCTATGGGTGGTTCAGGTGAGACTTCCAGTTTTGGACCGACAAAAAATCCAGTTGATTTGACTAAAGTTCCCGGAGGTTCATCGTCAGGTTCAGCTGCCGCGGTTAGAGATAATTTGTGTGTTTTTGCTCTTGGATCAGATACAGGTGGTTCAATTCGTCAGCCAGCCAGTTTTTGTGGTTTAGTTGGTTTGAAACCAACATATGGACGAGTTTCTCGATATGGACTGATGGCAATGGCTTCAAGCTTTGATCAGATTGGTCATATTACCAATTGTGCTGAAGATTCAGCGATTGTATTAAAGACAATTTCTGGATTGGATAAAAAAGATTCAACTTCGATTGATAGAGCAGATGATTATTTGACAGATATTAATAAACCTTTGGCAGGTCTGAAAGTTGGTTTACCGGCAGAATATTTTATCAAAGGCATGGATGAGGAAGTTGAGCGCATTGTTTTGCAGGCAGTAAATAAGCTTCGTGATCTTGGAGCAGAAGTAAAAGAAATTTCTTTGGCATATTCAAAGTATGCTTTATCAACATATTATATCCTGATGCCAGCGGAAGTTTCATCAAATTTGGCTAGATTTGATGGTGTCAGGTATGGATTTCGCGCTGACGGTGGTAATCTAGAAGAAATGTATTTGAAGACCAGAACTCATGGTTTCGGTGATGAAGTCAAGAGAAGAATTATGCTTGGTACCTATGTTTTATCTGCAGGTTATGCTGATCAATACTATAAACAGGCGCAGAAATTGAGAACAAAAATAAAAAAAGATTTTGAAGTTGCTTTTAAGGAGGTTGATATTATTGTTACCCCAACAACTCCTTCAGTTGCTTTTGATTTGGGAGAAAAATTTGATGACCCATTAACAATGTATTTAGCTGATATTTTTACTGTTTCTGTCAATGTTGCTGGTCTGCCAGCGATTTCATTGCCTGTAGGCTTGAAAGGAGATTTGCCTATTGGTATGCAGATAATTGGTAAGTATTTTGCTGAATCAGAAATTTTAAATGTATCAAATATACTTGAACAAAATTTGTAGTATGAAAACTTTTTTATTAATTTTATTGATGATTGTATTTGCTCCGGCAATGACTGGTCAGGTTTTGGCTCGAGAATTTATTTATGATGTTGGTCTGTCAGCGCAAGATATAACATTTTCTTTGCCAGTTGATCGAATGCCAGCTCATGATTTTGTCCGCATATACGCAAAAATTACTAATTATGGCAGTTCGGATATGATGGCATCGGTGGCGTTTTACAAAGGTGTTCAGCTTATAGGCAGATCACAAGAGATTTCAATCAGAGCAGATGGTCTGGCTGACGAGGTTTTTGTTGATTGGGAGGTGCCGACAGAGCCTTTTTCAATTACAGCAAAGATTCAAAATTCTCAACCCGGTGATCAAAATTTATTGAATAATGAAACCCAATCAATTTTAATTGTGCCTTTACCAGACAGGGATAAGGATGCTATTCCTGATACTGAAGATACTGATGATGACAATGATAATGTTTCTGATATTGATGAAATTGCTCAAGGTACAAATCCTAATAATCCAGATTCAGATGAAGATGGCGTGCTGGATGATGTGGATTATTATCCCCTTGATTCAGCTAAACAAGAACAAGAAGTTATTATTCAGCCAGTGCCAGAAGAAAAGCAACCAGTGGTTGAAGAATCTCGAACTAATAATGATTCAGCCAGTCAAAATGATTCAACAGGGCAAACAGAAAATGCACAGGATAATAATGAGCAAAATTCTTCTGACCAGGAAAGTGAAGTTGAAATTGTAGATGAAGCCCAAGATAACCAAACTCTGGATGAGTTACAAGCACAGATACTTGATGCTGATGGAATCTTGGAAAAGGTAAAAATAGTGGTTAGTCAAATTGCTTGGGGAGAGTATGAATTTTCTTTTGTGACAGATGAAGTTGATATAAATCCAGCTGATTTGAATCATGTTTGGGAGTTTGGGGATGGAGAAACTAGCAGTACTAGCGGAATTCATAAGTATAAGCAACCTGGAAGTTATTTTGTAAAAGTGAAAATTGATGGAGAATATGGCAACACAATAAAAGATGTTGTTGAGGTAAATGTGCCATTTTTCTCTATATACAATATTTATCTTTGGGGGGCTGGATTGTTAATACTGTTTGTTGCAATAGTATTAGTCATATTTATAAAAAAATAAAATATCCTGTTTCAACAGGGGTGATAAAATCGTGAGGGGATTGAAATTTTTCACAATTCTAATGTTAATTATTCTGCCCAGTCTGGCCCAGGCCCAGCCTGGTGATTTTGGTACAATGAGCCAAGTTGTAATACGCTACAATCAGATTGATTGGCAGACCTATGAATTTCTGGCTGATAGTAATGACAATGAAGAAATTTTTAGTTATATCTGGAGAGTTGATGGTAAGGATTTTTATTATTCTCCGAAAATTCAGTATCATTTCAGTCCAGGTGAACATGATGTGATGGTGACGGTCAGTGATCTGCATGGTAATAAAAAATATGATAATGTTCGTATAGATGCTAATTTCTGGTCTTTGCAAAATAATTATCTTCTGTGGTTTTTGTATGCCTTTGTGGTGCTGGTAATATTATATTATTGGATTTTGAAATTGATATATTTATTCAATGAGCGTCGGATCGGCAAAGAGACGCGGCAATTTTTTTCCTTTCTAGATTCGCATGGTTGGGTTGAGAGGGTGATTAATCATCATAGTGGAAAAATAAGAAAAACTTTAAAAAAGAAATAATTAAATAAAAAAAATTTATGTTTTTAATCAGATGGTTAATAAATGCATTAGCAATTTATGCGATTGCTGAATTATATTCAGGTTTGTCAATCACGAGTTTTTATACTGCTTTGTTAATAGTGATAATTTTTGGTCTGGTAAATGCAGTAATCGGTAATATATTGAAGTTGTTAACTTTGCCGATAAATATTTTAACTCTGGGAGTTGGTTGTTTGTTTATAAATGGATTGATGCTATGGTTAACCAGTTCTATTATTAAAGGTATGGAATTGTCTGGTTTTTGGGCAGCTTTTTTGGTGGCGCTCATTTATAGTATTATTACATTTTTTACTGGTTGGCTATTGAAGAGAGGGAAGGAGTATTAAGGTGGAGTTTGGATAATTGAAGATTAAAGATTGGAGAATTGAAGATCTGTGAAGTGGTGATTTATAAATTTATTAATGTTGTATGGCAATAAATTTTTATGAACTTGATGTCTGGAAGAATGCTTATGATTTATTGATGAAAATTTATGATGTTACTAAGGGTTACCCAAGGGAAGAAATTTATAGCTTGATTCAACAAACAAGAAGATCAGCAAATTCTGTTGTGGCCAATATTGCTGAGGCACATGGAAGGTATTATTATAAAGATAAAATTAGGGTTTTGTATATTGCTAGAGGAGAAGTGACGGAAATTCAAAGTCATCTTCGTGTAGCTTTGGGTGTAGGTTATATGGAAACTATGAGTTTTAATAGCATTGATTTGAAGTATCAAGAATTGTACAAAAATTTAAGTAATTATATAAGATATTTATTGACGCAAGTTAATAAATCCTAATATATTAAATTTTATTTAATTTTTAATCTTTAATCCTTGATCTTTGATTCTCAACATTTATTTATGCCTAGAATTTTACTTCACACCTGTTGTGCGCCATGTGGTGGCTATGTGATAAAAAAACTTCAATCTATGGGATATGAAGTTACGGTTTTTTATTATAATCCAAATGTTTTTCCCGAAGATGAATATAAATTACGATTGAATGAAGCAAAGAGATTTTGTGCCAAAGAAAAGGTGGATTTAATTGAGGGGGGATATAATTATAATGAATGGAAACAGAAAATTAAGGGTTTTGAAAATGAACCTGAAAAAGGTCATCGTTGTGAAATTTGCATTGGTCTTCGATTGCTTGAAACAGCTCAAGTAGCAATTGAAAACGAATTTGAGGCTTTTGCCACAACACTGACAATAAGTCCGCATAAATCAGCTGAAATGGTTAATAAAATTGGGCATGAAGCTACAACTTTGTATAATATAAAATTTGTTGATAATGTTTGGCGTAAGGAAGATGGGTTTAAAAAATCTTGTGATTTGGCTGAAAAAGAAAGTTTTCACCGACAGGATTATTGTGGCTGTGAGTTTTCAATTAGAGTATAATAGATTGAAAGATTATAGTTGATAGTTGTGCTATTGACACTTGGGATGTTTTTTGTTAATGTTTATAGTCCTTTGATTATTGAAGAATAATTTCCCTTAGAGCGCAAAAGGAGCAGAAGAATGACAGAACAAAAAAGAGTTTGTATTTTTTATAATACTTCGTTTACTCCAACAAAAAATGAAATACAGTCGGTGTTTGAACATTTTTTTGATATTATAAAAGTTTCTGATTATGAAATAGACTGTATTGAATGTTTAGATACTGTTCAAGTTCAGACCGCTGTTACTAGATGCAATGAATTTTACTATGATTTGATTTTTATGGATATTGCACCGAGGTCGCAGATTGTTGTGGCTATGGGTAAAATTTTTGGTCGACTGCGGAAAAGTCTTTATACTCGAATTGTGGTTCAATATTTTCATATGGCAATGGAGTTTTTGGTGGCTTGTCACCATATAACTTCGGAGCAGGCAGAGGCATTAGCCCAGTTGCCAAATTTGTTTGAAACAGTGGGAAACCAGACAAATACTAGAATCTTTGCTATCATCTTGGGAGTGCAACTTCCAAAGTGTTTGCAAAGTTTGTGAGAATCTGATTAATATGTCAGATTTTTTGTTTTATTAAAGGTTTGTGTTAAAATAAGCTCATGCGAATTGATTATAAACAAGCTCTAAATCTGGAACAGTACAAGGCGGTCGTTGAAGGCGATGGTGCTTGTTTGGTTTTGGCGGGAGCCGGTAGTGGCAAGACCAGAACTCTAGTTTACCGCGTAGCCTATCTAATGGAAAAAGGTATAGCTCCAGAAAATATCTTATTGGTAACCTTTACCAATAAAGCGGCCAAAGAAATGATTGAACGAGTTCAACATTTATTGGGGTTTAAACCAGATGGATTGAATGCGGGGACTTTCCATAGTATGGCCAATAAATTGCTCCGACAATATGCTCATAAAATCGGTTTTACTCGAGGATTCAGTATTCTGGATCAAGAAGATTCTGTCAGTCTGGTCAAGGATTGTATGAAAGATTTTAATTTGAATGTAAAAGGACAAAATTTTCCTAAAGCCAATGTGGTGCAGGCAATAATTTCTTTTTCTAGAAATTCCAATCAAGAAATAGCTGAAGTTGCCAGAATGAAATATGGTTATCCTGATTTTATTGCTGATACAATTGATAAATTGGCAATAAATTATAATGACAAGAAAAAAGCCAGTAATTCGATGGATTTTGATGATTTGTTATATTTTTGGTTATTATTGCTCCAAAAATTGCCCGAAGTTAGAGCTGAACTGGCTGAACAATTTCAGTATATACTGGTTGATGAGTATCAGGATACCAATTATCTGCAAGCTGCGATAATTTATAATTTAGCTTCAAAACATAATAATGTGTTAGTTGTCGGTGATGATTCTCAAAGTATTTATAGTTTTAGAGCAGCCGATGTTGGCAATATATTGAATTTCCCTAAAGATTTTCCAGGAGCAAAAATATTTAAGATTGAACACAATTATCGCAGTACTCCTCAAATATTGAATTTGGCTAATAAATCAATTGAACACAATCAAGATAAATTTGAAAAAAAATTACAAGCAATCAGAGAAGGAGGAACAATGCCGAATTTAATCCCAGCCAGAGATGTTTATCAGCAAGCACATCTTATCTGTAATAAGATAATTGAATATGATGATAAAGGTATTGATTATAATAATATTGCAATATTGTTTCGTTCAACTTTTCATTCAGCGGAATTGCAATTGGAATTAGCCAAGAGAAATATTCCTTTCATCGTTCGAGGTGGTTTACGATATTTTGAACAAGCGCATGTAAAGGATTTGGTATCATATTTGAAGATTTTAGGTAATTTCAAGGATGAACTTGCTTGGAAGCGAATTTTGAAAATGCATGATGGTATTGGTCAGGCAAGTGCTGAAAAAATTTGGCAGGAAATAAATAGTTATTCTAGTTTGGCGCAAATTATAAATCAGGGATTGGATTTGAGAAATTCGAGAGCTCAAAATAGTTGGGCGAAGATTATTGGTTTATTCACTTTCTTGTCGGCTATAGATTTTTCAAAAAAAGGTAGTATGGCTGAAGCAATTATTTATGTTCTTGAACATGGATATAGAGATTATTTGAAAACAACTTTTGACAATCATAAAGAGAGAATGGATGATGTCCAGCAGTTTATTGATTTTGTTATGACTTATGACAATCTGGACAATTTGTTGTCTGATGTCATGTTGTCAGAAAGTTTTGCCAATGATAGTGAACAAAGAGAGAAATCAATTGTTCTAACAACGATTCATCAGGCCAAAGGACTTGAATGGAAATATGTTATGATTTTGGGTTTGCGCGATGGTGATTTCCCTCATTATAAATCAATGGAGGATCAAAAACAGTTAGAAGAAGAACGACGATTGTTTTATGTAGCAGTTACTCGGGCCAAGGATCAATTATTTATGCTTTATCCAATCAGAAAAAATACTTTTCAATACGGCGAGATGACTGGTGGACCATCAATGTTTATTCGAGAGGTAGGCAATGATAAATATGTTACGACAAGATCAAATAATTTTGTTGATGAAGGTGGAGAGTGGGAGGATGATGTGGTGTGTTATGATTGAAGATTAAAGATTGAAGATTAAAGATTGAAGATTGAAGATTGAAGATTGAAGATTGAAGATTGAAGATTGAAGATTGAAGATTGAAGATTGAAGATTGAAGATTTTTATTAGAGGTGGGTTAGCTTATGGTTGAAAAGAGTATAGTTGAGAGTCGAAATGTTAGTGTGATTTTTTGGATAAAAAGATTCGAGTGTGTTAGCTCGAATTTTTTAGATATTGTCGATTTTATATTTTTTCTTACTAATTAGATGGCCTAAAATTGCTCCAAGTAAAATCAGTCCAAGAACAATTAGAATATTTAACAAAGTTTGAACCCCAGGATTTGTCGTATTTTTTTCTGAAATTTCAACCCGAGTCAAGCCAGGACCAAAGAAATTGATATAGGATTTATCCGAGAATGTCAGTTGCTGTAAAGAGCATTGATTGAATTGGCAGGATTTCAGACCCAAGATACTTGATTGAATTGTTTGACGAAATTTTTCTTGGAACATGTCTGATCCGGTCAACTGTTCAACAGTGAAATCTGAAGTAATGGTATCAAGGTTTTTTTGGAATTCAGCTGTTGTTACTGAATTAATATGACAGTTGTTTTCTGATGAAACGGAAATTGCCACGAGTAGAGTTTCTTTATCAGATGTTAGTGTGGCATATGAAACAATAGTGGTATTATCCTGTACCGGTGGTGATTCAGCTTTTAGTCTGATGCCTGAAAAAATGATAAAAATTACGATAATGAGTTGTAAGGATCTTTTCATTTGCCCCCCTCTCCTGGTGTTGACTGGGAAGGAAAATATTAACATACTAACTAATAAAAGTCAAGCTAAGATTGATTTTTTGATATTCTTGTTGATTAAAAAACAAGTGGTTATTTAGCACTTGTTAAAGTTGTTATCCTGTAAATTTTTATATAATTAATTATAATGCAAATTTCAAAATAAAAAATCTAAGTATATTAACTTAGATTCTATTAATTAAATTTATTCCAGTTGAAGTCTCAATGAGTTAGTCATGTTTTCAGGGATGATGAAAACTCTGGTATTGGAAATGTGATGTCCATCTGTTCCAACAGCTACACTGTCATCGATTGCACCTTGCAACATGTGAAAGAGTTGTTGTCTGATGATGTTGGGATTTCTTGCAAGTGCATCGCGGAGATTTAGAGCTTCATCTCGATCAGCTTCAGCTTTGGTTTTCATGATTTCATTTTGCAACTTGGCTTGTTTTAGCATTTCTCTAAGTTGGACAACTTGAGCTTTGGCAGTTTGGATATTGCTGATTACTGCAAGCAGACTATCTGGAGCTTTGTAATCAGGGATTGAGATGGCTTCAATGTTGATAACATCAAGGATAGAAATACTTTGCGTTGGATCATTCAAATCTGCTTCTGGATTGAATTCAAATTGACTTTCGCTGGTGATCTTAATTCTGGGGATGCGTACTTGGCTAAGTCTTTCTGTTAGACGGCGCTCAATTTCTTTGGCAACATTAGCCATGTTGAATGTCTTACTGTTAGATTCGTCAATCACATCACGGCTGACTTCATCAAAATATGGTAGAACATTTCGGTTGAAGATATCTTCCACTGATACTGTATCCAGTCTGAAGGCATTATTCCCAGCTGTCATAATAGTGAATTGATCTGCTGGCAGGTAATGCACAGCCGCATCAATTACGGTTTCAGGAATCATTCTCCATGAGCAATTGATGTTCAGAGGAAGATTGACTTTATCAGTCATTAAAACTTCAACGGCAACCTTTGTTTCCTGGTTAGCCAGATCAAAATCATAACAGTGAGTTGGACCATTGTCGAAATTGTGTTTGCCTGTGGTGTAGATTTTTGAAGAAATAGCTCCGCCTTCATTACTGGTGAAGAAAGCAAAGGGATAAATTACGCAGACTCTGTTGGTTTGTTGAGCAACTGTTTCATATCGGTCACAACCCACACAACCGAGATTGGAATAAAATCCAATAAAACAAATGGCAATAATGAGAAGGCTGATGCGCTTCATTATTGCACCTCCTCAACCTGTTCGAAATCAATGGTTGCGCTTCGTACAGGTTTGTCAGGATTTTTTTGATTGTCTTCATTGACTTTGAACCAGACAATATTTCCATGTTCATCAACGGTGATAATCATCGTCACATCAATGTCATCGTCGGTAATCAAACCTTCAATGATTTCTCGACCACGATATTGCATGACAGCATCGGTAAGCGCTCCGGCTTCAATCGCAGAGGCAACCATTGTTCCTTTTGATTTCTCAACTTGAATTTGGCCCCGTAGTTTAGCTGCTTCGCCTTCAATGGTTAGTGTTTCAGTGTTATAACTTTCTGTGACAGCCTTGGAAAAAGCTTGTAGCAGTGGGTCTGAAAATTGTACATTACCCGAAGAAACACCAATAAAGTAGAAGCAAGTATAGAATTCAGGATGGCTAGTCTTGAAGCGATCTTTGAAATTAGTAAGAATTTTGGCTGATACTTTTGCTCGGCTTTCAAAACTCAATGTTGCTCTAGCTGTTGCTTGATCAGCAATTTGAGCCGCGGTCCTGTCAATCATAGGTGTAATAGAATCATCATCAATATTGAGTCCGAGATCAAGACGACCAAGTTCTTCAAGACAAGCACTGCGGAAGTGTCGTTCAACCGCTTGCTGGTAATTCTTGAACTGGCTGTAGATTATCCAAGTTTTAGTCGGATTGAGCATGAAATTGATACCCATGGTGAAAGTGACGGTTTCATTTTTCATTTGTGGCATGACAACCGGGACGGTGGTTTGATAAAATCTGGGTGTATAGACCATGTGTTCATTGCTGGAATCAACAAAAGCTCCCGCAGTTTCATGGATGCCAATGGCAAAACTGTTTTCTAGTACTCCTCCACCTTCAGATCTGGCTCCTGCACCTTTGTGCAAAGCCATTGATTCACCAATGCCAACAATTTCATAATCAGAACAGTTCAGTCCGTTAAATGTAGTAGTAAAAGCAAGCATAATAAACAATGTTTTTCTCATGCAGGCTCCTCCCTTTCCTAGGAGTGGCTGGGTTCGCGGTTCAGTTTGTCTCTAAGTCTGGAAATGTCGTCAGCAGTTACACCTGTATTTCTAGCATCACTGATATGGGTACTTAGACCATTAACATCAAAGTTGATGGTTTTTGAATTTGAAATTCGATCAGTAGCTTGTTGACAGATATCTCGTGATTTTTCCATAATATCTACCAGATTTAGTGTGCTTTGCTGGTCAATAATGAGTGCGTCGGCTCGGTCAATTGCTTCTTTTAAGAAGTTTGACAAATCAATCAGCAGTTTTTTCTTGTCTACAATCATTCCAGACAGGGCAACAAATGATTCTTCAAATGATTTGATTGCTTCGCTAACTTGTTCATAACGAGTTTCTGCTGCAAGTGCTAGATCATGCTGACCTTGATCAACAAATCTTCTCATTTCGTCGAATTGTACATTTCGTTGGATTTTTAGTGCTTCTCGCTGTGATGATGCATCATTCATACTATCCATTTGCTTGTTGATTTCATCTACTAGTAGTTCAATCTGGGTGCAAAGTTTTGAGATGATTTTGCTTTGAGTTTTGTCAATTCTTTTATCAGTAGTTAACTCTCTGGCACGGAGGACTCGATCATGTACGGAAGTTGATTTTGATGCGCGATTAAAGCTCGCAATGCGCTTGGTATTATTTTGAAGTTTTTCTTGAGATCGTTTTCTTTTCATCATGACCATAAGACCAATAGCCGGGATAATAAGCAGAGCGATACCTGTGAGCCCGATAATCCATTGTACACTGGTTGAAGTTTTGCTTTCATTCATTGGTGATGGATTCATATCGTTCAATTCCTGTTGCGTATAAGTTTTTGGTCGTTCCAAAAGTTGCCTTTTCATTTTATCAATGTCCAGTTCAACTCGTGGCAAACCATATGGCAAGTTTGAAGTCTCTTTGAACGAGTATTTTTCTGCCCCATCGGCAGAAAATACTTGGAATTCAAAAGGTTTACTGCTGTTCATGAGATTGTCATTGAGTTCAACATAGCCAACATATAAAGCTGGCGAAGCAGTATGACGGAGCATCAATCTGAAATAGTATCTAGGTGTTGGCTGTGATGTTTCTTCAACATAAGCGGTAGAAATTTCAAAGTCGCTGTAAACTTGAGCAGGAATGATTGGTCTGACTTCTCGAACAAAATAAGGAATTCTTTTCATTTTAATATCATCAATTGGCATGGCTAACAATTTGTTTGGATTTTCAAAGAGTTCAGTTGGCAGATCAAATTCAACTTTGGTTAGTTCATATCCTGTTCGTGCTAAATACATGGTTCTATGTGGGACATCGGTTTGAATATAAAGGCTGGGGTTGAGCATGCCGGAAATGTCTGTTTGGCTAACATCCGAGGATTCAGTAAAATAAACATTTACATCTTTAATCGGTCGTGAGGTTTTGTCGTCAATAACCCGAGGTCCATAGAATTTCACCCTGACATCAGAATGTAATTCTGTTGCAGGTTGAGGAAAAATAGTAAAGTAATAGTCTTCGGTTGTAGGAATGGTTGCTGTAAGTGTTTCAAAGCAACTATTTCCTGGAACAAGAACGGTTAGAGGATTTCCGACTGAAGTATTGGGATAGTGTCTGCTGATTGTTTCGATTTGATAATTGGGATCAAAAGATGGCATTCGATTAACCACTCTACCTCGATAAATCCAACCAATATTTTCCACAAAGATAGCTGAAAATGAAGGACATAAATCATTGTTTGGGAGTTCAACTACGATTAGAGCTTGTGCAGGAAAGGCAATAAGACCTAGTAGACTAAAAACAATAAATTTTACCAAAGATTTATTCATGTTCTCCTCCGCTTCCCTTGAGTAGTCGGGTGTTGATCTCATCTCTTGACATTTGTGCGACCTTGGCCTTGAGATCTTCAGAGGCTTTGTTCGCAGCTTTGATTGCTTCAGCTTGTTTTTGCTGGGCGTCTTTGACAGCTGTTTTTACATCATCAATCATGGCCATGACTTCAGCAGTGGTTGCTTGGATTGTTTCAGCATCAAAAATAGGTTCTTTGGTGGCTTTGATAACCCTAACAGCATCTTGTCTGGCCATTTGCGCAATCATAAGCACGGCTGCTCGCAGGCCTTCTTTGGATGATTGCAGTGTGGCTGCAGCTGTTCTAACTTCATGTTGTCCAATCAAAGTGCTCAATTCAGTTTTTAGCAAAGTTTCAAGTTGAGGTCTGAAACAACCCATTGTGCCATAAAGTTCTTCTCGTTCAGCCAATTGAATTGCAATTATAGTTGCATTTGTTTCCATGCTGATTCTGAATCCTGCCAGATTGGAAACCTGCAGTTGTCTGACGGCAATGGCTTTGTTGATTTGTTTTTCAGTCTCTGGGTCAGGTGTTTGGGATGCTTTGTATTGATTTAGATATTCAATTTGTTCATCAAGGACATCAATAGCTTTTTGAATATTATGTGCTAATTCAATATCATTCCGAGCTAGTTGTGTGAATTCATCAATGTTTGTATGAAGTTGTTTTCTGGCTACATAATATTTTGCCAACTCATTTTCAATTGCAGTTTTTAGTGATTGTCTTAGTACAATTTGTCGCTGTAGCTGTTTGCCAGCATTGGCGAAAATTCTACTTAGAAATCCTGGTTTGTTTGAGTTCTTTTTAAGTGTGGCTAGGTTTTTATTGAGGTTTCCTAGTAGCCTTTCAGCGGATTGCAGATCGCCGACTTTAATCGCTGATAAAAGTTGATCAGCTGAATTATTGACATCATCATATAGTGGTTCCAGTTGGTCTGACAGTGCTACCGCATCGATTTTCAACAAGACGGGTAGAGATAGGTCTGTTTTTAGAGTAAGAGAATTACTTGGCATGATGGTCTTTCCTTTCTCTGGGGGTTTTCTTTTTCAATGGACTAGATGAACCCACTGTTTTGTGGATTCAGAATAGCTAAAATTAGCATAAATATTAATAAAAGTCAATTTTGTAAACAGTTGCTGTTTTGGTGAAAATGGGGTATAATATTTTTGTCTAAAATAAGTGAAAATCATTATGTTAACCAAAAATAAAAAATTAGCTTTAATCTTGTTGGCTGTGCCAATAGTTTCTGTTTTGTTTTCTTTGGCTGTGGTAGAAGCAATGTCACTATTGGTGGATTATCAGATAAATCTGCAAATTGCTAATGATGTCAGTGCTGGAATTACAACCGGTCAATATGATCAAACGGATTTGATGAGGGCAATGATGTTTATTGGTTTTGTAATGTATGTATTTGGATGGATAAGTTCAATTGTTTTATTGTTTTGTTTATTGCCACTAGCAATTTATTTTTTGATAAAAAATGATAATGAGTTGGAGATAAATAAATTAAAATCAGAAAAAGAGTTCCAGGATTTGAAAAATAATGAAATAAAATATTTGACTGGTTGGTCTTGGTCGGCATTTGTAAATCCATTGGTGTTTGCACTTGGGAATGGATTGTATTGGTGGGCGCTAGGCTCAATTATCCCGTTTTGGAATGTTTATGTTTGGTTGACGCTAGCTCTGGCAGGTAAACAGCTAGCTTGGAAAGAGGGCTTTATAAAATTTGAGGCATTTAAAATTAAACAATATAAACTGCTTGTGGTTGGTTTGATAGTTGTCAGTGGAATTGTTTTATTGATTGGTAAATAAATTAGAAATAAAGTATTTTACTTTTCGTTATTCAGTCAATAATTTTTTCATTAATATTTAAATAATAAAAAGTAATATGTAAAAAATGTCTGGAGTTTTCCAGATTTTTTTAATTTCTTGGATTATAGAGTTGTATTGGTATTTTGATTAATTTTGCTAATGATTATTATTGAGTTATAATAATTATATTAAAATCTATTTTATGTCATTAACTAGAAGTTTGGAAGGTGCGCGTATAGCTTATAAAAAAAGAGATGTTGAAGCGAGTATAAAGGCTCATCAGGGAGGTGATGATCACGAGCATCATCAAGTCGAAGGTCGGTATATAAAAAGTTTTGTTTATGGCGGGCTTGATGGTTTGATTACTACCTTTGCGATTGTGGCTGGTGTGGCTGGAGCATCTTTATCTGTAGGGGTAATTATGATTTTAGGTTTGGCAAATTTAATAGCTGATGGTATTTCAATGGCTGTCGGGGATTTTTTGAGTTCAAAAGCAGAAAGCGAGTATAAACAAACAGAACGAAAAAGAGAGGCGTGGGAAGTTGATAATCACCCAGAGGGGGAAAAATTGGAATTAATAGAGCTGTATCAGGAAAAAGGTATTTCCCAGAAAGATGCCAAGACAATTGTAAATGTTATTTCAAAGTATCGTGAAGCTTGGCTTGATATTATGATGCTTCAAGAATTAAAAATAGTTGATGATGAAAAGTCAGCGACAAAGAATGCTTTGGTTACTTTTTTTTCATTTTTACTTTTTGGGTCTATTCCGGTTTTAATTTATGTTTTTTCCAAGTACTTACCGTTTATTGCCGATAATACATTTTTGTCAGCTGCTATTTTTACTAGCATAACATTGTTTTTTCTTGGCTCTTTGAAAGTGAGGATGACTGGTAAAAATTGGTTCATGTCTGGTCTAGAAATGTTGTTTGTTGGTGGTTTGGCAGCGGGAGCAGCTTTTATGATAGGTTATTTATTGTCAGGATTAAAATAAAATAATTATTAATTTGATATTTATGAAAAAAATCAAAGTTGAACATCACACAATGACAGCTTTTTCATGGTTTGCTGGTTGGTTGTTCTCGATTGGTTTTCTGCACTTAACATTTTGGAAAGGTGTTTTGGCAATTATAATTTGGCCATATTATATTGGTCAGTTTATAAGTACATTAATATCTGGTGCATAATTTTTAATGATTAATTAATATTTTATGGAGGACTTGTATCGATGCACTACCTGCATGAGAGAGTCAGGTGAACCCGGCTCATGTTGCGGTGGTGAAATGGAAAAGGTTTGTAGTTGCGGATCAGGTGAAATTTATAAAGATTGCTGTGGTAGATAATAAAAAAGAGGCCCGTAAGGGCTCTTTTTAATTGGTGTAAATTTTTAATAAAAATTGCTTTTGTGGTATAATATATACATTAAAAATAAAAAATATTGTATGAATATTTTGGGGATGACATTGCAAACGATTGGTGAAGTAATCATCGCTCTAATGGTGATGTTGGTTCATCATCGGATGAAGGTGGAGAAAAAAATTGACATTCAAGTTTCTAGAATTATGAAAAGCGAACAAATTATAGGTTTGATTGCGATCGCTTTTATGTTGGCTGGGTTTATTTTGCAGGTAGTTTATGAAGTATAGCTTGGTTTTTATTTTAGCAATTAGAAATAATGGTGTAAGAGATAAAATGATGATAAATTTATGTTAAAAAGGAAGATTTTTGTTACAAGAGAAATTCCAGATAGTGGTTTAAAATTATTGAAACAAAAAGGTTATGAAGTAAAAATCAGCCTATTTAATCGTGCGATAAAAAAGCGTGAATTAATAAAAGAATTGAAAAAGGGATATGATGGTCTTTTGTGTTTATTAACAGATAAAATTGATATTAAAGTATTGGAGGCAGGAATGCCGAGATTGAAGGTAATTGCAAATTATGCGGTTGGTTTTGATAATGTTGATGTAAAGTCTGCAAATATGAAAAAAATCTTGGTTTGTAATACTCCGGCTGATGTAGTGAATGAATCTGTCGCTGAACATGTTATTGCTTTAATGTTTGCTTTGGCAAAAAGAGTGGTGGAGTCTGACAATTTTACTCGTGATGGCAGGTATAAAGGTTGGCAACCAGATTTGTTTATTGGTCAAAACTTGATGAATAAGACTCTGGGTATAATTGGTCTCGGTAGAATTGGCAAGGCAACGGCTCGTAGAGCTGTTGGAATGGATATGAAAGTGGTGTATGCTGATTTAAATCAAAATAAGTCTTTTGAACAGCAATATAAAGCAAAATATTGTAGCCAAAATGAGTTATTGAAAGTTTCAGATTTTGTTTCTCTGAATGTTCCTTTGCTGGCTTCAACCAGACATTTGATTTCAACATCACAATTGAAAAAAATGAAAAAAACAGCTTTCCTAATAAATACTTCAAGAGGTTCGGTTGTTGATGAACTGGCATTATTAAAAGCTTTGATTAAGGGGGATATTGCCGGCGCTGGTTTGGATGTTTTTGAATGCGAACCTTTGATAGATTGTAATCCTCGAGATCATTATGAACTTCGTAAAATGAATAATGTGATTATGACTCCTCATACAGCTTCTGCAACGATTGAAGCCAGAGAGGCCATGTCGATCGTGGCGGCAAATAATATTATAGCAGGGCTTTCAGGTAGGAGGCCAGTGAATTTGATTAAACTGAAATAAATTTAATGATTTTAATTTCAGCACATTGAACATGTCGAAAAATTTTAAACACTTCGATAAGCCTGACTACAAGTAGACAAGTTTGGTGTGATAAAAGCGTTTGAAAAGCTGTTGTTGAACAGTTTTTTGTTTTCGAAAAATATTATTTTATGGTATAATAATTGCATAGAAAAATAAATATTATGGTGCAGAAAAGTATTACAATGAAAGCGGTAAATTTTATCGTGAAAGATTTACTTTTAGATTTTTTGTATTGGCCGATTTGGTGGTATACCCGAGGGGTAGTAAAAGCTTTTAATATGATGACTGATACTATTGTTCAGGGCAATGATGAGCTAGCTATTGGTATTTGGATGAAAAATATTTTCACTCCAATGTTTGGCGATGCAACTTGGCAGGGGAGATTGGTTAGTTTTTTCATGAGAGTTGTTCAGATTGTCGGTCGAATTATAGCCTTTTTGTTTTGGGTTTTATTTGCTTTTATTGTTTTTATTGTTTGGTTTTTGATTCCGATTTTTGTAATTTATGAATTTGTATTTAATCTTGGTTTGATTTAGTTTATGGCAGAAGAAAAAAAAGATAATAATGAAGAAAAGTCAGAATTGAACTATCTGGTTTGTGATTCGTGCAATGGAAAAGGTTTTCTGCAGAATGAAAAGTGTCCTAAATGTGGTGGTATGGCAATTGCTGCTCCGTTTTATGGTCGGTTTTTGTATTGGGGTAAAAAAATAGATAATTTAAATATTGTTGTTGATAGAGCTATCGTTACCATTAACAAAGCAATAAATATTATTTTGGCGGTGATTGGGGTTTTTGGTTTATTTTTCTTGATCTATGTAGCTTATATCAATAATTTTAACGAAATATTAACAATAAAATATTGGAATTCGCCATCATATGATAAATCGATTTTTTGGTTTACGATTTTGACTGATTTATATTTATATTATCGAATTTCAATGCAATCTGGTCCAAGTAAGCAGGTAGTCAGAAAAATATTTTTAAAGCAACCAGAATTACCAGAATTTGTTGATTGGTCATTTGTTCGTAGGCAATCCAGAAGCAAGTTGGTGGATATTTCTCTGGCTTTTGACAAAGAGTCAATTGAATTGATTGAAACAGCTTGGCAATTGGCTAGAGCTTTGAAACACGCTGAACTCAAGAGAATACACTTGTTTGCAATGCTTCCGAGTTTTAATGATGGAGCTGTGATATGGGGTCGGCTTGGCATAGATCCAGAGGTTTTCAAGGAAAAAATGGGTAGGGCGTTCCGTAAATATTCTGATGAAAAAGCCAATCATACTGACATAAGTCATGAAATTTATAAAATTTTAATGAAAGCTTATTTTGAAGCTTATAATGGTGGTCGGAAAAAAGTTAGTATAACTGAAATCATGTTTGCTTTGGTTGATGTTGATTTGCTTGAAGCGTCAGAAAAGCATGATGACTATATTGAGAAAATATTAATTGATTTTGAAATTGATTACCAAAAAGTGATAAATGTTATTGAATGGATTAGACTTCAACGACAATTGCGTGAAGGGTTGCAGAGATTTTCAGCCAAAGCACGATATAAACCAAAATCTGGCATGGACAGAGCGATGACTGCGATTGCGACTCCACTGCTCAATCAATTTAGTATTGATTTGACTTTGCAGGCCAGAAATGGACAGCTTTTTCCCTGTATTGGTCGAGAAAAAGAATTTGAGCAGATTTTTAGAATTATTGAAGGTAGCCGTGATGGAATATTGTTAACAGGTTTTTCTGGAGTTGGACGAACAACCATATTAAATGGTTTAGCCCAGAGAATGGCGGAAGAAACTGTACCTGATGTGATAAAAGATAAAAGGTTGGTTAGTATCAGTGTGGCTCATTTGATTAGTGGTGCAGCTCCAGCTGAAGCAGAAGAAAGATTATTAATGGTGGCGGATGAAGTGGTAAAATCAAAGAATATTATTTTAGTGATTGAAGATTTGCATAATTTAGTTGGTGCTGGCGCTGGCAGTGGTGGAACAAGTTTGGATTTGGGCGAAGTTTTTGCTGAAATGGTAAGAAAGCATTATTTTTATGCATTGGCAACAACTGATCCTGAAAATTTTACAGACCGGATTGAAAGGGGAAGTTTGGGGGAGGTATTTCAGCGAGTACAGGTCAATGAACTGGAGTTTAATGATGCGATCCAGGTAATTGAAGCTAAAAGTGGACCGATTGAGTACAAGAATAATGTTTTCTTTTCTTATGCTTCAATTGAAGCTTCAGTTGAGTTGTCAGCAAAATATATTCATGACAAATATTTACCAGAAAAAGCTCTTGATATATTGGAAGAAGTTGCTGTCAAAGTTAGAAAAGATAGAGGCGCAAGAGCTGTGGTTTCTCGTGAAGATGTGGCTGAAACGATTTCATCAAGTACAGGAATTAAAGTAACAAAAGTGTCTGAAGATGAAAGTCAAAAATTATTAAATCTAGAAGATGAGCTTCACAAAAGAGTGATTGGTCAGGAAGAAGCGGTAAAAATGGTTTCTGCCAGCTTACGAAGATCAAGAGCAGAACTTCGTGATGAAAAACGACCGATTGTAAATTTATTGTTCCTTGGTCCAACTGGAGTGGGAAAAACCGAGTTGGCAAAAGCTGTGGCTGAATCATATTTTGGTCAGGAAGAGAATATTTTGCGTTTTGATATGAGTGAGTTTCAGGAAAAATCAGCAATTGATAAATTGATTGGGGGTAAAGATGAAGTTGGTGTTTTGACGGAGGCGGTTCGTAAAAATCCATTTAGTTTAGTTTTGTTTGATGAAGTTGAAAAGGCTCATCCTGATATTTTGAATTTATTTTTGCAGGTGATGGATGATGGTAGATTAACCGATGGACTTGGGAGGACAATTGATTTTACCAATGTTATTTTAATCATGACCAGCAATGCAGGTGCACAGAGAATCCAGGATGAAATTCAGGCTGAATTACCGATTGAACAAATAAAAGATCATTTGATAAATGAAGAATTGAAACAAGTGATGAGGCCAGAATTGATTAATCGTTTTGATGGTGTGATTGTATTCAAACCGTTGACACAGCTTGAAGTCAATCAGATAGCTGGTTTGATGGCCAAGAAGATTGTCAAAAAATTAGCAGATAAAGAAATTTATCTTACTTTTACAGACGAAGCAGTTCATGAATTGGCTGAAGCTGGTTTTGATCCAAAGTTTGGTGCTCGTCCATTGAGACGCGTGATGCAAGAGCGGGTAGATGATATGTTGGCTAATGCTTTGTTAAAAGGTGAGATAAATAGGCGAGACAAGGTGACTTTGATGCCTGGAGGTGAGTTGAAGGTTGAGAAGGCAGAGGAGATTTAATGTGAGTTGATTAAGTTGATTGAGTTGATTGAGTTGATTGAGTTAATTAAGTTAACTAGTTAATTAAGGAGTGATTAAAAATCGATTTATATTTAAAATAACTTTCAGTTTTGAGGGTTATTTTTTTTTGAATGCCAGGGAAGACTACTTTGATACTTTGTCTGAACAGACAGGAGACTGTCACGTCATGTATTCTCATTCCTCACAGATTGTGTGGTTTAGTGTATCCAATCTTATGAATGTTGATAAACCAGTTGCGAATCTTTGCCAGAGACTGTCATGTTATGTATTCTCATTCCTCACAGATTGTGTGGTTTAGTGTATTCAATCTTGTGAATGTTGATAAACCAGTTGCGAATCTTTGCCAGAGACTGTCACGTCATGTATTCTCATTCCTCACAGATTGTGTGGTTTAGTGTATTCAATCTTGTGAATGTTGATAAACCAGTTGCGAATCCTTGCCAGAGACTGTCACGTCATGTATTCTCATTCCTCACAGATTGTGTGGTTTAGTGTATTCAATCTTGTGAATGTTGATAAACCAGTTGCGAATCTTTGCCAGAGACTGTCATGTCATGTATTCTCATTCCTCACTGGCTTGATTGGTATAGGAACTTCTTGTAAAATGAGTGAGAAGTGTGATGCTTGAAAAAATGGATGATTAGGGGTAAAATACAGGCAATAATATGACTGTGATAGATTATATTTTTGCTTTGGTTTTGAGCTTTATTTTGGCAGGATTTCTGACACCGGCAGTTATTTGGTTTGCCAAGAAAATAAAAGTTTTGGATTATCCGAAAAAAGAAAGAAAAATTCACAAAAAACCAATACCGCTTCTTGGTGGCTTAGCAATTTTTTTGGCGATAAATATTAGTATAGTTATTTATTATTTTTTTAGTTCAAGCCTTGTTTATGACAATCTAGTGCCTAAATTTTTGTTAGGAATAATTATTGGTGGATTTTTTGTGATGATTGGTGGTTTTCTTGATGATAAGTTTGATTTGAATCCCAAATATCAAATTTTATTTCCGGTTGCTGCGATTTTGGCAGTAATTGTCAGCGGAGTTGGAATTGATCAAATGACAAATCCTTTTTCTGGAGGATTGTTCCACCTTGATAAATATGTAACAATATTATTTTGGTTTAAGGGGTTGCCATACAAGTTTACACTGCTCGCAGATTTATTTACTTTGATTTGGATGTTACTGATGATGTATACGACAAAATTGCTTGATGGTCTAGATGGTTTGGTTTCAGGTGTGTCGGTGGTTGGAGGTTTGTTTATTTTTATAACAGCCTTGATGAATGATACTGCTCAACCTGATGTAGCAATGCTGGCAATGATAATTATCGGTAGTTTTTTAGCTTTTTTGATTTTTAATTTTAATCCGGCAAAAATATTTCTTGGAGAAGGTGGTAGTTTGTATTCAGGCTTTATGCTTGGTGTATTGTCGATTATTTCCGGTAGCAAGGTGGCAGTAACTTTGATTGTTATGGGTATTCCTGTTCTGGATATGTTATGGACCATTATTAGGAGATTAATGGAAGGCAAAAATCCTCTTCGGACTGCTGATCGCAAACATTTGCATTTTCGATTACTTGATGCAGGTTTATCAGTTCGACAATCAGTATTTATTTTGTATATTATTTCAATAATTTTCGGTCTAGCAGCCTTGTTTTTACAAAAAATCAGTTTAGGGTTGACTATTTTAGGGATGATGGTGATATTAACTTTTATTATTATGTCAGGATATTTGTATAAAATTAGGAAAGAAAAGGAAAAAGGTGCACTTGACATATCTTGAGAAGTAATGTACTATATTGCTATATTAAATTAAGAAAGTAGTTTCCACAAATTGCCTACCTACGCTGACTTCAGCTTTGGCAGGTGAACAAATTAGCTACAAATCTACGAATCTAAGAATTAGTATTTGTAATATTTGTAACAATTTGTAGATTTGTAATAAAATATGACTATTGCTGTAATAAAAACTGGCGGAAAACAATATAAAATTAAAGAAAATCAACAGTTGAAAGTTGAGAAATTAGCTGGTGAAGTTGGTGAAAAGATTGTTTTTGACAATGTTTTGCTTGTAGCAGATGCCGAAGGCAAAAATGTTCAGATTGGACAGCCAATACTTGAGGTAAAAATTGAAGCTGAAATCATGGAACAAGGCAAAGCAAGAAAAGTATCTGTAGTAAAGTATAAAGCCAAAACCAGATATCACAAAACTCAAGGGCATAGACAAGCTTTTACCAGAGTAAAGATTTTGAAAATTGGAGCTGGAAGTCTAAGTGTAGAGAAAAAAGTTGTAGCAAAGAAACCAACAGTAAAGAAAGTGGTAAAGAAGGTAAGTGAAAAATAAGCAAGAAATAGTTATTTAGATAAAAAATCATCTGTTCGGATGGTTTTTTGTTGTTGACAAGATAAATTAATTGTGATAAATAAGAGTTGTCCTTTACCAGAGGTTCTGGGAAGGGCAGGGTGCGACTAGGCAGCGGTGCTGCCAAGACAAGGAGGTGTGCGATGTTCCTTAAATCGGCTTGGCTGACTGCCAATGAATTGGCAGCATTAGCAGCTTTGTATTGTTCAGTACATAATTGTGTGGATATCTTGCGAACTATTGAAGAAAAAGATGGTCACGATGTTGATCACTCAAAGAAGACAAAAGTTGTCTCCTTCCGAGAACACTGGTTTAAAGTGGTTAAAACTAATATAGATGAAAAATCTTTTAATCCAAAGGGGGAGTTGCGGTTTATGGTAGAAATTGAGATTTGTGATGGATATTGGGATTTGCCTGAAGAAACTTTTGGCAATGGTGGCTGGTTTGCCGGTACAAAGCAAAGTTTGTCGGTGGAAGGTTACTTACTAAAAATGCCGTTTTCTCTTATGAAGCAACTTTTGGTTTTGACCAATAAGTTTGATATGGAACTCTAATTTTAAATTGAATTAAAAAGACAGAATAAATCTGTCTTTTCTATTTTTAGTGTATTTTATTTTGTTAAGGGATTGAATTGTTGTTTCAACAAATTTTGTTGAGGCAGAAATAGAGGTTGTGGCAGTTTGTCCTCATCCCATTCAAACCATTGCCAGATTTCGCATTTGTCAGGTTCCATGATTTTTACTTCACCTGAATCATAGTCTGCCTGCATTATTATGGTGATGTAATGTTTTTCTTCATCAGTGTAGATATCATTAGTGACTGCAGAGAATTGAATATTTTTTATATTGATGCCAGCTTCTTCCAGTGTTTCGCGAATAGCGCAATCTTTCCATGATTCACCATATTCCAGGTGTCCGCCAGGAAAGCACCAAGCTCTTTGGCCGTGCGCACTTTTTCTTTTGCCAAGTAATACTTTGTTATCTTTTATAATACAAACACCTACTCCGACTTTTGGTCGTTCTGGCATAATTTTTTTTATTAATTTTATTAGAGAAAATTATTTTTTCTTTTGGAAAAATAAAATGTAAACAATCGGTAAAATACCAACTGTGTTGAAGATCATGATGCAAATAAACCAAGCAAGCTGTTTGTGTCCAGCTGATTTCCACAGGCCAATGGCTTTCCAGACAGCGTCCCAGAGCATTAGAGGGATGATTAGCAGGAGATAGAGTGGATTAAAGGGTAATTCGTCGATCATAGATTTTTATTTTTATTAATAATTATTTATTTTATAAATTTAAATCGAGGAATTAATTCATTGTTTACTTCAACAAAATCCGCAAACATTTTTTTTGGTCTGACCCAGATGGCTTGATCGCCAAATTCAGTTGATGGATATAGTGCTTGATAGACAACTAATTCTTCCAGAGTTTCTGAATTTTTGGCAAGGCCAATCACCTGATAGTGTTTTCCTTTGAAATGTTGATATTTACCGAGTTTTATATCCATAGTTTTTTCATTAATCTTGATTTGCTTCTAGCTACAGTGTTTTCTTCAATCCAGTGTATAAGCAATACTAGTATAATTTCCAAGCTACTGGCAATGTCCCTGTAAAAGAATAATCTCCAAACAAGACATCTGTCACTCCCTGTCCCTCGCTTCCTGGAAGCCAGGTCGCTATAACCCCGTCCCAATTTTTAGCATAGTCTTTTATATCCAATGGGCGTCCAGACACTATTATAACTACGATTTTTTTACTTTTTGCTTTTACTTTTTCTATTGCTAATAGATCTTCAGGACTTAAACTTGGATTAGCATTATCTCCCCAACCTTCGGCATAAGGTTTTTCGCCAACAATTGCAATTCCAACATCTGCAAAATCATTTTTGATAGGAAAATCGCCATCTTTATTATATTCAATCTCCGTATTTTTGGAAACTGCATTTTTTATGGCTTCAAGTATGGTGGTTCCCGAAATACCCTCATTACCATCAATGCCTTGCCACTCCGTTGTCCAACCTCCTGCTTGGCGACCTAAATTGTCGGCTGATGAACCAGCCACTATAATTTTTTTCAATGATTTAGATAGAGGTAAGACAAAGTTTGTATTTTTTAATAATACTTGAGATTTACGAACTGCTTCCCTGCCTATCTCTCGATGCTGGTCACTACCTATAACCGATAATCCCTCTGGTAGAGCTTGGGGACGGTCAAATAGACCTGTCTCAAATTTTACTGTTAAAATTCTTTTAACTGCATCGTCTATTCGTTCTTTTGTTATATCGCCATTAGATAAGGCTTTTTGTATATTAGATATAAAATCTTTGTATTCAAACGGAGTCATTACCATATCAATCCCGGCATTCACCGCTCTGACCAATGAATTGTATTTATCTGTTTCAATTTGATAAACACCATACCAATCGGAAACGATAAAACCAGAAAATTCCAATTCGTTTTTTATGACCTCTGTTAAAAGGTAATTATTATCAGAGTTTATTTTACCTTGCCAACTGGCAGTACTTACCATTATAACTCGCGCTCCAGAGGTGATGGCTTTTTGAAAAGGGACCAGGTGTGTTTGCCGTAATGTTTTTTCGTCAATAGTTATATTTCCTTCTTCTACTTTAAAATTATTATTGCGGGATGTGCCGTATTTCATATCTCCACCACCAATAAAGTGTTTGGGATTAGCCAAGACATTGAAGTAGTCATGTGATGAATCTTGTAGCCCCTCTAAATAGGCGACTCCGAGTCGCGCTACATTGTTCGTGTTTGAGCCAAAAGTTTCGTAGGTTTTCCCCCAACGAATATCTTTTGCCACATCAAGATTCGGGGCAAAATTCCAATATATTCCGGTTGCAGCCATTTCTTCGGCAGTTGCTTTGGCAACCTGTTTGACTAATTCAGGATCTCTAGTAGCGCCCAAGCCAATGAAATGAGGGAAAATTGTAGCTTCAAGAACATTGCCATGACCATGGACAGCGTCAATCCCATACAAAAGTGGTATGCCTAAACAAGTGTCTTTGGCGGCGGATTGGAAATCGTTTATCATTTGAAGCCATGCTAACGGAGTCTCTTGTTTTGGCCCGGCTCCGCCACCGCTTAAGAGTGCTCCTAAATTATATTGTGTAATATCCTTAAGATCATGGATACTGTTTTTTTCAATCAAAACCATTTGTCCAATTTTTTCCGCGTCGGTCATTCTGTTCATTAAATCAGTAACTCTTTCGTCAATAGGTAATGTCTGATTTTGATATGGAAGATTTGTTTGGTGACAACGGATGTCTTTATTGGTGGCTGGTGAAAGTTGTATCTTGAGAAAAATAAAAACTAACATCGCGACTGAAAGCAGTGTTATAATAATAACTGTAATAAATCTTGAGTGATAAAAATTAGTATTCATGGTAATTTATTAAGATTTTTTATGTCTTGAGTGGAAAAAAGCTCATTTCAGCTAAAAGATGTTTGCGATATATTGTCAGGTTTGCAACAGTCAAACATAAACAAAATATTATTGTACTGGGGGTGGAAGTACATTTGTGTGCTGTTGACTGGTATTGGTGGTTACAATATTTTTTGACCTTTAATCAGTCTTACAAGCACTACGATAATAGCTACTACGAGTAGGATGTGGATGAAACCTCCGATTGTGTAGGAAGTAACTACTCCGAGTAGCCATAAAATGATGAGAATGACTGCGATAGTCCAAAGCATATGGTATGTATTAGTGAATAAAATTTTGTTCTTTTAGAATAACTTATTTTGAGTGTAAACAAGATTGAAGTTAGTGCGTTAATTTGTCAATATCTCTTTATTTAAGTATAGCACGAGAATTTAATATACTATAGTATAATTTGGTTAGAGAAAAATCTTGGAATCGGATGATTGTTGTTTTTGGATATTATAAAAAACCTTTGGTCGAAAGGTTTTTTATTTATATGTTACAAGTACATCAACATTGATATTTTTAGGTGTGGCTGTTCCTCTGATGAAATCACCAGTGACAGTTTCTAAATTTCCGTAGTTTGGTACTTTGCTATCATGGAAGTCTGCTGAACCGACTACCACCTTTAAATTTTTTGGAAAGTTAATCCATTTTTCCGTGCTGATTCTAGACAAAACACCTATAAAAACGATAGTTTCATCAGTGATTTTATCATCTTCGGTTGCCACTTGGTTAATATTACAGCTATAAATTCTAGCGTAATCCTCTTTTTGGTTTCGTTTTTTTACTATTTCTTTTATTCTTGGGTCTTTTTTTCCGCTAAATCCTTCTATTTTATAATCGATTTCGTAAAGAAATTTTAGTTCACTTAATGTCAGCTTTTCATTTAGGCTGGATTTGGTTTCAATATCAGTTAATAATTGCATATCGTGTGATTTTTTTCTAAATTCATTGTAACCCGGTAATGGCCGAGCTTTCTCAATTGCAATTTCTAACAGGGAAGGCTCAATTTCTTGATCTGGGTCAACGCCTCGGATTTCTGCAATTCGACCATTTTCCATTCTAATAGCAATTCGAGGTATGGTATTTTTGCCCTTTTTGTCTCTTGTATGATAAACATAAAAATCTCCGAATTGTAGATGTTTCTTTGCTGTTTCTTGTCCAGCTGTACACCACCCAGTTCCTTTTCCTTGCAGTGTTTTTACAAGTAATAAAGAATCAGAACCCTGATCGTATTTTACCCATTCTCCAGTTGTTTGTTCACGTTCTTCTTGGGATGAGGGTGTGACATGTTCAATTGAATATGCATAAAGTTCACCAAAATTCATTTTTTTTAAAATTTTCCACCATTCATCTTTTTCCCCTTTTGTATCTTTATCATGAGGAGGTTCTACTTTTCCTTCTTCCGTCATGGCATGACTTACCTCATCATAGACATAAGCCAATGCCTCATAGTCTATGTCGGGAAAAACGGCTACGGTGTGGGTGGTGCGTTTTTTGAAACTTTTATCTTTCTTATTATACGGACAAAGATTTAAAACATTCCGAATAACATAGTATCTGAACCAAGTTGGATATTTTGCGTCGTTTTGTAACACTAAATAGTCAATCCAGGTATCAAGACTGTGTTGTTGTTCAGCAATAATATCTTGAGCCATCAAATAGCGAAGTTTTTCTGTGATTTCAACATTTCCGTACCCTTGCTGTTTAAGGATTTCTTTTTGATGCTCATAATATCTATCTGGGATATCAGCTTCTTTGATTGTAAAAAGTTCATACAAATTTTGTTTAAGGCGTTGAGTTCTCGCTTCTAATTTAATTCGATCTGTAATATCAAAAATTTTTTCAAGACGATCTAAAAATAATTGTATTTTTTTATTTTTATCTGTTTGACTAGGGAGTTCTGCTTTTCCTCTCTTTTTCCAATCATCAACCGCTTTTGTTACTTCTTTTGAAGCGTGTAAGTCGTTGTATTTTTTATTTAAGAATTGAGATCCAGGTTCATGCATAGTGTTGAAAAGTAAGATTTTTTATTAATCGGGTGTTAATTTGAAAAATAAAAGGAATGTTTTAGCTAATGTTTCGGCATAGACGATGTTTGCCAAAATTCCTTAAAAATCAATTGGTTTTGGCAAATTTGGGTGAAGAAATTTTGCATTACTTGGTTTTATTAAAGTGTAAAATTTTTGAATCAGATACGCCGTGTTATCGGATGTAAATTTTTTATTCATATTTCCCTACATAGAGTTGATCCGATAAAAACTAAAAGATTAATGGGGGTTTGCAATTTCACCAATAACCATAAAGATCCAAAAGGCTAAGACTAAAACAGCTAAGAAAATTCCAGTCCATACAGCCCATGATTTATTACCTTGCCTCAAAGTATTTACACCTTTAGTAATCGCAAAAATAGAAATTATCGAAGAAAGTAGAAAAGACGCAAAACCAGCTTCTCCTAAAATAGTTCTAGATGGATTAACGCTTTCAGGATCAAAGATTTGACGAGTAATTGAGGTAAAAAATCCTAATATTGGAACAATTAAAACTGCACAAAAGCTAAGCAGTAATACCAACCAAGATTTTACCGGGACTTTTTTATCTTTTAGTTTATTGAAGTTTATTTCGACATGTTTCATATATAAAGAATTTATCCATTACACTCCATTATTCAATTTTTGGATTCGCTTGTTGAGGAGAGGTGAAAAATGTTCTTTATAGCGGTTTTGCAAATCAGACTTTTTCCAGTCGATCCCTGTGACCCGACCACGGCACAAGGGCGAACCACATTTGCACTCCCATTTTGAAATATAATTTTCATCAGCTTCAAATAACGCATAATCAACAGTCAGTTCTTCGCCCGATTTAATATCTCTACTCGTGATTAAAGTATAAGCGTCTGACATCCATATATTAGGGTCACAGGAATGGTTGATGAAATATCCATCGTCATCAGCTCTATCTTCGTAGCTATAAAGATCGTCGTCCCATTGCATAACCAACATACCATTTTTTCTCATTAATTCTGCGCCAACTGTATCAGTATAATTTCCTCCCCAGACGACGATTTTTTCGCCTCGGTTAATGTCAGAGTTAGCAAACAAGCCCTTTCCTTCAACTGGACTGGCATGAATATCAACCTTTGGACTTTTCCAATCTTGTTTAACGCTCATAGGGAATTTTTTAATTTCAGCTAATGTATCGGCATATACGATGTTTGCCAAAATTCCTTTAAAAATCAATTAGTTTTGGTAATTTATTCATTGATAGGATAACCAAGGTCGGCTAATAGTGCTTTGAAATCACCATCCTTCCATCCTTTGTAATATTCTTCGCGGACTCCTTTGAAATATTGGTATTTGCCGAGTTGTTTATCCATAGTTTAATCCTTTTATTTCCGGAGTAATTTTAAGGACATAGATGATCATGATAACAATGAAAGCAACAACTATAAGGCCGAGGATTTTCAATGATTTTTTGAAGTTGGTGAAATCTTTTTTACTGATTGAGATAATACCAAGAACTGCGGTGACAATTATCATAATGATTGCACCAAATACTGCAATCATTCCCAAAACAGTTAAAATACTGATTAATATTGACATAGGTTTGTTATTGTATGTGCAAATTTTATTTTTTTAATTCTTCTCTGATTTGTTTTATTTTTTTAACATCCTCTATTGTCCGCTGAACTTTTTCTGTTTTTCCTTTTATTTCTTTTACGATTAAATCAAAAAAATTTTGGTAACCCGCAAGGTTTTCTTGTGTTTGTAGGTCATATCCCGCGATATCTTTAATATCTTGAAAATTTTCTGCGGTTTCTAAAAATAAAGCCAAATTTTTTTTTGCTTTCGGGGTTAAATTGGTGATTATACTATTCACATAGGTTTTCACAATGGATACTTCAGGTGTTTCGTTCCCGCCCTGCCTCAACGCCTCTATTACTGGTTTAATATGGGAGCCGACTAATAAAATTTGTCTGTATAGTGCGAGTTCTTTTTCTTTAGTCCATTCTTTTTTTCTTGCTTCATCACTGCCAACCCACGCTGGTCGATTTTTTTCGTCATTTAAGTAATCCTCGTTCAGTTGGTATGATCCATCAAAATCGCATATTTCAGCAGCTAAAGTAATATCTTGCTTATGGTTATTCATCGCTCCCTGATTAATTCTATTTTCCAGCAAAATAGCTGTTTGCCGTCCCAATAATTTACTGAATGTTTTTAGAAAATTTTCATTACTCATGTCTTCTCCGAACTCTTTGGCAAGAATGAGTCTAGATGCATCTAAAATTGAGGAAACCTTTTCTATCCTTTTCTCCTGATCTTTTTCTTTCATAGCTTCTTCCAATTCGCTAACTCTCCAGACATTTCTAAATGCTCTTACATTTTGACCCAATATTGCCGACTTATAGTCTTGAACTTCGTATGAACCTACCATTTTTTTGTAGAGTTCAGGGTCGTTAATTCTTTCTTTGTTTGCTTCTATGTGCTGAACGGGGTTTTGCCCAGCAATATCTTCTGGGTCGTCATTATCAGGTATTGGCAAATTATTATCAATACAGAATTGGCGAGAAAATTTTATAGTGGTTAGAATTTTTGGCATTCTTAAACCGTATTGCTCCATCAATTTTGACTGTTTCTCTTCTAATAGTAAATCTTCATGATAAGCGGCTCCCATAAATCTAACCAATAATTTTTCATCAACTTCTGCCACAAACAGTGGCATGGCATTTTCTTTGCCCAAAGGAAATAACATTGTTCCGCCTTTGGCTTCAATTTTTTTCTGCCCTTGTTCGTTAACGCGATTTTCTCCTACACCTTTCCATTGCACAAAATTATAATCAGTGTTCCCGATTCGTGTTTGATGTTCAATACACGCGGCTTTGCCCATGGCAACGGTCGATTTTACGGCTATAGCGGACATGTTCATATCTCCCGCCATATTTTTGCCTTGTTCTCCAACAAACATTGGTCGCAAGTAAGTTCGTGAAATCTGTGGCACTTCATTTGTTTGAGAAAAACCATTATCAGGAATCAAAAAGCCGGTGTCTTCGAAGACTAGGCCTTCTGCAGGTGACAACTCAATTTTTTCCCTTGGTTTTTTGATTTCCACTGCTTCTTGTGGTCGTTTGAGGGTAGCGACTTGTTCGTGATCGGGATTTGGTCCAAATTCGCTCATAAATATCACAATTAAAAAATAAAATTTGCCTGAATAATTTTTGCTCCGCAGAGCAAAAGAGTTTATTTATTTCAGCTAATGGGCTGCGCCTAATGCGAAGTTGCGGACGGGTAGCGGAGCTACCCGACGGGCAATGTCGCATAGGCGCTGTTGTGCGATGCCATAGCGAGCACACAGCGCCGGAGGCGCAGCCCATTGTGCAAAACAACGGGAGCGACACGCGGAGCGTGTGCGAGCGGTTTTGCACAACGTTTCAGTATATGCGATGTTTTGCGTAGTGAAACGGAGCAAAATATGGGAGAGCGAAGTGCAACGAGCGAACTGCATATACTGTGTTAGGCGAGCCGAACGAAGCGATAGCGGAGTGAGAGTGCAACGTGCCTTGCGTATTTTTGAAAAATTTATCCATATTATTCCGTTTTTGGTGGGCTTTTTATTGTATTTGATTTTTTTGTTTTGAAAAATGGAAGAGGGGCTGGGGGTGAATTCCATTTTTCAAAACTCCTTATTTTAATATCTTTTTAAATATTTCTTCTACTTTTAAATCAATATTTTCAACTTTTTTTGAATGAGGAATACATAGTTTTGTTAATATCTCTTCAAACTTCATATATCCATTTTTTGATCTTAATTCTACCCAATTTACTTTTAACATTTCAGCTTGTTTTTTATTCAAATCTGATAGCTTGTCTGCTACAAATATATTACTTTCTCTTGCAAATATTGCATCAGCACTTTCAGGGTTTCCTTTTCCCATTAACTTGACTTCACATCTATAATAATTCTCATTATTGATGATGAAAAAATCCACCTCTCTCATACTTTCAGGAACTCTGCTTTGATCAAAATGAATGAATGGAACATCGAATAAATGACAAAGTGTAGCCATCAAAAACTTTTCAACTCTTTTTCCGGCAGTACTCCATAAACCACCTCTTAAAGCGGCTCTTTTAACAGCGAGTGTATTTATCACAATCAAGCTTTCATTCATATTTAGATCCACACTTACGCCTTTTAGTTTAATTGTAAGTGTTAAATCAATATCTGGCTGACTATCTACTAGACTACTAATAGAGTCATACAAAACATCATAGTGCTCGTTTGATGCATCAATAACTATTTCTTTTGATGCAGAATTGTACATATTTGTAATTGTTTTTTTATTCAATCCTGAGTTAATTGCGATATCTGTTGAACTTAAATTTGAATTTAAGAATGTTTTTTTATACCAATCAACCGTTAAATCTTTATTTGATAATTTTGCTTCGATAACTTGTTTAAAAAAGTCTATTGCAAACTGTAAAAATTCAGCATTAATAAGTGCAACTACTTCAATTCTATAGTCCTTTCCATTTATTAATCTTTTAATTATATTTTTAATTACTTGATCTGTTAATGTCATATTGTATTACTTAAAGAAATAAAAGTATTTAAATCAACAAAATTAACTTGTTGTTTCTGTAAATCAAATAAATCGCTATTTTTTAATAGATCCTGTTTCATTCTGTCTATGTATTTATCTTCTTTTTCGGTTAAGAAGAAATTCCTTTTTAATTTTAATGCAGATTTACCAAGTGTGCCACTCCCTGCAAAAGGATCAAAGACCAAATCATTAATGAATGAATAGTATTTTATAACTCTATCACATAATTCAATTGGGAATACCGCACTATGTACTTTGTCAAAGGTAGGATCAATTTGCCATACATTTGTAGTTTCATATTTTTCTTCGACTTTACTATTTTTTACTTTTTCCCAACTATACTGCTTCATGTTCCAATCAATAAGTTTATCTGTTTTTTTTCTATATACCATTAAACATTCCGTAATCGCATTTGGTTTATATCCAAGAGGTTTTCTATGTTGAAGAAAACCACCATTTCTATTTTTTACACTAGCTTCAGGTTTTACCCATACAATATCATCAATAAATTCCCATCCCATTTTTATAAGCAATGGATGTATGTCATAAGGAATTGGATACCTTTTACTTGAATGAGCACGACTAATTCTTGGAACTATTACTGGAGATGTATTTAGAATAAAAAATCTTCCCTCCTTTGTTATTCTGTGGACTTCCTTAAATACTTCTTCTAGAAAATTTAAATATTCTTCATAGCTTTGATATATTGAATAGTCTCTTGCATTATAGTATGGGGGAGATGTAAAGGTTAAATGTATTGATTCGTTTGGTACATATTTCATTGTTTCTTGAACATCTGCACCAACAACTGTGTTTTGCATATAAATCGGGGATTCATCGTGTTTCTGCGATGATTTAGAGCTATATTTACTACCATTTAATTCTTTACTAATAACTTCTTGAATTACTTCATTTGGATGATTTATTAGCTTTTTAAGTTCATCTTTTATTTCTTTTTTACTTGAAAAAACCAACAATCCTCTAATTGCTTGCATTACAACTTTAGGATCATTGTCTTTTAAAAAATTGCAGAGTGTCGGGATTATCTCTGGCTTTCTCAAACGCCCAATAGCTGATACAGATTCTCTTCTAACATCCGTGCTTTCATCTTTACTTGCATGTTTTACAAAAATATCAAGTAATTTTATATCACCAATTTTAGCCAAGTTTTTAATAGAGAGCGAACGTATTTTTTCATTAGGATTTTCTAATAAATTCAACAAAGGATTACGGCTGTTGTCATTATCTAATTTTCCAAGTTTTTCCAAAGTATAAATTATAGTTCCATCATTCTGATTTTCTAAAAAAGATAATAATACATTTGTATCATTTTTTAATTCATCTATTGTTTTTTTATCAATTTTTTTCCCCAAAGTTGCTCTATTCATAATTATTTTCCTAATTTAGTAAAATCTTTTGTATTATATAAGTATTTTTCTTCTTTAATCAATTTATAATAAATCGTTTTCGGAACGATAGTGGAGAAAACACCTTTTACCCCCCTCTTTAAAAATTAAAAAAATCAAATTCCTTATTTCTTAAAGCCCACCAAAAACATTTCAATTAACAAATTTTTCAAAAATATGTCGCCTAATGGGCTGCGCCTAATGCGAAGTTGCGGACGGGTAGCGGAGCTATCCGACAGGCAATTTCGTATAGGCGCTGTTGTGCGCTTGTCCGCCTGAGGCGGGATGCCATGCGAGCACACAGCGCCGGAGGCGCAGCCCATTGTGCAAAACAACGGGAGCGACACGCGGAGCGTGTGCGAGCGGTTTTGCACAACGTTCACCGATATCAGATGTGTCGCCGTTGTTTCTGCGCTCAAATTTTGGGTTATCACATTACTTGCTCCTTGCTGTGAACATTCACATTACGAAGCGGCATATGGGAGAAGAAAATTGCGACACCTTTGAAATTATTAAGAGCAATTTTCTGAACCTGATATCGGTTGTTAGCTGATGTAATTAAAATTTTCTCCCCCCCATATCATTTATGGATTTACAGTGAATTTTTTGTTAGCGATATCATACATAAATATTTTTTTGTCGATACTAAATAAAACTTTCCCCTCATTTTGATTTGAAAGTAGCTCAAATTCAGGATCTTTATTTTCTGATGAAATGGGCAATGAAGCTTTAGACTTTTTTGATACCAGTGTGCCTGTGTGTGGTGAAGCAGAATCATCCCAAACCATTTCAAGGTAAAAAAGTTCTTCATTGCCTTGACACACATGTCTAATTGTTGGCGCGTGATTCATTCCATTAAAAAATTCTGATGAAATCCACAACTCGTTGTTAGTGGGCTTTACTTCGTCGCACCAGGTAATGACCTTGGTCTGTATATTTTCTGATTGTTTATCTGTAGTCTGAGTGTTCCTTGTTGAAGTACAACCAGCGCCAACAATTACAAAAAAGATGATGGGGACAAAAAAATATTTAAGCATAGATTTGAGTAAAAAAATTTTAATTATTTTAGCTAACTCCTTTTATGCGAAGTTTGTATTCTAGGTATTTAATATCCGCTATAATAAGTGAATAAAAGGAGTATGAATTGCTTAAAATAGTAATTTATAAGTATATTATGATTATAGCAAAAATAATGGAAAATTAAACCTCCCGTCTATTGGATAGGGCGTTGGAAAGAGTAACTTCATCTGCATATTCGAGGTCAGAGCCCATTGGCAGACCACGGGCAAGGCGGGTGATTTTTATTTTATTTGGTGAAAGATGTTTTTTCAAAAATATAATTGTAGCTTCCCCTTGCATGTCAGGATTGAGGGCTAAAATTACTTCTAGTATATTATTTTTTTCAATTTTTGGTATAAGTGTTTTAATATTTAAGTCATTTTCTGTGAAATCTTCAAGTGGATTTAATACTCCGCCGAGAACATGATAAAGTCCATGATATTCATGGGTTTCTTCAATCACATTGAGATCATGTTGTTCGGCAACAATACAAAGCTGGGTTCGGTCGCGGTTTGAATTATTGCAGATTGGGCAAAGGCCGTTGTCGGAAAAATTAAAACATTCTGTGCAGAGTTTGAGTGATTGCAGTTCTTTTAGGTGCTGGGCAAATAGTTCTAAATCATTTTGTTGTTTTTTTAATAAACTAAAAACTAAGCGTTCGGCGGTTTTTCGGCCAATGCCAGGGAGTTTGGAAAAATCTTCAATTAGATTTTGGATTTTGTCGGGAAAGCGCATGATGTTACAAATTTACTAATACTACAAATATTACAAATTCAAGAAAAAATGTTGTGTCTGTTGAGAAATAAATTGCTAGTATTTGTAATTTCCGTAAATTTTTCTATTTGTATTCTACATTCCTGGAAGACTAAAACCACCTTGTTGCATTTTCATCGCCATGATTCTTTGGATTTTTTTTATGGCGTCGTTAATTGCTTCTTTAAGCGCGCCCTCGAGTTTTTCTTTGTCTGCAAGCATTTCTGGTTCAATTATTACAGATTGGACTTCTTGATTGCCGTTCATAATTACTTTGACTTTGCCCCAAGCTCCGGAGCCTTCAGCTGTTTCAGTTGAAAGTTGTGATTGAAGTTGTTTGGCTTGATCGCGGAGTTCTTTGAAGTTTTTAAGTTTGTTGAACATAAGATAAGATTAGAGATTAAATTTGATAGATTAGAGATTTTTAATTGTTTACATTCCTGGTGGTAGGTTTCGGTGTTGTTCAATTGTTTTAAATGATGCTTGAGACCCTTCGAAGAAGAATTTAATTGTTCCTGTTGGGCCGTTTCTGTGTTTAGCAATGTGAACTTCGGCTGAACTTTTTTCTTCTGGGGTAAGCTCTTCAATGTTGTAATTGCGATCAGCTGCTTTACGATAAATAAACATAACTATGTCAGCGTCTTGTTCAATAGAACCTGATTCACGCAAGTGAGAAAGTTTTGGAATAGCTGGTTTATTCATTTCCACAGCACGGGAAAGCTGTGATAAGGCGAGAATTGGAATATCAAGTTCACGGGCTATTTGTTTCAGACCACGAGAAATTTCAGAGACTGCTTGTAAACGGTTTTCAGCACCTGGTCGGCCTTCCATCAGTTGCATATAGTCGACAACAATTAAACCAAGACCTTTTTCCATTTTTAATCTTCTAGATTTAGTCCTGACATCAATAATGTTTAGTCCAGCTGAATCATCAATATAGATGGGTGCTTCAGATAAAACCCCCATGGCATGTCCAAGTCTCTGGAAGTCATCATCACCTTCGCCTGAAGATAATTTTCCGGTTCTGATTTTCCATAGATCAATGCCTGATTGGGCGCAAAGCATACGATCGACCAGCTGTTCTTTGCTCATTTCCAAACTAAAATAGCCGACAGATATTTTTGACTCAACAGCAACTTTTCTGGCAATGTCTAATGCTAATGAAGTTTTCCCAACTGAAGGACGAGCTGCCAAGATAACTAAATCTGATTTTTGCAAACCAGCGAGATGATTATCAAGGTCACGAAAACCAGTTGGTACGCCTCGAAGTTCGCCAGCGTTTTTGTGTAGATCATCAATACGGTCAAAAGCATCGGTTAAAACAGAGGAAATAGGAACAAAAGATTTTTTTTGATTTTTTTGTGAGACTGTAAAAAGTTCTTGTTCAGCAGAATCAATGATTGCATCAACATCTTCATCTTCTTGATAACCAAGGTTGGTAATTTTATTAGCAGCCATGAGCAGGCGTCTAAGTGTGGCTTTTTTTACAACAATTTTGGCGTAGTTGACAATGTTTGATGAGGTAGCAATCGAGTTGGTTAAATTGACCAGATAACTTCGACCACCTACTTGTTCAAGCAATTTTTTTTCATCTAATAGATTTGTCAGTGTCAGTAAATCAATTGGATCATGACGGCTGTATAGTTCCATCATGTTTTCATAAATCTGTTCGTGGGCTTTTTTGTAAAAATCAGGAGCATTGATAATGTCAGCGATTTTATAAAAAGATTCATTGTCAATCAAAATAGAGCCAAGCAGTGATTGTTCTGCTTCAAGGTTTTGTGGTGGGATTTTACCTAAATTTTCACTGCTCATAGTATGTTGTTAGTACCCTTATTTTATCTTAATTCTAGGCTATAAACAAGTTGATAATATGTTGATAATTATAGTGTTTTTAATTCGGTTAATATGCCTAAATTTAGCTAAATTTATTGGTTGCCTGTTGACAAAGTTAAAAATCTGTGATATAATGATTAGTCGTGAAGATGGAAGTATCCGTGGTCGGAGCTTTCCATCAGATCGGTTGCAGTACATCTTTCCTGGATGCTGAGGCATTCTTGACGGCGCCCAAGGAGCTTTCCTCGTGCGACTTGTACTGACCCCGTTGACCCGCTTTCGACACCAAGCGGTGAGGGGCCTTTGAAATCAGGGTGTCAGGTCTGCGAAGCTCGCGGGGACCTTAAATACCGCAGAGTTAGATTGCCACGGCAATCGAATTGCTACTAGCTCATGGACTGCCAAGAGGCGGATATGAATCTCCTGACGCGGTAGTTAGCTCTCAGAACAAAACCTCGACACCGGTCGATCAAGTAAGAAAAACAGCGATGTACGATGATCGAGGTTGAGCTGGGAGGGTAAACTGGGCGTAGACAACAAGACGCAGTTGGCGTATGAGTCGAAGCGCCCAAAGCGCGTAAACCAGAGTTGATCTGTGTGGCTCGCAGTAGCCCACGGACGACTCATAATGTCATGGGAAAGGAAGAAGCCATGACAAAGGCAAGGCCACCGCCGTTGTAAAATTCTCTGCGGAGATTCAACGACGACGACAGCGCCGAACCCCCGGAATCGCCATGCGATCGGGGGTTGTGTTTTTTTAAATTTAATTTTTAATTTGAACAAAACTGCCGACCAGGAGCTTGGCTCCTGGTCGGCAGTAATAAACAGTTACTTTTTTGTTTGAGTTTGTTTATTGAAAAGTTGTAGTGTATTTTTTAGTAAATAAGCAATGGTCATGGGACCGACTCCACCTGGAACGGGTGTGATGAATGAAGCCTTTAGAATAACATTGTTTGCATCAACATCACCGACTGTTTCACCTGAAATTTCATTTATCCCAATATCAATTACTATTGCATTATCTTTTATAAATTTATTATTGACGAATTTTGGTTTGCCAATGGCAACAATCAGAATATCAGCTTCATGACATTTTTCTTGTGCCTGATGATCATTGAGTGAAGTAAAAATTATTTTATTGTTTTTTTCATATAAAAATTTAAATGGTTCTGCAAAAATTTCATGATTGGCAAAAATTGTGATAATTTTGTTGTTTAATTCAGTTTTTGTTTCTTGAATCAGACGGTCAACTCCGAGTACAAGCGGTGAAAGAATTGTTGGTTTACCTAACTTGATTTTTTCTATATTTTTTGGATGAAAACCATCGACATCTTTATTCTGGTCAATTGATAATATTATTTTATTAGCATCAAATTTTTCAGGTAATGGTAATTGAACTAAGATGGCGTTGGTTTCCTCGTCAGCATTTAGGAATTTTATAACTTCAATTATTTCTTTTTCTGATGAAGATTCGTCAAATTTATATAAATGAAAATTGATGTTGGCATTGAGACAAGCTCTTTGTTTCAAAGAAACATATAGTTCAGAGGCTGGATCATTGCCAACAAGAATAACAGCTAAACCAGGTTCAATTTTATTTGAATTTATTGTTTTGTATGTCTCTAAATTGATTTGTTCTGCCAGATATTTGCCATCAATTATTTGACATTTAAGTTTTGGACCTGTGATTTTCATGGTGTTTTATTATTCTTGTTTTAAACTAGGATATAATGGGAATTTGGCAGTAAGCTTATGAACTTTTGCTCGGATTTCAGCTAGCTTGTCATTGTTTTCATGATTTGTCAAGGCTTCATCAATTAGATCCACAATATATTCCATTTCCGGTTGTTTCATCCCTCTTGTAGTCAAAGCTGGGGTTCCAAGTCTGATCCCTGAAGGGTCCATTGGGCCTCTTGGGTCGTCTGGGATGGCGTTTTTGTTGATGGTTATTCCTGCTAAATCAAGAGCGCTTTGTGCTTGTTTGCCGGTTATATTTTTATTGGTTAGGTCAATTAGAAGTAGGTGATTGTCTGTGGTGCCAAAACAGATAGAATAATTTTTTTCCTTAAATTTTTTTTCAAGAGCTTTTGCGTTTAATAAAATTTGTTTACAATAATCTTGAAATTCAGGCTGAAGTGCTTCAGCAAAAGCTATGGCTTTGGCCGCAATATTATTTTCATGAGGGCCCCCTTGGAGTCCTGGAAAAACTGCTTTATCAATTTTTTTAGCTAAAGCTTGTTTGCACATGATCATGGCACCACGCGGTCCACGAAGAGTTTTGTGTGTAGTGGTGGTGACAACATCAAAAATTGGGACTGGATTTTCCAATTGTTTGCCGGCAATAAGCCCGGCAATATGAGCAATATCTGCCATGGTGTAGGCACCGACTTCATCAGCTATTGCTTTGAATTTTTTATAATCAAGATGACGAGAGTAAGCAGAAAATCCGGCTAGAATTAATTTTGGTTTATGTTCGATTGCCATTTGTCTAAGATTGTCAAAATCAATATCACCTTCTGCATTGGTTTTGTAACGAATAAAATTAAAAATCTTGGACATGTGAGTTACCGGATGGCCGTGAGTCAAGTGTCCGCCATGGCCTAGGTCCATGCCGAGAATTGTATCGCCAGGTTCGAGCAAAGCAAAATAAACTGCAATATTGGCTGGTGCACCTGAAAGTGGTTGAACATTTACATGTTCGGCGTCAAACAATTGTTTAGCGCGATCAATGGCCAGTTGTTCAACTTGGTCAATAATTTCATTGCCACCATAATATCTGGCGCCGGGATAACCCTCTGAATATTTGTTGGTCAAAACACTACCTAGCGCTTTCAGAACATCGAGAGAAACAAAGTTCTCTGATGGGATCATTTCTAGGTCATTTTCCTGTCGTTCAAGTTCTTTTTTGATAAGTTGTTGTATTTGTGTGTCCATAATTTTCAGGTTATTTTTCTTAATTTTGGCTATAAATTTAATTATATCAGATTGCAGGAACTTGACAAGTTTGATTTTTTACTGTTAAATAAGGTATTAACTTGTTCATTATATTCTATATTCTGAATTTAATATTAGTGATAATAGAAATTTTTTATAATATTATTTTATTATTACTTGCGCCCAGAGCGAAAACCCATGGAAAAAGGGAGGAATTGTAGCCATGGTAGACAAGAAGTCTAAGAATGTGACCCAGCCTTTTGATGTGGCAGTACAAGTCTTGAGACAGCTTTATGATGCTCATACAGCCAGAATTAATGAATTGATCCACGAACAAAAATATTTGGCTGATAAAACAAGTCGTGATTGGGGTGCAGAAATCAGGAATGAATTGATGAGGTTTAATTCGTTGGTTGAGAATTTTACTACACTTGATGATATCGGTGCATCATTAATGAGAGATAGTGTGAAATCTTTGGGAGCTTTGGTTGAAGATGCCTTGAACTATCGTGAGATGCTTTGTAAGGTGGATCGTCAGTTGACTGCAGAAAGTGTCAATCAGGAAGCTTGTGGTCGTGTTTGGGATGAATTGGTAAGGAGAGGTGCAATTGTTGAAACTAAGAAGATTGAAGAAAAAAAGATTGATGACGACAAAAAGGATGAAAATGATCCGGCTTTGGTTAGTTTTGCAATGGGTCCATGGTCATTTGGTGATGCAATTGTTTGTGCTTTGATTGGGCGAGAGAAAGTGTCTTTTGGAGAACTGTATTCTCAACTGTTTGCATGGAAAGTTATTTCTAAATCAGAGGTTGAGAGCTATGAATTCATTGCTGAAGCAATTCTTCATAATTCCAAGTATATCAATGTGTGGAATGAGCCGGTTGGAGTAGAGGATGTTCGGAAGCGTTTTTGTGCTTTGACTGAAAATGGGAAAATGCATTTTGCGCAGAAATTGCACATGGAGTTGTTTGTTGAGCTCACAGGGATGAAGTCATTGAAGTTTATTCCATTGGTGGCGCAGAAGCTTGCTTCAAGATCGGATTTTTTGGTTGCCTTTGCAATTGATCTTCACCTGGAAAAGGGATTTACACGCGATCAGCTACATGAGGCAATGAAAAAATATGGTCTGGATTTGCCGAAAAAAGAATATGTTGTCAGTCCGATTAACCAGGACCGGCAGTTGGCAAATACGAGATTTACACATGTTGGTGATAGTACTCTCAAATCACAGAATGCAAAATTTGTTGTGTCAGAATATGGTTTGACGAAATATCAAGAAATTTTGGATCAACATTTTGCTGTAAAGTAACTTTAGATACAAAAAATCAAAACCGCAGATAAATCTACGGTTTTTTATGTGGGAAAATTATTTTGTTGTTAGAGAAATTATATTGCTATAAGTACCACAAGCCTCACCTACGGCTTGGCAAACACGAAAAAAATAGGTGGTTGCAGGCTTGAGATTGGCCCAACGATAATTTTTGTTTGAAGTTTTGACAGTATCGCTATTTTCCAGTGTTGGTTCAGTAGAAAAAGAAACCATGATGAAAAATTCACTATTAGTGGGGTTGGCGGTTGTCAAAGATAGGTTTACAGCTGATTGTTCTGATTCTCCTGATAAAGTTATTGCTCCTGGGTTTGAGTTGGTTGGAGGAGTTTCAGTATTGGTATTTTCCGCTGGATCAGTTTTAATGGTTAGGATATTGCTATAAGTTTGACAGTCATTGTCTTTGAATAAACAAACTCTGATTTTATATTCTGTGTCATTGGTTAAATCAGTTAAAGTGTCGGTAAAAATTAATTTATTGACTACATGATAATTTGAAGTCGGCCAGCTCGGAGTTGTTTCATTACTGAAAAGAATGTGGAAATTATCAAATTGGTTGTCTGTTAGATTTTCTCCAGACCAAGTTAATGATATTGAATTTGAAGTCTTGGTGCCGGTTAAGGATAGAGAAGCTGAAACGCCTCCAATTTTTTCGGAAATAGTATTGCTCCAACTAATACATTTATCATCGGCAAAAGCACAAACGCGAAAATAATATGTTCCGTCCGCTAGGTTTTCCCAAATATCAGAAGTGTTTTCTGTGAAATGATATGGCTCTGTTCCACTGGAAATATTGTTTGTTGTAGCCTGAAAAACTCGATATCCAGTTGGAGTCGTTTCAGAATTTATTTTCCAAGACAAGGAAAGATTTTTGTTTTGTAGGGTAGAAGTTAAGGTGATATTTTCTTCTGCATCTGTTTTGGTGATATAGAGAATTTTCTTTTCAATTTTTTTATCTTTTTTGACTACAATGTTGATGATGTTTTCGCCAGCTTGAAGTGCAACCTCGGTTTCAAAGTTTCCGTTATTATTTTTTACATCTTTGCCATCAATGAATATTTCTGCTTCAGTATCTGTTGAGCCTTTGATGGTGATTTTATCTTCATTGGTTTTTAATTCTGTTTGTGTTGGTTCTGATAAAGTCAGTACAATATTTTTTTCAAAAATTCCAAGGTAAACACCAAGCTGGCTGTCTTGTTCTTTATTCCAAACTAACCAATCATTATTAATGATATCTGCGAGCTCTTTTTCTTCGGATTCAATCATTTTGTCAGGCTCAAGTGTCGGATTTATTTTGGCATAATATCCTTCATCAATTGTTCTCATTGAAAGAATATTGTCAAGATCAGTGTTTTCATAAACTTTTACTTTGACCCGGCTGGCTATTACTTGTAATTCAGAATTTTGTTCACTGACAATGAGATCAAACCCAGTACCAAGGGCGGTTGATTCGGTTAGGTTATGTCTAACATTATAAATTGAAGGGCTTTGTTCATTGACACGATGATAGACTTCACCTTTTTCTTGGATTAATACAATATTGGCAAAATTAAATTGTTCCAGGGTTATTTGGGAATTTGAGTTCATGCGAAATATACTACCATCTGGTAATTTTATAATTGCTCGGCCAGAGTCAGAAGTCAGGATCGTGCTTCCTTCGGCTAAAATGTCATCTTGATTTAAATTTGTCCATTGATTTTCTTCTTGTTGGTAAATTTGGACTATTCCTTTTATTCCAATAATTTGAGCTTCAGACAACTTTTCACTTGAGTTTGTATCGACTAGAGAGATTTGTTCGGAACTTTTTGGGCTATTAAGATTGAAAATTATAATTAAAAATAAAATAATTAAAATAATAAAAAAAATAAAAAATTTTTTACTTAAAAATTTTGGTTTAGCCCAAATTTTCTTTGGTTTTTTGGGCGTAAATGAAGAATAGATTTTCATAACTTAAAGATTCAATTGCTATTTTAAATCAGGTACTTCGAATTTATTTCTTTAGGGTTTTTATCATGTAAGTGCCTTTGAGCTTATAATAATTTTTCTTGTAATAGCTTCTTACTCCAATTCCAGAGATTACTGCTATTTTATCAAAATTATTTTTTTTGGCAATCTTTTCTGCTTCTAAAAGAAGTTTTTTGCCAAAACCCATGTGTTGTACAGCTTTTTCTTTGCTACCGAGTGAGATAAGTTTTCCATAAGTATGTACTTCTCGAATCAGGGCACAATCCTGTAATTCTGGGATGAAATGTTTAAATTTTTGATCTAAACGCAAACGAAGAAACGCGTATAAGATTTTTTTGTTTGGTGAACTATAATGCAAAAAATATTCGGTTCCTTCAGAAGCGGGATATTTTACAATAAAGAGCTTGGCTTTGCTAATTCCTGTAATATTCTCACGCGCTTCTCGGCAACGAATACATTGACATTCAACACCTTGTTCATCAAGCTGGGTTTTCAAGGTTTGGCGCAGGTTTGATACTTTATTTCCGGCGAGGATGCTTTGTTCAGGTATATCTCGAATTAATCGAATAATTCGGACATAATTAGGGATGATTTTTTTGATTTTTATTAAAAGAGTTATTAATTGTTTGTTTGAATAAGGTTTGAATTTGCCTTTTTTCCACCAGGTATAAATTTTTGTTCCTGCTGTTACCACTGTCGGGTAAATTTTTAGCATGTCTGGTTGAAAATTTTCATCAGAAAAAAGTTTTTCAAACATTTTGAAATCTTTTGTGGGAGTAGAGCCTGGTAAATTTGGCATCATGTGATAAGCGACTTTGAATCCTGCTTGTTTCATCAGTTTGGTAGCTTTGACAATTTGTTCGACTGTATCACCCCGTTGATTGAGTTCTAATATTTTGTTATCAATAGCCTGAACACCGATTTCGATTTTGGTACAACCAAGTTGGCGAAATCGGATTAATTCTTTTTGATTAATATAATCTGGTCGTGTTTCTAGAGTCAAACCAATAATTCGGTGTTTAGCTCGTTCATTGGTTTTTTGCGCTTGGGCTAGAGATTGACTGGTTTTCTTGTTGCAGGCGTCAAAACAGCGTCTGATAAACCATGTTTGGTATTGTTTTGGTAGAAATGAAAAAGTACCTCCCATGATAATTAATTCAATTTTGTCAGTTTGGTGTCCATGTTCTTCCAAGGCTCGAAGTCGGTATTTTACTTGATCATAGGGATTGAATTTTGTTAGAATGGCGCGCATAACCGCTGGTTCGTTTGAAAGGTAGCTTTTTGGCATGTCTTTTTCATTTGGGCAAAAAGCGCAGTTTCCTGGACATTTGTAATGCTTGGTTAGGACTGCAACTGGTGCAACTCCAGACAAAGTTCTGATTGCTCGCTTTTTTAAAAGATGTTCAATTTCTGGTTTGGCCGAGATTTTTTTCTTCTTTAGTAAATGTTTGTAGGTATATAAAAGTTCAGCATTGCTGACAATGCCGACCTTGTAATTATTAGCCATTCTGTTTTTTACTTTTTTCAATCGGTTTTGGTTGAGGATTTTGGCAGATAACAGAATTTTAATTATTTGTTCATTGATGTTTACCGTTGTTTTTTGCATTTTAGAAGGATGTTAGGGATGATATGGTTGTAATTGCTTATCTTAATCCGCAATATTGATTTTGGCAAGGTCAGAATTGGAAATTCCTAAGCCCATACCTCTCATGATTTCAAAGGCATCAGATGGTCGGCCAAGAAAATATCTTTTGCCGTTGCTAGGATAAACATACCAGGCTTCACCATGATTTTCGACTTGGAGGAGAATTTTGCCTTTTACTAGGTTGATTAAGTCTTGATCCAGTGGAAGAATAGGAAATCGGCCATCGCCGTTTGGGTTGTAGCCATTTAGTAGTTCTTCTTTGTCAAGAAAATTGTCAGCATCAGAGTCTGGATTGTTTAAGTTGGTTTTAATGGCTGTTTCAAGAAGGTCAACTAAACCGTCTTTGTCTGTATCTTCCCCTGACTGGGCAAAAAGTCCGATTGGAATTTTATCAAGATGTTCATTGGTAATACCCAGACCAAGTGTTTTCATAAGTCTGAAGGCAGAATCTGGTCGGTCAAGGAAAAAACGGGTGTCAGTGCTTGGGTTGATGTACCAAGCCTCGCCATTATCTTCAACTTGCAAGACAATTTTACCTCGAAGTTCGTCTATAATATTGCCGGCAAAAACAGAATAGGTAGTAACAACGGCAATGGCAAGTATTATAATAAATAAAGCAATTATTTTTTTCATAAATTGAAAATGGTTATTTTTTGTTTTTGGTTCAATTGATTGATATTATGAATAAATTATAGCAGAAAAGCTTAGAATTTTGAAATAAAGCGTAGTTTAAGAACTGAATAATGTTTTTTTCGCCCGAACCGACAGCCGGGCTGTCGGTTCGGGCGAAAGAGAAGTCGGGCGAAAGAGAAAATTGACAAAATTATTTATCTGTACAATTATGATATATACATAATCTATGGAATTAGAGGTGACCAAAGGTCACTTCTTACAAAAGGAGGTGTGGATGGTACCACTCAATGAAAGTGATGATTTTACTGCGTCAGCATGTTCAAACTCAAGTAAATCTAATGCTGTACTTTATCTTGTGGTGGGTTCTCCAAGAATTTTATCGCTACCTTTGATAAGGATAAGGCTTATCGAGCATTAAAAAAAGCGGAGCAATTTTCTAGTCATGCTCATGTTGTAGCTATGCCACTTGATGTTTATGATCAAAATAGGTGGGTTGTGTAAAACATTGATAATATCAGTGTTTTTTTGTAAAAAGTTAGTTAATGAAAAAACATTTTCGCCCGAACCGACAGCCAGGCTGTCGGTTCGGGCGAAAGAGAAGTCGGGGAAAAAGAAGTCGGGGAAAAAGAAGTCGGGGAAAAGAGAAGTCGGGGAAAGCTTGATTTCTATTAGGCTTGAAGCTATAATTTAATAGTATTATGAAAGATAAGTTCCAACAAATTACCCAGAAAAGCTATGATCAGATTGCAGGGCAGTTTTCTTATTCTCGAAATTATGTTTGGAGTGATTTGCAGGTGTTTCTGGAATATGTAAATGATGGTGATGATGTTTTGGATCTTGGCGCTGGTAATGGTCGAATGGTGGAATTTTTGCAGGACAAGGCAGTGAATTATTTGGGGGTTGATAGTAGTCGAGAATTGATAAAACAAGCAAAACAAAAATTTCCTAAATTTAAATTTCAGGTAAAAGATGCCTTGAAGATAAATTATAGGAATAAATTTGATGTGGTGATCGCAACTGCTGTTTTGAATCATTTTGCTGATGAAAAATCCAGAATTGTTGTTTTGAAAAATATTTATAGAAGCTTGAAGCCCGGTGGTGATTTGCTTATGAGCAATTGGAATATGTGGAATGAAAAAAATCCAAAAGGAATGAGAAAATTTGAAAAAATGAAAAAAGAATTGAATGATGAAAACTTTTTTGACAAATTTGGGGTTAAAAAGTCTGAAATTGACACTGGTGATGTCTTGACTGTGTGGGGTGAAGACAGTGTTTTGTATTATCATGCTTTTACAATTGAAGAGTTGAAAGAGTTGTGCGAAAAAGTTGGATTTAAGGTTGTGAAAAATTATTATTCTTTGCGCGGTGTGAAAAGTACGAAATTGAAAGGGGATAATTTGATTTTGGTTGGGAAGAAATGGGAAAAATAGATTTAGATCAATTATACATAATTTAGAAAAAGTATGGGTATGTTTGAATGGATTCGTTCAAAACCAAAAAAAGAAGAGCCTGCGATTGGAGTTTTTGAGTACGAAGATGAAAACGGAGTATTGCGAACTGAGGGAGGGATTGAAGATGCTGACGATGCGGATACTCCAGAGGATGAGTTTGATAATGATAGCGAAGATGCAGAAGATACTTTTACAGCGCGTGAGGATGAAGATGGTGATGCTGATGAGGATGCTGGAAACGAGGATGGTCATGATGCAGAAGATGAAGGTGTGGATGATGGGGAGGAATAAATATTGTAAAAGATAAGCCAACTTCCAGTTTGAAATATAGCTGGATTTTGGTATAATAAAGATAGATTAAGAATTAGTAAATTATGCAGTTAAATTACAAGAAGGTATATTTTTCAGGAATTGGTGGAATTGGTGTGTCTGCCTTGGCAAAAATGTTTTTGCAATCTGGGGTTGAAGTGGTTGGTTCAGATTCTAATAAATCAGAAATAACTGAAGAAATCGAAAAATTAGGTATCAAAGTAAATTATAAACAAACAGCTGGTAATATTACGGGTAATTTTGATTTGATGATTTACTCTCCAGCTGTGTCTGAAAATAATCCCGAGCGACAGAAAGCAAAAAAAATAGAATTAATACAAAAAAGTTATCCTGAAATGCTTGGTAAGATCAGTAAAATGTTTGAAACTGTGGCTGTTTCTGGTACCAATGGCAAATCAACAACAACGGCTATGTTGGCGCAGATTTTGCTTGATGCAGGCATTGACCCAACCGTTATTTTGGGATCAAAAATGCCAAGGATTGATGGAAATTTTCACCAAGGTAAAAGTAAATATTTTGTGGTTGAAGCCTGTGAATATCGTAGTCACATGATGAATTTATCGCCAAAAGCGATTATTTTAACCAATATTGAAGAAGATCATTTGGATTATTTCAAGGATTTGCATCATATAATCAGTTCTTTCCAGCAATATATTGAAAAGTTGGGGGTTGATGATTTGCTAGTTATCAATAATGATGATCTCAATATTGCTCAACTGAATTTGCCTGATTGCAAAATAATGACTTATGGTATTAATAAAGTTTCAGATGTCATGGCTAGTAATGTGCATATAAAAGACGGGCATCAAATTTTTGAACTAGCTTTTAAGGGAGAAAATGTTGGTGAGGTAAAGTTACAAGTTCCTGGTGTTTTTAATGTTTACAATGCTTTGGCGGCAATCTGCTATGCCATGAGTTTGAATGTTTCGCTTGAAAAAATAAAAAACAGTTTGCACAGTTTTCCCGGTTTATGGCGAAGATTTGAAAAAATTTGTAATGATGATATTACTGTAATTTCAGATTATGCACATCATCCGACTGCGGTGGCAGGAACAATTCAAGCTGCTCGTGATTTTTATTCCGGACGAAGAATTATTGCGGTCTTTCAGCCTCATCAGCATAGCAGGACAAAAGAATTATTTAATGAATTTGTTGAATCATTAATTAATGCTGATGTGATTATCTTATCAGAGATATTTGATGTGGCAGGACGAGAAGAAACCAAAGATCAAGATGTTAGCTCGGATGATTTAGCGAAAGAATTAAATGAAAAAGGTAAGGAAGTATATTTTACTGAAAATTTGAAAAAAACAATAAAGCAAATACAAAAAGTGATGCAAGCTGGTGATGTTATTTTGGTAATGGGTGCGGGTTCGGTTTATACGATTGTTGAAAAAATTATACCCTGAAACCATGTACTATAAACAAGTTTAAGTGCATGGCGAGTAAATTCAGGGTGACAAGTGAGTGAGAGGTTGTGACAAGTGGGTTTTGAAGAATTATACCCTGAAATAAATTCAGGGTGACAAGTGAGTGAATGTTTTGGCAGGCTTAGCGTGACAAATTATTTGTAGGTTTTTGACAAGCTTACTGGGATAGTTTAATTTATAATTTCTAGCAAATTCAGGATGACGAGAAATGTTAATAATTATGAAAAATAATCACGAACAATTAGAAAATAGTGTATTGAATAAGACTCGAGTGAGAAAACAAAATAAAAGACTTGTTAGCGCGAAGACAGGGACTCTTAGTCGTGAATTGAAAAAACAGGAAATAGCAATGAAGCGGAAAAAGATAGGGGTTAGGGTTCGGGTGAAGAAAATATAGTTACAAATATACAAATATTACAAATACTACAAATACTAGAATGCTAGAAATACGAATTACTAATATTAAAATTTTACAATATGTTAGATAAATTAAAATTGGATTATGGTTTAGATTTTAGGGGGAATCAAAGTTTAGCTGAATTTACAACTTTTAAAATTGGTGGACCAGCAAAATATTTTGTCGAGGTTGGGAATAGAGTTGATTTGCAGAAAGCTCTTCAGGCAGCGGTTGATAACAAGCTGAAATATTTTATTATTGGAGGTGGAAGTAATTTATTGGTTTCTGATGATGGGATTGATGGCTTGGTAATATTGCTTCGAGGAGAAAAAACCGAGATTAATGGATCAGAGATTCAGGTTTTTGCCGGGAATAATTGGCCAAAGTTTGTTCAATTTACAATTAATTCAGGTTATGAAGGGTTGGAATTTAGTGGAAATATTCCGGGGACTGTTGGTGGAGCTGTTCGCGGAAATGCAGGTGCTTATGGTAAAGGTGTCGGTGATTTTGTAAAAGAAGTTGAAGTATTGGTTGTTAATGACAAGGAGGTCAGTCTCAAAATATTAAATAAACAAGAATGTGAATTTGAATACCGAGAGAGTATATTTAAGAAAAATTTGAATTATGTTGTAGCTGAAGTTGTTTTTACTTTGCCAAAAACTGGTAGAAGCAAAGAACTACAACAAAAAGAAATTGCTGAAGAAGCTAAAATGCGTTGCGGTAAACAGCCGTTGAAATATCCAAGTGCTGGGTGTTCTTTCAAGAATGTTATTTTTTCAGATCAGATGCTACAATATAAGGGGTGGGAAACTCATGGGAAAATCGCAGCCGGAAAATTCATTGAAGAAGCTGGATTAAAGGGTAAGCAAATTGGTGGGGCGAAAATATCAGACGAACATGCGAATTTCATAGTAAATACCGGGAATGCAACTGCCAGTGATGTGGTGCAACTCATTAGTTTGATAAAAATGAAAGTGCGAGATGAATTTGGGGTTCAACTTGAAGAGGAAGTGCAGTATGTGGGGTTTTGAAGAGAGAGCACAAAAATACCAAATAAGATCGGATTAGATCAGTAATTTAGCAATATTTGTATCAGTCATTAGTTTAATAAGAAAATATATGGAGGGGAAAACACATTTTGAAAATTTGGAACCGGATGTGGAGGAAGTAATTGAAGATGACGAAGATATTCTGGATGATGATGAAAAAAAGGAGTTAAAAATTACACCTAATTCAGAAAATAGATTTGAAAAACAGCCAGAGTTCCAACCGGAGAAAGAAGTGAAGAAGAATAATAAATTATGGTTATTTCTTGGCATGGCAGTTTTATTGTCGTTAATCATAATCGGATTGTGGTTTGTTTTTTACAATAATGAAAATAATAAATTTGAACCAAACCAAAATTTAGCAGTTGATATTGTCCAGGAAGAAAATGTTAATCAAACGAAAATAGAGTATTTTAGTTTCTTGGATCAGGATAAATTTTATAGTGTGAAAATTCCTGAAAATTGGTTTCTTGCTCGGATAGAACAAGGCTTTAGGTTAAATGAATCGGCAGAAAATTCAAATAAATTAATCGAATTTCAGTTGGTTGAATATTCTGATGAACTTGATACTTATCTTACACAGATTGCCGAAGTTGGTGAATTTGAATTAGCTGAAAAATCGAGGATAATTTCCGCTGGTTTGCAGGGCAGGAAAGTAAAATTTGTGAAAGAGGATTTAAATGGTTATATTGTTGTTCTGAAAAAAAATAATAATGTTGCAGTTTTTTATCTGAATTCTGAAGATGAAAAATATCAGGATATTTTGACAGAGATTAGTCGGAGTTTTGTGTTGTTTGACGAGGGGAATTTAAAAAATGAAGAAAATCAGGTTTTTGATTTGATGGTGACATACAATAAAGATTTTGATGTTAATGAAAATGATTTGGGGTTTGAAATTAAGTATAATGATGAAAAAATTGGTGAGATAAAGGCGGTAAGCAGTGAGAAAACTATTGGACAATATCGGGATGATATTATAAATTCAGATAATTTTAAGTTGATTGATGAATACAGTGTGTCAATTGATGATAGAATGTTTTTTGTAAGTCTTGGGTCGCAGTTTGAAATCAGGAAAAAACTTTATCTTATAAAAAATGAAGGTAGTATGTGGGAAATCTGGCTTGATAATATGAACTTTGAAGCTGGGTTTGAACAAATGATCTCGACTTTGAAAATAAATAATTAAAAATATATGAAAATCAACATCAAGGCAACAAACATGGATCTCACAGAGTCGATTAAGAACTATGCGAATGAAAAATTAGGGGGAATTGATAAGTATTTTGACAACATACAACAAATAGATGTTGAAGTTGGGAAAACAACTAAGGGACAAGCCAAGGGAGATGTTTTTTTTGCAGAAATAAATGTATCGGTACCAGGAAAATTATTGAGGTATCGTGATGAGACTGACGAGCTTTATAAAGCAATTAATGCAACCAAGAAAGGAATGCAAAATGAAATAAAAAAATATAAAGAAAAAATGAGAACAAGTTAATCATATGAATTATCGTTATGTAGCGAGGTCAATCAGTCATTTTAAGGTAAATGTGGTTGTAAAAATTCTTATTCTCTCGGATTTTATTGTGCTGTCAGCGGCGAATATTCTTTCTCCAATATTTGCAATTTTTATTGCGGAGAATGTCCCTGGCGGAACAATTGAAGCTGCTGGAATAGCAGTCGCGATTTATGCTGTGTCCAAGTCAGTGTTTGAGGTCCCAGTCGGAATTTTTATTGATAAGAAAAAAGGAGAAAGAGATGATTTAACAGCATCTTTTTTGGGAACATTGCTTCAAGGCGTAGCTTATTTTTTGATGATTTTCATAACCAATATTTGGCAATTGTATTTGCTCCAAGCTGTAATGGGGTTTGCCAGCGCAGTAGCTTTTCCAGGTTGGTATGCGATTTTTTCCAGACATGTTGATGATAATAAGCAAGGATTTGAATGGAGTTTGTATGATGTTTTGATTGGATTTGGTTATGCTGGTGCGGCCGCGATTAGTGGTTTTATTGCAGTAATGTGGGGATTTAAAACAATATTTATAGTTGTGGCTATTTTTACTTGTATTGGAGCTTTTTTATTGCCGATAATCTTTCCACAGATGAAAAAAAAATAAAAGATAAAAATAATATAAAAAATCACACTGTGTTAAGTGTGGTTTTTGATTATATTTAAAGAAGTTTTGAAAGCTGTAAATTGTTGTTCGCTGATCCCTTCGGTACCGAGTAAAACATCAGGTTTGAATTTGCCATGAAAATCAGAACCGCCAGTTGTAATTAACTCATATTCAGTTGCAATTTGGACAAGAGTTGTTTCGAAGCCAAAGTTGTGCTGGTGATTTAATTCAAGTCCATCAAGTTTTCCTTGGCGAATCAAGGCTATGAGTAGGTCATTGAATAATGCTGGGTCTTTGGTTAGAATTTTTCCTGGATGAGCCCAGACAGCAATCCCACCTAGCATATGAATCAGTCTGATTGCTTCAAATGATGAAATCAGTTTATCTTTGTTGAATTTAGCAAAGGCAATACCATGTTTGGATGTTTCGGCAATTGCTTGCGCAAAAGAAACATGGCCAAACTTTTGTCTGAATTCTCGTAGCCAAAGTTTGAAGGTACAGGGGCTGGGGCAGGAGAGAAGTTGATTGACAAGTTGAAGTGTTAAGGATGGTTCAACTAAACCAGCATGTTTGTAAGCTTCAAGTGATTTTTCTGCTCGTTGATTGATCACTTGCCAATTTGGTCGCAAGATAGATTCAAGTAGCTCATTTTGAGTATAATCAATGCCATAGCCTAGAATATGCAATATTTCACCATTTAGAAATGAACTTATTTCAATTCCTGCTAATCCTTGAAGCCCGAAAATTTTTAGTGCCTGCATAAATTTTGGTAATCCATACCAACAGTCATGATCAGTCAGACAAATTGTTGTCAGACCAGCATGATATGCTTGACGGACAATTTCTGTTGGAGGAAAGTATCCATCAGAATAATGTGAATGAATGTGCATATCAACTGGGAAGTTTGGCATGGCTTTGTTCTCCGTTCCAGTTGTGATTACAATTTAATTATGTTAATCCAAACAAGATAGATTGTCAAAGATGAAAAAACACACTGATTAGAATGTGTTTTAATAGACTGTGTGAAAAAGCTGTTAGGTTTCAGCTTTGAGTACTTCTCCGAGGAAATTTTTGAGCTGATCAAATTCATCAGGGGTGAATTTCAGCTTTGGCAAACAGTCAAAGACTACATGATCAATTGTTTCAGGTCTGGTAAAAACTGTGACTAGGAAGTGGTCCCCGAATTCACGACTCATTTCAGTCTGGCGATATTTTTTCATGGTTTCTAGTTCTAATTTGAGAATTTTGAGCTGGTAAAGCGACAAGAAATAAAATTCATTATAATGATTATTGGAATTAATTGAGCCGAGAATATAGATTCTTAATGGGAGTCCCGGTTCTGATGATGTATCAGATAATGCATCGGGGGTTCTAAATCCGATGATACGAATTCTCTGACGAGAAAGCTCTGCTACTTGATCAAAGAAAATTGTACCAAACACTCCTGACAATGGATGAAAAGGTCTATGGATGTCTGTCATCGTTTGCTCCTGTCTGTAGGTGGTAGATATAAGTGTATGAAAAAAAGATTGATTTGTCAACCAAACTTGAAAAAAATGTTGATAAATGCTACAATGTCAGCAGTTTTTATTGTATGAAATTTACCTAAAATATGTCAATATTGTCAGATTTATTCAAAGACCCAAATCAGAAGGTGATTGCCAAATTACAGCTGAAGGTTGAACAATGCAACCAGCTTGAAGCTGAAATTGAAAAACTTTCAGATGAGGAATTAAAAAATAAAACACAAAAATTTAAAGATTTATTAAAAGATGGCAAGACTTTGGATGATATTTTGCTTGAGGCTTTTGCGGTTGTAAGAGAAGCGTCAAAAAGAACAACCGGTCTACGGCATTATGATGTACAGCTAATTGCTGGTATTGTTTTGCACCAAGGAGAAATTGCTGAAATGAAAACCGGTGAAGGTAAAACTTTGGTTGCGCCTTTGGCAGTTTATTTAAATGCACTTGAAGGTAAAGGTGTCCATGTTGTTACAGTTAATGATTATTTGTCACGAAGAGATGCGGTTTGGATGGGGCAGGTTTATAATTTTCTTGGATTAACTACTGGTATTCTTCAACATCAAGCTTCTTTTATTTATGATGAAACATCTACGGGTGAGCCTGAAGTTGACAAGGAAAGAGATGAAGAAGCCAGTTATAAAGTTGAAAACAGATATTTGAAGCCTTGTAGCCGAAAAGAAGCATATGGTGCGGATATTACCTATGGAACCAATAATGAATTTGGTTTTGATTATTTGCGGGACAATATGTCACCGACTTTGGAAGACAAAGTACAGCGGGGATTTAATTATGCCATTGTTGATGAAGTGGATTCTATTTTGATTGATGAAGCCAGAACACCGCTAATTATTTCTGCTCCAGCAGAAGAGTCAGCTTCTGATTATCAACGATTTGCTCAATTGGTGCCTAAATTGAAAGAAAAAGATGATTATAATATTGATGAAAAAATGAGAGCCGCGACTCTGACTGAAGAAGGTATTGCCAAGATGGAAAAACTTTTAAACATGGATAATATTTATACTGAAGGCGGTATTAGAATGGTGCATCATTTGGAGCAAGCTTTAAAGGCTCATACTTTATTTAAAAAAGATGTTGATTATTTGATTAAGGATGGCGAGGTTATAATCATTGATGAATTTACTGGCCGTGCTATGCTAGGTCGAAGATATTCTGAAGGATTGCATCAAGCAATTGAAGCCAAAGAAGGGGTTGAGGTAAAACAAGAGAGTCGGACCATGGCAACTGTGACATTTCAAAATTATTTCAGAATGTATAATAAATTAGCCGGCATGACAGGTACAGCCTTGACTGAAGCTGAAGAATTCTCAAAAATTTATAGTTTGGAAGTTACTGTAATCCCAACCAATAAACCGGTTGTTCGGCAGGATTTTGGGGATAATATTTATTCAACAGAAGCTGGTAAATTCAAGGCTGTGGTTGAAGAAATAAAAAAATTGCATGACAAGGGACAGGCTGTATTGGTCGGTACTATCTCAATTGAAAAAAATGAACAATTGAGTCTGATGTTGAAGCAAGCTGGTGTACCTCATGTTTTATTGAATGCTAAACAGCATGATAGAGAAGCGGAAATTTTAGCCCAGGCCGGTAAAAGGGGTTCAGTGACTGTGGCCACCAATATGGCTGGTCGTGGGGTTGATATTATTTTGGGTGGTGCGCCATTTGACAAAGATAAATTTGAAGCAGTGGTTGGGCTTGGAGGTTTGTTTGTTCTTGGCACTGAAAGACATGAATCTCGTCGTATTGATAATCAGCTTCGTGGTCGTTCAGGTCGACAAGGTGATCCTGGCGCTTCGCAATTTTATATTTCCATGGAAGATGATTTGATGAGAATTTTTGGTCAAGACCGAGTGAAAAATATGATGCTTCGCATGGGCGTGCCAGAGGATGTACCGATTACCAATAAATTAATTACCAATTCAATTGAATCTGCTCAAAAGAAAGTTGAAGGTAATAACTTTGATATTCGTAAACATTTGGTTGAATATGATGATGTGATGAATAAACAGAGAGAGATTATTTATAAGAAAAGAGATGATATTCTCCAAACTTTTCAGGATAATCCAATAGAATTAAGAAAATTGGTTTTGGAAATGGTTGAAGATGAGGTTGAACAAGTTGTTTCATTTCATACAGCTCAAGTTTCAGGAGAAAAAAATGGTGATTGGGATATTTCGGAAATTGCTGAAGTGGTAAAAACAATTTTTTCAGTAGACTCAAATTTCAAAGATGAATTACAAAGGTTTGTTGAAGATAATAAAAAGCGAGATGCTGGTTTTGAATTAACTTCGGCGGTTGTTGATTATGTTATGAATGTTGCACGAAGTAAATATTCTGATCTTGAGAAGCAGGTTGTAGAGCAAACCGGTAATGATAAATTGATGACTATGATTGAAAAAGAAGTTTTGATTCGAAGTATTGATAATATTTGGGTTGACCATCTTGATGCAATGCAGGCAATGAGATCTGGCATTGGACTTCGTGGTTATGCCCAGAGAGATCCATTGATAGAGTATAAACGAGAAGCTAAGCAACTTTTTGTTGAACTATTAAATGTTATTCAAAAGCAAGTTGTTTATTCAATATATAAAATTGGATTTAATGCACAAATCCAAGCGTCTTCTCCGATGCAAAGCCAGAATATGAGTTATTCAGCTCCGGCCAAAGAAGCTGTTGATTCACCATTTAAAAATCCTTATGAAAAGGTTCAACGAAAAGAAGCTATTCGAAGCTCAAAAGTCTATGATCAGTCAGGCAAAAAAGTCGGACCAAATGATCTGTGTCCATGTGGTTCTGGCAAAAAGTATAAAAAGTGTCATGGTTAGTTGATTGGGTCGCAAACTAAGCTGATAGGTTCGCAAGCGAAGTTGATAGGTCCGCAAACTAAAGTTTGCGTCCCTTAGACGGTTGTTTATAATAGAAAAAACCGCAGTAAGATTACTGGGTTTAGAATTATTGAAGCTTGAAAATTAGTTTAAATTTATTTTTTTACATCTTGCTCGGTTTGGATTTTTACAGCATAAATGTCGTATGGTATTGGTTTATCTGGTTGATCTGGAAAAACAATCAAAAGTGGTTGTTCGATTACATCAAAATTGTTTCTGGTCCAGTCCCAGTTTCTCGGATCAGTATTAAATCCCCAAATTGTTCCAACAAGTTTTGATTTTTTATGTTTGACAGTTACGCCTTTTTTGAAACCTTTGTCTAAACAGTGTTGGAGTAGTTCTTGAAGAATGCGATAGCGCTTTATTTTTTTTGCATGACAGGTGACATTGCAGATCGCCATACGATTCATGATTTCTGCAAAGTCAATGATGGTGAAAAGATCAAAAACTTGAGTCATCTTTGGTGTCCTTTCCGTTGGAAGAATGTGGTAATCTCAACATTTTTTAAAAATTTTGTCAATATTTTTGTTTGACTGTTGATAAAACGCAGTAAATTGTTGCAAAAATCACTTTTTTTTATTAAAATGTAGGCATTGTTTGAGTTGATAGATTATAGATGATAGATTATAGTTGTCTGTGTTTTTAATAAGATTTTTATAAGATAAAAGATTAATAATATTTATGGCAAAATTACAAGAAAGAACAAAAGTTAGAATTTGGTTAATCGTGATTTTAGTTGTGGCGGTTGTTGTAGGTTTTTATGATTTCCCACAACCAATAGACAAAAGTATTGATTGGATTAATCAAAAATATGATAAACAGATAGGCCATATAACTGGTGTACCATTTCATCTAGGTTTGGATTTACAAGGTGGAACCCACTTGGTTTACGAAGCTGATACAACTGCAATTGAAGGCGGTGAAGAGGGGGTAGCACTCGATGGTGTAAGAGATGTTATTGAGCGAAGAGTAAACGCTCTTGGTGTAGCTGAACCAGTGGTTCAAACAAATCAATCCAATGGTAAATGGCGAGTTATTGTTGAGCTTGCTGGGGTAAAAGATGTAAAAGAGGCGATTGCCATGATCGGTGAAACTCCTCTTCTAGAATTTAAAGAAGAAAATACTTTACCAGCGAGAGAACTGACGGCTGAAGAAACAAAAGATTTAAATAAATACAATAAAGATGCTCGGGCTAAAGCCAATGATGTTTTGGAGCAAGCATTAGATGGAGCTGATTTTGCCCAATTGGCGAATCAGAATTCAGAGGATGAGTATTCAAAGAATAGTGGCGGAGAATTGGGTTTTATTTCTGCTGATGATCAGACATATAGTTCCTTGTATGCAGAAATTGATAAATTAAATATTACAGAGCAACAGAATATAAAAAAATTGATTGAAGATGATGATGGATTAAACATTGTAAAGGTAAATCAACTGCAACAGGGTGAAAAACAGGTAAAAGCAAATCATTTACTTATTTGTTTTATTGGTAAACAAAGCTGTGAAAGTCAGGAGACTAGAGAAGAAGCTTTGGCCAAGATTAATAGTTTGAAAGAACAAGCGACTGCTGATAATTTTGTTTCTTTGGTCAAATCAAACTCTACTGAACCCGGAGCTAGTGATGGTGGCGGTGATCTTGGTTGGTTTGGTCGTGGAGTGATGGTTCCTGAATTTGAAAATGCTGTATTTGACCAGCCAGTTGACACAATATCTGATGTGATTGAAACTGATTTTGGTTTTCATTTGGTTTATAAATCTGATGAAAAGAATTCAACTGATTATGATGTGTCACGGATTTTTATTAATTTGAAAACTGAAACTGATATTTTACCACCACAGGATCAGTGGATAAATACTACTCTTAGTGGTAAAAATTTGAAGAGAGCTTGGGTTGAGTTTGACCAAACTACAAATGCACCTCATGTAAGTCTTGAATTTGATGATGAGGGAAAACAATTATTTGCCGAAATTACCAAAAAGAATGTTGGCAAGTTAGTTGCAATATTTCTCGATGGTCAGCCAATAAGTATTCCTAGAGTAAGTGAAGAAATTACTGAAGGTAGAGCGCAAATCAGCGGATCATTTGATGTGATTGAAGCAAAATTATTATCTCAAAGGTTAAATGCTGGTGCTTTGCCAGTACCGATTGAACTTGTTTCTCAACAAACTGTAGGTGCCTCTCTCGGGGCAACTTCATTACAAAAGAGCTTATTTGCGGGAATGATTGGATTTATTTTAGTTATGCTATTTATGATTGGATATTATCGTTTGCCAGGAGTTTTGTCGGTAATTGCTTTGTTGATATATATAGTAGCAATTGTGTTTTTGTTCCAATTAATTCCAATTACTTTGACTCTGGCTGGTATTGCTGGTTTTATCTTGTCAATCGGTATGGCAGTTGATGCCAATGTGTTGATTTTTGAAAGAATGAAAGAGGAAATGAAAATGGGTAAACCATTGTCTTCCTCTGTTGATGAAGGATTCAAAAGAGCGTGGTCATCAATTCGTGATGGCAATGTATCAACTTTGATTACCTGTTTTATTCTGGCTTGGTTTGGTACCAGTATGATAAAAGGTTTTGCTATTACACTTGGACTTGGCGTGATGCTAAGTATGTTTTCTGCTATTGTGGTTACTAGGATTTTCTTGAAGTATGTTGTAAGTATGAATAAAGCTGGGAAAAATACTTGGTTTTATGGTGTTAATAAGAAATCAGGTATGGTTAAAGAATAAATTTGTTAGTAATTAGCAATTTGAATTAAATATTTATTAATGATTTATGAAAAAAGTTGTTGACATAATTGGCCGAAGTAAAATATGGTTGACGATTTCGGGCACTCTAGTAGCACTAAGTTTAATATTGTTGTTGATTTGGGGCTTGAATTTAGGAATTGATTTTACTGGTGGGAGTTTGCTCGAAGTAAGTTTCATGGAACAGCGACCACAAATGCAAGAAATAAGTGATGCAATAAAAGAATTGAATTTGGGTGGTGAGGTTACTGTTCAGCCAACAGAAGACACGGGGTTTATTATTCGTTTCCACTCGATTGAAGAAGGGGTGCATCAGCAGATTGTTGACAAGCTCAAAGAAAAATTTGATGCAGACGGAAATAATGTCAGACAAGAGAGGTTTGAATCTATTGGTGCTTCAATTGGACAGGAATTAAAATCAAAAGCTTTTTCTGCAATGATTTTAGTTCTTTTGGCAATTGTGGCTTATATTGCTTGGGCTTTTAGAAAAGTTTCTTATCCAGTTAAATCATGGAAATATGGTGTGGTGGCTATTGTTACTTTATTTCATGATGTTATTATTACTGTGGGCATATTTGTTGTTTTGGGTAAATTTTTAGATGTTGAAGTTGGATTAACCTTTGTGGCTGCACTGTTGACAATTCTTGGTTATTCAGTCAACGATACAATCGTTGTTTTTGATAGAATTAGAGAAAATATTTCTCGGCTTACTGGAACAAATTTCCCGGAAATTGTAAATCGGTCAATTAATGAAACAATTTCACGATCAATCAATACATCGTTTACAACCATGCTGGTTTTACTCGCAATCTTTTTCTTTGGTGGTGTAACAATTAAGTATTTTGTGTTAGCTTTGATTTGCGGTATATTTTTTGGAACTTATTCATCTATATTTGTGGCCAGTCCGCTTTTGGTATTGTGGGAGAAGTTTAGTAAAAAATAGATGATTGAAATAGTGAAATATTGTAATATTGAAATAGTGAAAAAGTGAAATATTGGAAATATAAAATCGTTCGAGTGATTCGAGCGGTTTTTAATTAAACTTAAATAGAAATTTATATATAATAGTTGACACTGATTAGTTTTTCTGATAGAATATTGTACGCACGGTTCATTGATAATATGTCTCACTGGCCATGGTGGTCGGTGAGAAAACTTCGCCTACGGGCGGAAGGGGTTGTTATGCGATACCGAATGTTATGTATTTTGCCAGTTTTGGTCTTGCTACTGGATAGTTTACCTGCTTTGGCAGTAAACTTACCAGAAGCGGATTTTGAGACAGGGACATATGCTGAACACCTATTCACAGATGAAATGCCTGTTTATACTTGGGATCCGGATACGGCAATCAAGTATGGATATTTTGATGATATTCCTTCGGAAAATGTTGGTACTGCTTGTCCTCAATCATATAGATGTGATATCCCGATTATTAATCGTTGTGGTACTACTGTGCTTAATGTTATTGCATTTAAATATGAAAATGGATATTTTATTTCATCAGATGTTGTGACCTATCAGTACTTTTTGGAACAAGTACCTCCAGCAGAACCGATTTTTGAACCAGTAGCATTTACATTTGAAAAAAATGATCCAAATTTTACTGTTTTGATGGGGTATGATGATAACAGTTCATTGCGCTATTCAACCGATGGGAATGATCCATACTTTATGGGTAATCAATGGTTGGATGATGTGAATAGTATTGATGTAAATGGAGCTTGGTATGTCTTTAATACAGATAAGACTAGGACTATTCGAATGATTTCTTGTCGAGATGTTTGCCCTGCCGATGCTGGTTGTTCAGATGAAGTGGTGGTGACATATACTTGCCAGAGATGGACTATGCCACCTGTTATTTCTCCTGATGATACGAGTCCCTTTGAAGGACCGATTCAAGTGACTATTTCAGTAATGTCGCAACAGACATTGAAATATACTCTTGATGGTTCAAATCCATTGACTAATGGTATTGATGGTGGACAAGGTGTCTCCTTGCAGATTTCCGAGAATACTATTGTCAAAGCTGTGGCCATTGAAAATGATGAAGATTGTGTGGCTATTCCGAGCTTTGCGTATAGAGATTATGAGTTTTTGGAATATTATATTCCTGAACCACCTGAAGTGGATTTGCAGACAGGATTCTACAATTACTTTGATTATTCGGAAACTGATCCACTTACAGTGAATATTCTTTGGACACAGGAATTTGCATATACAACTGACAATACTGAACCGATTTGTGAATACTTTCCGTTCCGTCCAGTCCCTGATAACCCGCTTTCGATTGAATTCCCACATGAATGTGGTCCGAAATATTTGAAAGTAAAAACTTGTGATTATGCTTTCACCCCTCCGCTTGAATCCGGTGTTGCAACATATGTATACAATTTGATTGTTCCTGCCCCAACCCCAATTGAGAGATCGACCGGTCAGTCATTAGAATGTCCTCCTGGTGAGTATGGTTTTGGCTTTGATTTACTCTTTGATTCAGGCGTGACAAGTGCATCTGATTTTTATTGGACTGTTGATGGCTCTGAACCCGGTGTATCTGATACTACAATTAGAGGCTATCATGTCCCGATTAGAGAAAATGTGGTTGTAAAGGCTGTTTTTAGAATTCCTGATCCTGATGATATGGCAGTATGCGGTGAATTTTCAGCAGTGTTTGAAGGTGAGTATCTTGTCACGGAATTTTCTTGGCGGAGAGTTACAGATTTTCTGCTTTTTGATGGTACGGATATGAGATATCTGGATTTGGCGACTGATGTTGGAAGTGGTTTGATTGCTGCTAGCTATGTAAATGGAGTCTCAAATCAGGTAATGTTACTCGTTGCTGACTTGTTTAATGATGAGATGAATTTTTATGATAATGGATTTTACGCACAAGGTGATGGCTATAAGAAATTGTTTGTTGCAAATGGTATTCCATATCTTCTGCATTATCGCTCAAGTAACGATACTATCAATATTAAAGAGTTTGTGAATGGTAGCTGGAGAAATTTCAATGATGGTAGTTCAACTATTGTTCAAGAAAATGTTCAGGCTGTGTTTGTAGGAAATATTTATTCTTATGATGGTGATTTACGGATTGCATTGTTTTATAAGGACAAGACTACTGGTAATGCTTATTTGACATTGTACAGTGCTGATAGAGGGACATGGGTTTCGTCAACTTCCTTTGGTTCTGGGCTTGGTATCCGAGGCATAGCAACGCAATTTACTGAAGGAACTGAAGAACGAACTTTCTTGTCATACAGTCAGAATTTGGTGCTTGGTGATGGAACAACTGGTTCAGTTTGTAGGGTTTCGTATCTAGAAAGAGTTAATGGCGTTTTTGTAAAAGTTGATTTGCCTGATACCTATTCTGTTATTAATCAAAATTATAATAATAGATGTGAGATTGCTTTATCTCAAGTCACGGAAAATCTTCCGACAGTTTATGTTGCTTCCCAGCGATATAAATTTGTTGATTCTTTGTTAGTTGACTACACACAAAGATTGGATATTTATCGAAGAAATTTAGCAGATACAATGCCAGTATGGGAAAGTTTATATTTTAGAAATATTAATAATCATTATCAAGATGATTATTTTCTTGATTTGAGGATTCGTGTTGATGCTGGAAGTATGATTTATTACAGTTATGTCAGCCCAGGGGGCACTGATTATTCACCACAAATGAAATCTTATGTCTATAATGAAGTGGCTGGTGTCTTTAGCCAACCACTGGAATTGTTCTTTAATTATGGAATGGCACAGTCTCCATATTATCGTCCATGTACTGGTTGCGTTGGATATCCGACACCATTTGAAGAAAATATGACTGATTTTGAATTGTTTGGTGATATTCCAATTGCTTTGTATGTTGATGAGATGGAAGAGTCTATTTATACTCACCATTTTATGACATGGCGTGCCTTTCTACCAGGTGATGAATAATATAGTTTATTAATTAATTAAAATTCAACTGCTTAATATAGCGGTTTTTTTTTACTCCGAAATTATGGATAGATAAGGCAAACAACGAATATATGGTAATATTAGTTTTTCAATTTGTTTTGATGTGGTTTTCGTATATTTATAGTACAAAAAAACCGATCATAGTTATGATTCGGAAATTTAGATTTTTTTATTAGTTTTTGGAAAGATAGTCTTGCTGAAGAATCGGATTGATGGATTCGAAGATACGGCGTTCGTCAGCGGTGAGTTCACGCGACTGGCGGTAGTGCAGGTCATACAAGAGTGTCAACGATGTGTTAGAGTTGACTGGCTCAAACCAGAAAAGCTTGGTGCCGATTTGGCGGATCTTGTGATTCTGAAGCAGATTTTCCAGGGTGATCTTGTCCTGCTTGTATTCCTTACCGAGGAAATATTTGTATTCCGGGTTCAATTTGAATCTGGAGACATTTTTGCTGGTTTGGAGAATGCCATTTTCGTCAACATAGGGACCATAGTGATTATAGGATTTGTCAGGAGCATGTGAAGTGTATGAACTGATATATTGACGAATAATATGACCAGAAAGACTTCTCGGGTCAGTCATGCGACAGATATCGGACCAGATATCATTCCAGCCTCTACCAACTTGCTTGTCCAGCCAGTTGATCCAGTGGCTAAAATTGTTCGACGCAACCTGCTTGGTTTTTTCGGTGGAAAAAAGTCTGATTTCGCGAGTTCCATCATCATCAATCAGGACACGAACATTTGATCTGAAAATTCGACGCTGTGACCGATTACGATTACGACGATCAGATTTTGTAGAAGAATTTCTTGATGTTTTGAAGATTGAAGTATTGAGTCTGGTTCTTGTCTGCAATCGCATCTTGTCTGCCTCCTTGGTGGCCACTAAAATTAATGAAAGGAACGAGATTACATTATAGCAAATTTGGAGAAGTTTGTCAAGGGATTGGTGAAATGTTGGGGAAATAATGTTGGAAATAAGTTGGAAATATAGTTGGAAATATGTTGAAAATATGTTGGAAATAAAGTTGGAAATAAAGTAGTAAATTAAAACAAAAAACCGCTCACTTTGGTGAGTCGGTCTGGGCTCTTCACATGTTGGTGATGAGTTGCCTCGAGTTTGAGGCTAGGGTGGGATTACTTGGTCGAGACGCGGAGTTGGTCGATCTGGATCATCTCGGCTCGTTTTTGCTCGAGTCGAGCGAGTCCGACCAGGATCACCAGGCAGATTACTACTGCCATGATGATTTTGAGACTGCAGATCAGGGTTTTCATGGTTCGTCTGCTCCGTTGAGGTTAGTTGTTGGGGTTGTCGTTCAGCTCTTCCCAGAGCTCGAGTAAGTGTTGTTAAGTTTGCCGTGAAGTGCACTTAAGCGCTTGTTGATTGAAATGAACTATTTATATTATATCACATAATTGTGCAAAAGTCAATGGTTAGTGTTGTTTTTATACTAAAATTAGGTAAAAAGTTGGTGTTAAAATGTTGTTGAAATGAAATATTGGAAATATGTTGAAAATAGATTGAAATAGTGAAATATTGGATGAATATGATTGTGAAAATTGGTTTGATTTCCTTGACAAATCTCTAGAATACGATAAAATAATATAATATAACATATACTTGACAAATATTTATAATAGTGATATACTTTAATTAATAATAAATAGATTGAAAGTATAGCTTGTCAGCTTCTCATAATTGTTATGAATAATTCAGACAAACAATTAAGCTTTCAAAATTTCTTTTTATCTCTCTTGAATGAATTGTCAAAAAGAGAGCAAGAAGTCTTGAAAAAGCGTTATCAGCTTTCAGCTGATGTACCGGCAAAAAACACCTTGAAACAAATCGGTGATGTTTATGGTATTACAAGGGAGCGTGTACGACAGATTGAGAAAGAAGCAATTGGTAAACTTGTTATTCAGTCAAAAGCTGACAATTATCAATCTCAAATTAATGAATTTGAGAAAGCTTTGAAAAACTTTTTGGCGCAAAAAGGTGGAGTTGTTAGCGAAAATGATTTGATTGAAAATCATATCAGTCAGGTATATCATTTTGATGAGCTACATGTTAATTCATTTTTATTCACTATTGAAAATTTGATTAAGGGTGTTGAAAGAAATAATGAAAATCAAGATTATTATTCTTTCTGGCATGTGTCTGAAATTGAACAAGAATTAATTGAAAAAATTGTTAATGATATTGCTTCTGTTTTAACAACTCGAAAAACTGTTGTTTCTGAAGCAGATCTTCATAGTTTGATTGAAAATGAAGTTGTTGCTGAATTGCAACATGTTCATTTGGCAAATTTGGCTGAACAAACAGGCAAGAGTCTACTTGATTTTGCCAAATCTTATATTGAAGTTACAAAAAAAGTTGAAAAAAATATTTTGAATACATGGGGGTTAGCAGAATGGCCTGATGTCAGACCAAAGAAATTGTCTGATAAAATTCATTTGGTTTTTACAAAAGTTGAAAAACCACTTCATTTTCGAGATGTGGCTGAAATGATCAATACTTCAAATTTTGACAAAAAAACTATTTGCGCTGCAACTGTACACAATGAGCTTATTGCCAATGAAGGTTATGTCTTGATCGGACGAGGTATTTATGCCAAGAAAGATTGGGGCTATACACCTGGTACTGTGACAGATATTATTGTAAGAATTTTGAATGATGAATCAAGACCGATGAGTAAGGATGAGATTTATCAAGAGGTTTTGAAACAAAGACAAGTTAATCCATCAACAATCTATTTATCACTGATTAACAAGGATAAGTTTAATAAGGTTGAAGGCGGATTATTTGAACTAAATAAATAATATTTTTTATATATAAAAATGGCCCTGAAAAGGGCTGTTTTTTGTTTGGTTTTAGAGAGGTTAATATCCACGAATAACAAATCTGCTACAAATCTACAAATCCTTAATTTGCTGAAAGTGAATTGATGTGTGGATTGACTATTTTGTTTTATTTGTTGTTGTGCAAGTAAGTGGTAGTTTGTTACTTTTTGGCTCTCAAAAAAGTAACCAAAAAAGTGCTGGGGGCTTTGATTGCGACTGTTTAACAACCTATATATCGTTGATAATGGCAAAAAGCCCCAGACCTGCCTTCATCAAGATTACGGCAGGCAAGACCCGAGTCTTACCATGTTTGTGGGGCTTAAAATTAAAGTAAATTGTTGTTTTGCTAAAGTAAGTTTTTTTTGAGAATAAGTGATTGATTTCGCTTTGCGATTTCTTTTGACGCCAAAAGAAACAAAAGCGCTGGGGTTTTCTAATTGAATGCCTTTAAACACCCTTTTGTGCGCTCATGACAGCAACGAAAACCCCAGACCCCGGGATATTCATGTTCGATGCTTTTAATATGTCGTCTTGGTGGTGTTGTTTCTGCAAAAAGTCCCCATACCTGCCTTCATCAAGATTATGGCAGGCAAGACCCGATGCTTGGCATGTTTGTGGGATTTAATTGCAACTTGTGATGAGTTTGTGGGAAAAGGTGTTTTTGGGAATTGATATTTGTGGTATAATAAATTTAGATTAAGATAAAAATATTTGATAAAAGAATATTTAATTAAATCTTGACAAAATCACTTCAGATTTGGAGTCAGTTTTTTGGTATTATGCCATTTGATATAGAAATTACATTTGATTGGAGTTGGATTCATAGTTTAGGTACTAAACCTTTTTATGAATTGTTTTGGTTTTTCTTGATAAATGGAGGTTGGGTGGTTTTCGCCTTAGTTTGTGTCTGGGGTTTTTTGCTTATTTATAAGTTTCGCCAACAGGTGAAGTTTGGAGCAAAACAAAAATATGTTTTTCTAGCGATTGATATTCCTAGGCAGAATTTACAAACACCAAAGGCAGTAGAAAATATATTTTCTACAATTGCTGGTGCGCACACGCCACTTGAATGGGAAGAAAAATTTTTTAATGGTGCTTATCAAATTGGCTTTAGCTTTGAAATAGTAAGTATTGACGGCTTTGTTCAATTTATTGTCAGAACAGCGTCTCAATTTAGGGATATGGTAGAATCGGCTTTTTATGCCCAGTACCCAGACGCGGAGATTACCGAAGTCGAGGATTATTTGAAGGATATTGATGTGACTTTTCCTAATGATGAGTATAAAATTTGGGGTGCTGATTTGAAATTGTACAATAAAGATTTTTTCCCGATTAGGTCATATAAAGAATTTGAAAGTCCGATGACCAAAGATATAAAAGATCCGTTGACATCTCTACTCGAAGTAATGAATAAGTTGAAGACTGGTGAACAATTTTGGTTGCAGTATTTAGTTTGGCCGACTGATATTTCATGGACAAAAAGGGGAATAAATGAATTGAAAAAAATGTCAGGAAAATCAGTAGAAGAAAAGAGGACATGGGTTGATAAAACATTGGATGCCCCGCTGAATTTATTGGGTGAGATAAGTAGTCAACTCCTGGGTACTGGAGAAGCTGAAGAAAAAAAAGATGAAAAGTTGACTTTGCTTCCGCCTGATGATCAGAAGAGGGCAGAAGCTATTTTTCGTAAAATATCAAACATGGGTTTTGAGTGTAAAGTTCGAATGGTGTATTTTGGTCGAAAAGAAGTTTTTAATAAGGGTCTTGGTGTTTCTGGAACATTTGGTGCGATTAAGCAATATTCAGATTTATCTCTTAACGGTTTTAAGCCTGATAAAAATAAAACTGTAGCTAGATGGCCGTTTTTCAAAAATTTGAGACTTCATGAAAAAGAAAATAATATTTTTAGAGCCTACAAAGCTCGAACATCTGAAGCTGGTTGTGATAAATTTATTTTGACATCTGAAGAATTGGCATCGCTTTATCATTTTCCATATTTTGAAACTCAAGGACCGATTGTCAAAAGGGTTGAAAGCAAGAAGGCTTTGGCTCCGATTGGTTTGCCGGTGGAAGATGAGAGTCAAAATGGAAAAATTAAAGCAAGAGGTGTAAAAGCAATTAAAACAAAGAAAGTTCCTGTAGTTGAATATGAAGATGATTATTTTGAAAAAAGATTTGCCAAAGATAAAACCGGAAAAAATGATAAAAAAAGAAAAGAAAAAATACTGGAAGAACTAAAAGAACAAAAAGAAAAAAAATTACAGATTGAAAAAAGAATTAAGCATTCCAATAATTTTAATCAAGGTATAAATGATGATAATATTATTAATGTTTCTAAGGAAGAAACTCTGACGGCAGTTCAAAAACCTGAACCGCCTAAAAATTTACCATTTGCCTAATATGCAATTTTCGCCAAATCTAACTATTTTCGCAAAAACCGACTATCGTGGAGAAGGTAGGTCTTTTGGTATAAAGCCTGACGATCGAAGACGGCACATGTATGTTATTGGGAAAACAGGTATGGGAAAATCTGTGTTGATTGAGAATATGGTTTATAGTGATATTATGGCTGGAAATGGTTGCGCTTTGCTGGATCCGCATGGAGATTCAGTCGAAGCTATTTTGAAAGCTATCCCTTCACATCGAATTAATGATGTGGTTTATATTAATCCATCAGATTTGGATTTTCCTGTAGCATTCAATGTTTTGGAAAAAGTTGACCCTAAATATCGCCATTTGATTTCTTCGGGAATTGTTGGTGTGTTTAAAAAGTTGTGGGCTGATAGTTGGGGACCTCGACTCGAATATTTACTTCGAAATGCTCTTTTGGCTTTGCTTGATTATCCTGACAGTACTTTACTTGGTGTAAATAGAATGTTTGTTGATAAAGATTATAGAAAAAAAGTCGTGGCAAAAATAAAAGACCCGGTGGTGAAAGCCTTTTGGGAAGATGAATTTACAAAATATAATCAGTCATTTATGACTGAAGCCATAGCACCGATTCAAAATAAAGTTGGACAGTTTTTGTCAACATCATTGATTCGTAATTTGATTGGTCAAGTAAAATCAACTATTGATATGCGAAAGATAATGGATGAAAAGAAAATTTTGTTGGTTAACTTGGCTAAAGGAAGAATTGGTGAAGATGCATCAGCCATGATTGGAGCGATGATGATTACAAAAATTCAGCTAGCTGCCATGAGTCGTGTAGATATTCCGGAAAATGAAAGAAAAGATTTTTATCTTTATGTTGATGAGTTCCAGAATTTTTCTACTGAATCATTTGCCAATATTTTGTCTGAAGCTCGAAAATATAGATTGAATCTTATTGTCGGACACCAATATGTTGAACAGCTGGATGAAACTGTTTCAGCGGCGATTTTTGGTAATGTGGGAACATTTATTGTTTTTCGTGTTGGAGCAATAGATGCCGAGGTTTTGGCCAAAGAGTTTGATCCATTTTTTCTAGAACCTGATTTGGTAAATTTACCAAAATGGCATATATATCTAAAATTGATGATTGATGGTGTGGCTTCTGATCCATTTAGCGCAGCAACTCTGCCACCGATGGCAGTGCCGTCTGGCAATGAGGATAGTGTGATAAATGTTTCTCGCGAAAGATACAGCCGTCCAAGAGAAGAAGTTGAGGAGAAGATAACTCGTTGGAGTGGAGTGGAAACAGAAGATACAATTAAAAAGCTTGAAGAAAAATTAGAAGAGAAAAAAATCAGCAAAGTTGTTGACCGGAAAATTGATTTTTTGGCTGGATATAGTGGTAAGCTTTTTGAGGATGAGGTTGATGAAGCAATTGTTAATATTGATGAGGAAGCGGGCAAGGAGGAAGAGATTTTTGTAGTAAATTGTGTGTCTTGCGGAGCAAAAACCACAATTAACTTTAAACCCGATGGTGTGCGTCCAGTGTTTTGTAAAGATTGTTTGAAGGATTATCGTCGTCAACAAGCCAAGTCGCAGGATTTAGTTGAAAGTAAGAAGGAAATGGCAAATTTTGAAAATAAATTTAAATCTACTAGAGTGGTTGCACCTGTCGCAGTCCCAAGAAGAGTCGAGCCGATAAAAGTTGAACACCGACCAACAGTTAGACCGATGGCAGTAGAAGAAAATAAACCATTCAAAGAATTGTCATTAAAAGATGCTTTGTCTCAAAAAGTACAACCGATTTCTGGTCGTCGAAGTGTGCCGAAAATTAATTTTGATAGTGAAAGGTTGTAATAGTGAAAGATTGAAATAATTTTGGAAAAATGTTGAAATAGTGTAATAGTGTAATATTGAAATAATCTAATAGTGAAATAATGGAAAACATAAGACTACAAAAATATTTGGCAGAGGCAGGAATAGCTTCTCGGCGAACTGCCGAGTTGTTTATTTTACAAGGATTAGTTAAGGTTAATGGAGAGGTGGTGACTGAACTGGGTACAAAGGTCGGACAAGATGATTATGTTGAGTTTAAGGGTAGAGAAGTGGCTAAACCCGAGCCTAAAGTATATATTATATTTAATAAACCGGTTGGGGTGCTGTGTACAGTGAAAAAAGGTAAAGAAAAGGGAGAAACAATTTTGGATTATATAAAGGTGAAACAAAGAGTAGTTCCTGTCGGTAGGTTGGACAAGGATTCTAGTGGTTTACTTCTTGTTACAAATGATGGAGATTTAACCTTGAAATTAACTCATCCAAGATATGGTAAAGAAAAGGAATATTTAGTTGATGTGAACAGTGATATCACGAAAGAATTTTTGATAAAAATGCGGACTGGTGTTCTACTCGAAGAAGGGAAAACAACTCCAGCGGTTGTTCAGCAATTAGATAAAAGAAAATTTAAGATAATTTTGAAACAAGGCATGAATCGACAAATCAGACGAATGTGCGAGGAGCTTGGTTATCGAGTAAAGAAATTGCATCGGGTTCGAATAAATAAATTAGAATTAGGGAATTTAGGTTTTGGTTGCTGGAAATTTTTAAAAAATATTGATTTGGAAAAGTTGATATAATAAAAAACTCTCATTGTGATAAAGAGAGTTAGAATTGTGTACGAAGAGCATCTCCAAGTCCGAGTTTTGGGCGGTTGATAATTTCATTAGGAATTCCGAGATTTACAGCTAGATGGCGGAGTAAAGATTTTCTTGTGGTGTAAAAAATTCTTTGGAACATTGGAACTTTACTTAGTAGTTGAGACAGGGCAAGGTATGGTAGATAAACATCAATGTCGTATTGTCTGGCGAATTTATCGAGAATTGCAAGATGGTCAGGGATCAGTTTTTTCCACATATCCTCAAAAACAGCTTTACGAAGTTCATCCATAGGGAGAAAGGCTAAGGGAAGATGTTTTTCAGGATATTCATGTTGCCAGTAACCACCTTGGAGTTCATCAACAGCATCGCCGAGAATTAGGTGTTTGAGGTTTGCCTTTTTCATGGCAATACAAAGAAGTTCATATTTGTCTTCTCTTCGAGTGGAATCGAATTGTCCCAGTTGATTAAGCCACAGTTTTAGATGTTTAATCAAGGCAACAGCATGAAGTAAATCAGGGTGATCAAGGCTAGAAAAAATTGTAACGGGAATAATTGTTAGTCCAGCAGATTTTACAGCAATAGTCGTGAGAATAGATGAATCCAGTCCGCCACTAAGTCCGATTGCCAGAGTTTCGTATTTAGCTAGCTCGGCAATTTTTCTGAATGTTGCTATTAGTGCATTTTCTAATGCTTCGGGACTGATCATAAGATTGTGTTCACTATCAGGATGTACAACTTCAGTCTCTTCAACTACTCGTTTGAAATCTTCTGGGAAAATAATTCCAGACATGATGGTCTCTCCTTGCCTTGGTGGCAGTGAAGGTACTAAAGAATGATATTATCATAATTTTTATGAGAAGTAAAGTATAATAAATTAGAATTAGGGAAATTAGGTTTTGGTTGCTGGAAATTTTTAAAAAATATTGATTTGGGAAAGTTGATATAATGAAAACAAAAGTAAATGAAAAACAAATTAAACAAGAGTTGGAAAAATTTAACATAAAAAATGTTGGAAAAATTTTATTATTGGAAAATGTTGGGGCTGATAATTATCTGATTAATTGGGGTGAGAAAAAATATCTATTGCGGTTGAATGGTGATAAAAGTTCAATTTTTTTCAGAACAAAAAATGATGTTGCGTCAGAGATTGAAATTTTAAAAAAACTATTGAGTCAAGGAATTGAGGTGCCAGTGGTTTTGAGTGATAAGTTCGGAAAGCAATTAATTTCTATCGGAGGCAGAAATGGCTTTCTACGGAAATACATTGTTGGCTCTCAAAAAAGTAGCCCAAGTTTGGAAGAAATAGAACAGGCGGGTAAGATGCTGGGGAAGATGCATAAAGTTTTGCAAAACTGGAAATCGAAATATAAGAGGAAAGATTGGGGATTGGGAAATGTGAAAAAATTTTGGTTTGGAAATAAGAAAATAATTTTGAGTAGTAATTTTAAAAATAGAGAAAGTTTTGTCAAAAAATTTGAAGAAATTTTGTTGGATATTAAGCTACCAAATATTTTGCCGGCTGGCACGCTTCATGAAGATTTTGGTAAACGACATTTATTGTGGAAAAGCAAAAGAATTGCTGGTGTAATTGATTTTGATAGAGCCTATTATGGCCCATTAATTCTTGACTTAGGACAGGCTTTGCGTGGTTGGTGTTTTTCTAGGGATTGGAAAAAATGGAGTGCTAGAAAGGCTGAAGCATTTTTACGAGGTTATGAAAGCCAAAGAAAATTAACAAAGATTGAAAAGGCTTATCTGTCAGATGCTGTGAAGTTTGCCATGATTGAAAGAGCGCAGTCATTTTTATTGCGTGGGATAAAACAAAATAATAAAAATTGGATAAAATTTGCTGATCTGACAATTAATACTTTATTTTCTCAAATAGAAACTTATTTTGAAAAATAAAATCCCCAAGTTATTTTAGATTTGAGGATTTGAAATCAAAGGCCGGTCCTGATTTGGTCCATGTTGCTTGGATTACGATGTGAGGGTAGGCGGAAATTGCTAATAGATCTTTAGCCTGAAGTTTTTGGCTTCGATAAAAGTTTTTGTAAATTAGCTTTATAATCGGTAGGATATTTCTTGGATCAAATGGTTTTTGACTGCCTTTCCAACCATTAATTGTATCATAGTCGTATTTTCCTGATTTGAGCCATTGCACTGCCCGGCTGATTTGAAATAGAGTATGGTTTAGTCGATCGCAATAAAGATAGAGAATCAGATCGTAGGTAGCAAGTGGAAAAAGGCATTGAGATTCAATCGGACCATGTATATCTTCAATCAGATAAATGTTTGATTGTGAAAATTCCTCTGGTTTGATACAGCTTTGATCTATTGGATGTCGCAAATGTGCAAAATTATCAGCATCATAGTGTTTGACATTGAGATTTTGAAAAGAAAAGAACTGATACAACATTCTGCGTAGAGTACTTTTGCCGACAATACCAATACCGGTGATTAGGATTTTCATGGTGTTGTTCCTGTTCCTGTTGTTTCTAATAATATAATATAATTTAAATTTAGCAAGAAGTCAATATGAAAAAATTAATTATTGTTTGCTCATTAATTATTTTGTTTTTGCCAAGTAGTAGTTTTGCCCAAGATTATAGGCAAGAATACTTGGAAGCAGGATATGATTGGATATTGGATAACTTTTTAGTTAATTTTACAATAAATAATGATGCGACGGTTGATGTCCAGGAAGTTATTAAGGCAGACTTTCTGACTGAAAAACATGGTATTTATCGTTATATTCCGACAAAATATCGAGATAGTTTAGGGCTTAATTACGATTTGTATATTAATCTAATTTCTTTGACCGATGAAAATGGGCAGAGTTGGAATATAGCTGAATCAAGAAAAAGAAATCCATTTTATCTAAAAATCGGGGATGCTGATGTTACAATTTCCGGTCTGCAAACTTATATAATAAATTATAAAGTTGACCAAAGTATTAGATATTTTGATGATCATGATGAGTTTTATTGGAATGTAACTGGGTTTGATTGGGATACTGATATTTTGTCAGCTAAATCTAGGGTTGTTTTGCCAAGAGAATTTAAGCCTGATGAAATAAAATTAAATTGTTATTCCGGTGCTTTTGGTTCACAGGAACAAAAATGTAATTATTCATTTGTTGATAATCAAACAATTGAATTTGTTACGACTGATTTGCAACGAGCTGGACAGGATGATTTCACAATTGTGGTTTGGATGCCAAAGGGTATGGTTTACCAGCCAGCAGGTTGGGATTTAGTTTGGTTGTTTGTGAAGAATAATTGGGGTTTTGGTATTTTTGTTCCAATATTTTTATTGATGTATTTAATTTGGCAAAAAAAAGGTAAAGATCCGAAATTTGATAAAACAATAATTGTTCAATATACTGAAAATGCTGAATTGTCGCCAATTGTGGCAGACATACTGCTTCGCGATGGAGATGTTGGCAACAAAAGTATTTCAGCAGAAATTGTTTATTTGGCGTCTCATGGTTATTTGAAAATTCAAGAAATTTTAAAAGAAAAATCAAACAAGGTTAAGGATTATGAATTTATTCAAATGAAAAAACCTGATGATAAATTGAAAAAATTCCAAAAAATATTACTTCAGAGAATATTCAGTCATGGTGAAGATGGAAAAGTGGTAATTGGTGAAGACTTGGTTGATACCTTTTATCAGGATATAACTAAAATAAAGTCAGAAGTTAGAATTTATATCAATAAATATTATTCAACCAGTCCGACTTGGAAATTTGTTTTTTTAATAATTGGGGGATTATTAATGGTTCCAGTTTTCTACGCTGGTTATGATTTGGGAAGAATGGATATTCTGATTGGATTGATTTTGTCAATTATAATTGTTGTTGGTTTTGGTTGGTTTATGGCGAAGAAAACTTCAGCTGGACAGGAAATGGCTTGGCAGGCGGCAGGCTTGGAACAGTTTATTGAAGTTACTGACAAAGATCGAGCCAAGTTTTATGAGGATAAAAATATTTTTGAAAAAGCTCTGCCATATGCTATGGTATTTGGTCTGGCAAAAAAGTGGGGTAAGGCTTTTGAAGGAATTTATACAAAGCAACCTGATTGGTATTCTGGTGCGAGTATAGCCACTTTTAATGCAGCATCATTTGCGGATTCTATTGACAGTTTTGCTGGTTCTAGTTCAGTGGGACTTGGGTCTGTTTCTGGTTCTGGAATGAGTGGCGGTAGTTCTGGTGGTGGTGGTGGCGGTGGTGGTGGCGGTGGATGGTAAATCGGTTGTTAATGTGCTTGATATTGGAGTTATTTGTTAAATGGTTGTTGTGTTAGTATTTGTAATACATGAAAATATATGTTTGTCATATTAAGTTTGGATGCTTCGAAGAGATCTAGAGATGATGAAAATAGTATTTGGAGATCCTGAAATCCATCTTCGTTAAAACTTCCGACTACGCTCTTTTGGGAGCTTCGACGGACAAGTCGATGGACAAGCAAGTTCAGGATG
>MFGJ01000006.1:97681-196211 GCA_001778235.1 Candidatus Falkowbacteria bacterium RIFOXYC2_FULL_36_12
AAAAATTAATTTGAATTTTGAAGAATTATATCCTGAAACAAGTTCAGGATGACAAATTGGGAGATCCTGAAACAAGTTCAGGATGACGAGTGTAGGGTGTAGAACTATACCCTGAAATCCATCTTCGTTAAAACTTCCGACTACGCTCTTTTGGGAGCTTCGACGGACAAGTCGATGGACAAGCAAGTTCAGAGCCTGCCCTGAATTTAGTTCAGGGGTGACAAGTGAGTATGTTGATGGCGCGTATTACCGCCCCAAACTTGCCTTCATCAAGATTACGGCAGGCAAGCCCCGAGTCTGGTCATGTCCGTGAGAGTTTAATATTAAAGTAAATGCTTAATACTAATGTAAGCAATATGAAAATTATCATCATGGCAATGTGAGATAAGCAATAATTTACAAAGATTAAACTGTATAAAATATACGGTTTTTTTGTTTTTGAGTGAAAGTGATATAATATAGATACAAATATACAACTATACAAGAATTACAAAATCAATTAAATTGTTGTTGTATTCGTATTATTTGTAATATTCGTAAATTTGTAATACATGAAAATAAAATTTTGCGGAGCAGACAAGAATGTTACTGGATCAAGACATTTGATTGAGATTAATAATAAAAAAATTTTACTGGACTGTGGTTTGTTCCAAGGTGGTTTTAGTCGTCTGGAAAAGCATAAGATGAACAATAAGTTTCTTTTTGATCCAAAGAAAATTGATGTTGTAATTTTGTCCCATGCGCACATTGATCATGCGGGGAATTTGCCAACATTGGTTAAACAGGGTTTTAAGGGTAAAATTTATTGCACGAAACCGACGATTGAGTTACTCGGAGTAATGCTTGAAGATTCAGCCAAGATTCAAGCTCAAGATGTTGATTATTTGAAAAAAAGATTTGAAGCTGTAATTGAACCACTATATTCAAAAGTTGATGTTGTGCACACTTTGAAAAAAATGGTTGGAGTTGATTATGGTCAATGTTTTGAAGTGGAAGAAGGTTGCAAAGCAACTTTTTATGATGCTGGTCATGTTCTTGGGTCAGCTCAAACATTATTAGAGATAAAAGAAGGGAATAAAAGCTATAAATTGGTATATACTGGTGATTTGGGTCGGAAAAATATGCCAATTCTCAATGATCCATATCAAATCCTTGAAGCTGATTTTCTCATAACCGAGAGCACCTATGCTGAACACATTCATGATACCTTTGATTATGTTTTTGATGAGATGAAATGGGCGATAAATGATGTTGTGGCAAGAGGTGGCAAAATCATTGTTCCGGGTTTTTCTCTTGAGAGAACGCAGGAGCTAGTTTATGTTTTGCATAAACTGTATCTTGATAAGAAAATTCCAGCTGTACCAATTTTCGTTGATAGTCCGATGTCAACAAAAATTTCCAAGGTTTTTATGAACAATGTTGATTATTATGATGATCAATCATTTAGAGATTTCCTTGGACGAGCCAGAAGTCCATTCGCATTTAAAAATTTGAAATATATAACTTCAGTTGAAGAGTCAAAAAAGTTGAATTATTATAAAGGTTCCTGCATAATAATTTCAGCTTCAGGTATGTGTAATGCTGGTAGAATAATCCATCATTTGAAACATAATATTGAAAACCCAAAAAATTTAATTTTGATAATTGGTTATATGGCCGAGGGAACACTTGGCCGAAGAATAGTTGAGCAGAAACGAAAGGTGAAAATATTTGGTCAATATTATAATTTAAAGGCTGATGTCCTAGCAATGAATGAGTTTTCAGCCCATGCGGACAAGCTTGATTTGCTGGCCAATGTACAGAATATGAAAAAATTAAAGAAAGTATTTATTGTTCATGGTGAAAAATTCGCAACTTCGTATTTGCGCGATTGTATAAAAAATGTGTTAAAATTTAAAGGTGAGGTAATTGTCCCCGAGCTCGGTGAAAAGATAATGATAGGAAGTTGACAGATAGAATAGTGGGATCGGAGTAAGTGAAATAAATGTGAGATAAATTCGTATATATATGTATAAATGTATAATATTTGATTTTTTGGGTGTTTTACATCCGGATGTGAATAACAGAGCTAAAAATGTTGTGAAGGAAATAAAAGACCTGGGAATTGAGGTTGGAGGCATTACTAATTTGGGACAAAGTTCAGCAGATAAAATTGCCAAAGAGTTTAATATTGAAAAATATTATGTTGCGCCAGAAATGAATCTACCGAAGACTGATAGCACTATTTATGAGAAATTTATCAATGAATATGGGTTTTTGCCTGTGGAATGTTTGGTTATTGATGATTTGCCTGACAATTTGATCGCGCCCAGTTCATTGGGGATTAAAACAGTTTATTTAGGAAAAAAAGTTGGTGTTGAGGCAGATTATGTAATTAGTCAGATATCTGAATTGCTTGATGTTGTTAGGTCGGGATAAGTTTATTTGCACCTGATTTATTTATCTGCTAAGATTTAGTAACAATATAAATAATTAATAGTAAATTGAACAGGCAATAATCTGTTGATTGTTGCAAATCAATAATTTTAATATGGAAAAACAAAAAAATGAATCAAAAGTTAATTTTTTCCTGGGATTTTTTGCTGGTTTAGCAGTGATTAGTATGATTGGGTTTTTTGTACTTCTTGCTATGGTAATTTCTGGTGGTGAGAGTACAACTGGGGTTGTTCAGGCTGGAAATGATGATTCAAACCTAGTGATAGATAATACTGATACTGCGGATCAACCACAAAATGTTGTGGCTGTTAAGCCTATTTCTGATGATGATTATGTCAAGGGTGACCCAAACGCTGATGTTCAGCTCATAATTTATGATGATTTTGAGTGTCCATACTGTTTGAATCATGAAGCGACTGTAAATAAAATAGTTGATGAGTATGGTGATAAGGTAGCTATAGCCTTTCGTCATTTCCCATTATCTTTCCATCCAAATGCCCAGAAAGCAGCTGAAGCCTATGAGTGCGGAGCTGAACAGGGTAAATTCTGGGAGATGAAGAATAAATTATTTGATCTAAATGAATCTGGTACAATGAGCGTGGCTAATTATAAAAAAGCCGCAGTTGAATTAAAACTTAATACCAGCCAATTTAATACTTGTTTGGATTCTGGTCAATATGCTTCTAAGATTGCCAGTCAACAGCAGGATGCAATTACTTTCGGAGTTGAAGGAACACCAGGTAACTTTTTAAATGGTCAGTTAGTTAGCGGAGCTTTACCTTTTGAGCAGTTTAAGCCGGTAATAGATCAGATTTTAGCGCAATAAAGTAAATAATATAGAAGAAACACAGATGAGTCTGTGTTTTTTTGTATTGGTTGTATTTTGTAACATTTTCGCTTTGCGAGCTACTTTTGACACCCTGCCTACCTATATGCAGGCAAGCCCCGAGGTTGGTCGTGTTCGTAGGGTTGAAGGTGAGTGATTGTGATTGTGATTGGGAATATATGGATTATGTTAGAACTGAATTAATAATTAGACATATTGATAAATTTATGAATTTTTACTATAATTTGATATAATTATGGTGAGGTGGCCGAGTGGTTGAAGGCGCACGCTTGGAAAGCGTGTTGGGTGAAAGCTCACGCAGGTTCGAATCCTGTCCTCACCGCCAGTAGTTTTAGATTCGATACATGACACTATAGATATTTTGTTTAATTGAATTATCGGTTCTCCTCTAGAGGTGGAACCGCATCGGTTCGGCTTGAGCTCACGGCCGAAGGTTGGCGGAGAATCCTGTCCTCGTTGCTGGATTAACAACTTTGAACTATGTATACATACAAGCATCCAAAACCAATAGTAATAAAGCTCACCGATGAGCTTGGTTTTGATTTGCGACAAAAAGCGGCAGAGTATATTACTGCAAATCAAAATAGGACTGGCGCAGAACGAGGAAGTTCAGAGGAACAAGGGTTTGGTGCACTTGCAGAAATGGTTATACGGAACAAGCTGGGTATGTCAGAGATAAATTCAGAGGATCATCCTTTGGGATATGATCTTTTACTCCCATCTGGAATTAAAGTTGATGTTAAATGTCGCGGTGGCGCACTACCATTTAAAGAGGAATATGAAAGTAGTGATGGTATTGCAAGAGAAGCAAAACATAATTTCTTTGCGCGACAGATGCATGACGAAAGACTGGACGCTGATATTTATGTCATGACCCACCTCGAAACTCCTAGCAAAAGAGAGCTTCCGGGCACGACTAGACAAAGAAAATGGGTACTTTATATCTGTGGTTGGGTCTCAAAGGAGCGAGTATCTAACGAGGGTGTTTACTTGCCACGCGGTTCTCTTACCGAACAAGGCAGAACGTGGTTCACTTATCGTGGGCAAGAAATAGAGTATTATAACCGCAACCTCAATGGATTAGAGTCAGTTCAGGATTTATTAAGTATTGAACAGATGGATGTCACGAAAGACAGTGTCCACAAGGGCGACCTAAATCTTACTTCGGTTGATGCCATTAGAATTGCCTATGACCTTATTGGTCGTGGTGTGCTTTCGGAACAACACCTGGCTTTTGTTCAAAATGAAACTGGCATAAATAAAATCGTGAAGCCAGTTTTACACTCAAATCAGTATTTTCATCTTTTACATTGGCTCAAAGAAAAAGGTGCGTTGACCGATAGCGAGATTGAAAAAGCGCGAAAAATTCTTCAAGAAGAGCCGTATAGTGGAATCTAAAATAGCTATAGTTTGTTACTAGCTGCTTTGTATTGAGTTTCAGCTTCTTTGATACGTTTTTTGGAAACTTCAATATAATCAATTTTGTGTTTCTTGAAGAGATAAACATCTTCGTTTTTTTCAATCCCAATAAATTTTCTTCCCTCCAAAACCGCAGAGACTAGAAAGCTGCCGCTCCCGCAAGTATTATCTAGCACTACATCGCCTTCCTTCGTAAAAGTACGAATTAGATAACGACCAAGCTCCACTGGTTTTTGTGTCGGATGATAAACTTCACCTTCGCTCTCGGCGGTTTTGAAATAGACAACATCAGTTGGATATCTTTCGCCATTACTTTTTACCTCAACGGTTTTGAAATCGCCATAACTTCCGGTAAATTGATCTTTTCTAAAACCCTTATTATAAGGCTCGCCATAAGTCATCTGAGGATTATATGCGGGCTGACTCTTGTAAAAAATGCAAACATCCTCGTGTTTTCTCAACGGTTGTTTTTTGGCATTAAGAAAGTTTGTTGGTTTGGATTTTACCCAAGTGATTTTGTATTTAAATAATTTTGGATTAGATAACATCAGATTAGCAGTAAAAAGTCCTTGTCCAGTAAGAGCAATGACACCCTTATCTTTTATAATACGCTCGTAGTGGCTCCAAAGTTGGTCCATAGGGATAACGCTGTCCCAGTGATTTTGTGTGGTGCCATATGGCAAATCACACAAAATCATATCAACTGATTTTGCAGGGATTTTTTTCATCACTTCCAAGCAATCTCCCTTAATGACATGATTCATGAAGTTGGAGATTGGTTTTTCGCTGTTTTTTATTGTTTTAGCTTTTACTTCCGCCACCCTGATATTTTTTCGTAAATACCAAAGACAGTAAGTGTTTACCTGCAACCCTTCTTGTTGAGCGCGTTGCTCTAACACTAGATAAGAGTCAGTTCCGAGTAAGTTGCGTAATTCATTACTTCCAAGATTAGCTATGATTTTATACAAATCTATATTTCTCTTGCCAAAAGCCAAAACAACGCCCTTCGTTTTCGGGTTTGTTTCTTTATGGTCTGAAAAATAGACTGCTTTGAAGATTTGGTTGCTTGCCATATGTGTATTATAGTATGATACCTATGCAAAAAGAAGTCCATTTATCCACATGAGTAATAAAAACAAGAGTAATTTCTTTATTTGATTATTTTATAAAGCTGGAAATAAGTTCCGCAATTTTGTATTTCGTAAGCGTTTAGGAAGAAAAGAATGGTCAGCAAAATTCATTTTTTCCATAATGAACATCTTTAGTGATTTTGAATCAACGGTCAGAATTACGAAGTCAATCAACGCCGTGAGGTAACTAGCCGTGAATCGGAGACATCAGTGCCATCAAGAAACTCACAGAGGAGTATTGCCGGGGACATTTTTTGTGAGAATTCTTCTCCAAGGTCAGTGGAGGTATTAAATAAGTATAAATTGAAAAATTAACTAATGTGAGTTATACTTAACTCAATAAAAAACTTGAAATTGTTAATGCTCGTGGTTTCGAAATTCATTTTGCCCGCCCGATTCATCCGAGTCGCGCAAGGCGTAGCGAGGACAGAATTCCGTTCGAGCTATTTCAAGAATACACCGCCCGTAGTTTTGAAAAACGAGTAGTAAAGGATTTTATTTTTCAATGGATTTTGAAAGTAAAAATTGGCAAAATAGGTAAATCCGCAAGGGATTTGAACCAAGGTTATGAAAGTAGTAATAGCAGGAAGTGCGAAGCTTCAAAATGAAATACAAAAATGGATAGAATACTGGAATAGCAAAAACGACTATTTAGTTTTAGATTACCCAAAAGCTATTCCTGAAGATAATTTTGATGAACTTTATCCCGAGGTTCATAAAAACTTTTTCAAAAATATAACGGAAGCTGATGTACTTTTTATTGCTAACTATAAAAAGAACGGAATTGGTGGATATATTGGAGCAGAAACTTTTGCCGAATTAGGATTTGGATTAGCCCAGAAATTGATTTACGGTAAAAAAATAAGATTGATACTTGCAAATATGCCAGTAAAAGAAGTTGCCTGTTATGATGAAATATTTTTATGGAAAAAACTCGGCTGGATAGATGAAATTATTGGATAAGAGATATATACATCATTTTTATCAAAACAGTATGGAATGTTGCATATATCAATAAACTTTAATTGCTTCAAAACAAAATTTGTTAAAATGAGTACCCCGTAAGGGATTTGAACTAAAATAATATGGAATTAATGGAACAAAAAAAGAGTATGGTAAATACGACTTTAGTATTATTGATAAAACGGCAAGATAATAATATTTCAGAAATATGTTTAGCAATGAAAAAAAGAGGGTTTGGTCAAGGGCGATGGAATGGGGTTGGCGGTAAATTGGAAGCGGGAGAAACGATTGAACAAGGTGCGGTCAGAGAAACAAAAGAAGAAATAAATGTGGTTCCAATTGATTTAAAAAAAATAGCAGAATTGACTTTCAGATTTATTGATAATCCAGAATGGGATCAGATTGTTTATGTTTATTTTTGTGAAAAATGGAAAAATAATCCGATCGAAACAGAAGAAATGAAACCTAAATGGTTCCGAATCACTGATTTGCCTTTTGAGCAGATGTGGCCAGATGATAAATTTTGGTTAACAGAAGTACTGAAGGATAAATTGGTTAAGGCAGAATTTAACTATGAAAAGAATGATATTATTCTGGATAAAAATGTCTTAATTACAGATAAATTATAAATCTATGAAAAAAGTCATTTTAGTTCATGGCTGGGATGGTAGTCCAGAAAATGCTTGGTTCCCTTGGCTTCGGGAAAATCTGATTAAGAATGAGTTTGAAGTTATTGTTCCTGCAATGCCAAACCCAAGCCAGCCAAATATTGCTATGTGGATAAAGCAAATTGGTGATTCAGTTAAAGAGATTGATGAACAAACATATTTTGTGGGACACGGTATTGGTTGTCAGGCGGTTGCAAGATTCTTGGAAAAAGTATCAGACGGAAAAAAGGTTGGTGGAGTAGTTTTTGTCGCTGGTTTTTTTCAGAAATTAAACAATGAAGATGATGATGAGATAGATAAAGAAATAGCAAATGATTGGTTAAAGGCACCAATTAATTTTGCTAAAGTCGCATCGCATATTCATAAAAGTTTGGCGATTTTTTCTGATGATGATCCTGTTGTGCCTTTAGTTAATATTGATGACTTTAGAGATAAGCTTGGGTGCAAAATTATAATTGAAAAAAATAAAGGTCATTTTGATGATTATGCCAAAGTTTTAGAGTTGCAAAGTGTGTTAGATTTTTTACTAAAGAAATAAATAATTTATGAAAAAGTTAGTTATATTAATTGTTGCAGTATTGATTGTTGGTTTTGGTTGGTGGTATGTTTCAACAAATTATTCAAGTCCAGATGAAAATGAACCAAAAGCTGAAATTTTCAATCAGGAGAGATTAGCTGATTATGAGGGTCAGAAATCAATCCAATTGACTGATGTCTCTGGTGGTGGAGCAGTTGGAACTGCTTGGTTGGTTTTCAAGGATGGTCAAACATACAATAGAGTGATGGCAAGTGATTTGTTAGGTTTGGAAAATAATGATTTTTATGAAGGTTGGTTGGTAAATCCAAAAACTAAACAGTATTTTTCAACAGGAAAACTAAATAACCTCGGTGATGGGAATTATTATTTGGAATTTAACAATAATTCTATTAAGGAAGAATATAATTTTGTAGTAATTACCCTCGAGTCTGATGATGGAGATAGTTTTCCGGCAAAACATATTTTAGAAGGTGGGTTCTGAACCTAAAAAATCCGTGAAAACGGATTTTTCGTTTGCTTGAAATTGGAATAAATTATATAATCAAATTGCAATAAAAATTGGTGACAATAGGTGTTATTTATAGATTAATATAAAATTTTATGGGAAAAAAGGTTTGGGTTGCAATCATGATCGCTGTATTGGTTTCATTGGTTGTGTCGCTCGCAGTAATTTGGTGGTTTTTTCATTACATGACAAGTTCAATGTTATTACAACAAAGTGCAAATGATTCAATTCAAAGTGAGATGAGAGATGAAATCAAACAATTGAAAACTGGAACAGCGGTTACAGTCAGTGATAGTACGAAGATAGAGGATAGTAATAATGGTGATCAGGCAGATTCTTCAAGCGATAATTCAAGTGAAATTTCGTCTGTTAAAGCTTGTCCAGCTGATAAACATTGTGTTAATGGTATTTGTGTGCCGATTGCAACCCCTGATGAATATGGTTGTTCGGTCAATATGGTTTGCGACCAAGGTGAGGTTTGTAGAAATGGTTTATGTGTAAATGAAGAGACAGCAATAGATATTTTCGGTTGTCATCCTGCCATGACTTGTGATGCTGGTCAGGTGTGTAGACATGGTTTGTGTGTAAATGTGGGAACTGCTCTTGATGTTTATGGCTGTAGTTCATCGGTAAAGTGTGAAACTGGTCAGGTTTGTCGTAGTGGAAGTTGTGTTGCAGTCGGTAGTGCGTGTTTAGAAAAATAAAATATTTTATAATAAAAAACCAGCAATGAAGCTGGTTTTTCGGTTTATTTTATTTTCTGGTTGATTTTTTGAATATAGTTTTTTATTGATCTCAATTCTTTGTTAACTAGCATTATTTCTCTTTCAGCTTTTCGGTTGATATGATAATCATATTCAAATCTTATTCTATCTCGTTCAGATGTACGATTTTGGCTCATCAAAATTATTGGTGCTTGGACCGCGGCTAAACTGGATAGACCAAAATTTAATAAAATATATGGATATGGGTCCCACGTCTGAAATATTAGCTGAACGGTATTTATGGTCATCCAAAGGGCCATTACAATAAAAAGTGCGATAATGAATGTCCAACTACCGATTGAAGATGTTACCCAGTCAGCGGCTTTTTGACCGCGAGAAAGATTTTTTTTGTTTTCAGCTGGAATCGTGGGGCGTTGATTGGTATTGTTTATTCGACTGGGCATAGTTTAGAAATTTAGAGGGATATAATAAAATTCAATGTCATTATAGTTGTTGGAATTGAATTGTTTGATGTAAAAAACTCGATTTTCTCCTTCTTTGAATAAGTCCATGGTATTTTTTTCTAGGTCAATGTGATAAATGGCAGATTTCGCATTGTCAGCTGAAGACTCAACTGCGGCGAAAACTAAATTTTTACCATTTGGAGAAAAAGTTATGTCTCCATATTGATTGTACTTTTCTGGAACCAAATATTTGTGGACATCTTTGGATGCAAGGTTTAGAACAAAAATATTGTCTTCCCATCTGTAAGTAAGTAATTTTTCATCTACTGATAAATCTTCAAGAATACCTTTTGTGTCCATACCAAAAATCTGTTCAAATGATTTATCTCGAAGGTTGTATTTGTAGAGATTATGAGCGCCAACTCCGGAATAAAGTATTAAACCACCAAAACCTAATGGTTCGGTGTAGAAGTAAACATTGTCTGCTGTTTGCTTGAAAATCCCCATGAACATACCATCATTATTAGTTTCAGCTGGGAATTCAAGTTGTTTGATAACAGTGTCACCATCTTTGAGGGTGAAGGATGTTGGAAATCCGCCTTTGGTTTCATCATAATTTCCTTGGATTGTTTCAATTTTTATGTCTGCAATTGGAGGATTTTCTTGGAGTTTTTTTATCAATTCTGCGTTGGTGGTTGATTGTTCTTCAGTCAGAGCAAGGGCGTCTTTGGCTTGTTGCAGTTCAGATTGTAGCGTTGATTTTTCTTGTGAAAATTGATTGCCTTGCCAGAAGTAAACTCCGGCTCCAGCCCCACCGGCACCAATGATAAGAGCGACTAGTCCGATAATAATAGTCAGCACTGTGCTGGTGCCACTAGAACTTGGTGATGTTTGAGGAATTTCTTCGTTTGGTAAAAGAGGTTTTTCTTCTCGACCAAGATTGTTTGGCATAGTGTTAATGTTATCCATAAAATAAATTTAATTACATGCCAATATTATAACATAATTTGATTTAATCATGAAAATATTGCTGTTGATTAAATATAGAGAAATGGTAAGATTGAATTAAGTTTGAAGGTGATTGAGTTTTGAAGTTTACAAATAAAGATTTTTTGAATGCTTCGCAGAGTCCCCCCTGATCAAGTCCGGGGCATGCTTTTTGGCAGTCTGCCTGTTGCCTGCCTGCCGCCTGCCTGCCTGTAGGCAGGGTAGGCAGGCAAAAAGAATGTGGAGATTCAATGCGAATTGCTTGTTCATACTTAGTGCATTGATTACACGCAGAATCCTCCCAGACCTGCCTTCATCAAGATTACGGCAGGCAAGCCCCGATGTTGGTAATGTTTGTGGTTTTATCACGAGAGAAATGAATATATTCTCAAAAAAAAAGATACGAGTAAAAAGTTAAAAGTTAAAAAAAATTAGTAAATTTATCTTTTATGGATCCGGTAGAAGAAATAAAAAGAAAATTGGATATTGTTCAGATTATTGGAGAATATGTTGAGTTGAAACAAGCTGGTCAGAGTTTCAAGGGCAAATGTCCATTCCATAATGAAAAAACCCCATCATTTGTTGTTAATCAAGATCGGCAGTTTTATTATTGTTTTGGCTGTAATGAAGGTGGAGATATGTTTTCTTTTTTGCAAAAATATGAGAATTTGGATTTTCCAGAAGCTCTGAAAATTTTAGCTGGTAAGGCAGGATTGACATTGGATCGTTTTAATCCCAGGGCAACCAGTAGAAAAACTAGATTATATGATTTATTAGCAGATGTTACAGAATTTTGGATAAAAAAATTAAATTCTGATCAAGGAAAGGTTGCTCTAGAATATTTGGGTAAAAGAGGTTTGAGTTCAGAAATTCAGGAAAAATTTAAATTGGGCTATGCCCCTGATAGTTGGGATCAGACGCTCAATTATTTGAAAGAAAAAGGTTATGCTGAACGAGAAATTTTTGATGCAGGATTGATTATTCGAAAAAATTTAGGTAGTAGCTATTATGATCGTTTTCGAAATAGGATAATTTTTCCAATCCGTGATATTCACGGCAGTATTGTTGGTTTTACTGCTAGAGCACTTGATCCAGAGGAAAAAGCTAAATATATTAATTCTCCTGAAACTGAAATTTATAAAAAAAGTGATGTTTTGTATGGTTTTGATATAGCAAAAAAAGCGATTAAAGAAAAAGCATATATTATTTTGGTTGAAGGTAATATGGATGTAATCGCTTCGCATCGTGCAAAGGTTGAAAATGTGGTCGCGGTTTCAGGTACAGCCTTGACCGACAAGCAACTTGATTTAATAAAGAGGTACACAGAAAATGTTGTTATGTGTTTTGACATGGATGAGGCTGGACAAAAGGCTGCTGGTCGTTCAATTGATTTAGCGATTAAACATGGGATGAATATAAAAGTTGTTGTGCTCACAGGTGCCAAGGATCCAGATGAGATGGTGAATCAAGATCCGAATTTGTGGGTAAAAGCTTTGTCCAACTCAAAAATAATTATGCAGTATTATTTTGATAAATATTTTGACGGATATGAACCGAGCGATGTTCAAAAGAAAAAAGAAATTGCCAGAAGTTTGCTCACAGAGATCAATAAATTAGTTGATAAAATTGAACAAGAACATTGGCTTCGAGAGTTAAGTTATCGTCTAAATGTTCCAATCCAACTTTTAAGCGATAGTTTACCAACAAGACAGAAAATGCAAGAAAAGACAAATTTGAAATCAGTAAATAATTTATCAAGTAAAAAGAATTTTGAAAAAGATTATTTGATTAAGCTGATAATCAGTTTGGCGCTCAATCATTTTGAATTGGTACATCTGCTTATTGAAAGGCTGGAAATCGAGATGATTGATGGGGCATATGAGGTATTTTACAAAAATATTATTAACTGGTATAATAAAACTAGCTTAAAAAATCAGAGGAATCTCTTTGAATATTTAATTGAAAATGTTGAAGGATTGGATGAAGCAAATTTGAATTCACTTGTATTATTAAAGGATCAATACATTGAAGACTTGAAAGACGAAGAGCTGGAATCAGAATGTCTAAAAATCATCAATCTCTTGAAGAAAAAGTATTATTCAGCTAGGATTACGGAGATTGACTATCAGATTAGGCAGTTCGAAAGCAGTGGGCGCAAGGATTTAATAGCTGATTTGTACAAACAATTACAGGATATAAATTATAAAAAAAATAAACTATAATTATAATAAGCAAAATTTAGTTTATCAAAACTGAAAATTTTTCAGTACATTTTTCAATTTATGGCAAGAATAAAAGCTGACAAAAGAAAAAATGCCAAAAAAACTGCCTCAAAAACAGTTGAAAAAAGTAAAAAAAGCAGAGCAAATACTAAGCCTGCTAAAAAATTACCCCGTAAATTTAATTGGGGATCAAAGCCTGCAAAGGCAATAAAAAGCAACAAAGTGCGGTATCAAAAAGAAATACCGCCAACAACTGAAGAAATACAAAAACTCATTGGCAAGGGCAAAATGAGAAATTTTTTAACTGAAGAAGAAGTTCTTCGGGTTTTTCGATCAGTTGAAGATTACATTGATTTATACGAAGAATTTCTAGACGATAGTGATACTGCTGGAATAAAGATTGTTGAATTAAAGGGTGGAGTTTTGACCAAGAGAGAAGATAGAGATAAGGTATTGATTTCTGCTGGTTTGTCTGGTGTGGAATCTGGTCGAAACGAGGTTATGGAGTTGTCGGCTGATTCAATTCAAATGTATTTGAGGGAGATTGGAAAAGTCCCACTGCTTAAACATGAAGAGGAATTGAATTTGGCCAAGAGAAAAGAAAAAGGTGACAAAGAAGCGGAGAAAAAAATTATCGAGGCTAATTTGAGGTTGGTGGTTTCTATTGCCAAGCGTTTTGTTGGTAAGAGCTTGTCTTTGCTTGATTTAATCCAAGAAGGAAATATCGGGTTGTTTCGAGCAGTAGAGAAGTTTGAATATAGAAAGGGTTATAAATTCTCAACTTATGCTACTTGGTGGATTCGCCAAGCGATTACCAGAGCTTTGGCTGATCAATCTCGAACAATTCGTATTCCAGTCCACATGGTTGAAACTATTAATAAGTTTCAGCAGATTGAACGACGATTGATCCAAGATCTTGGTCGTGAGCCAATGCCTGAAGAAATTTCTGCTGAAATGGGCGAAGATTTGGTCAAGGTAAATTATATTATTAAAATTTCACAGGAAACAATTTCACTTGAGACTTCAGTCGGTGATGATGATGAAGATTCAACGCTTGAAGATTTCATCGAGGATGTAAAAAATGTTTCTCCTGACCGAAGTGCGGCTCTGCAATTACTGAAGGATTATGTTCGTGAAACAATTAAGGAATTGTCTCCGCGTGAACAAAAGATACTTGAAATGCGTTTTGGTTTGATTGATGGTGTCGCTCATACCTTGGAAGAGGTCGGTGCAGAGTTTGATGTTACTCGTGAGCGTATTCGTCAAATTGAAGCTAAAGCTTTGGAAAAGATTCAACAATTCAAAGGTATTGAGAAGTTGCGGGATTATTAGAGATGCAAATATACAAATACTACAAATATTACAAATGCTAGAGATGCTAGAGATACGAAATTACGAAAGATTACGAACATTACAAAAGTTAGAACTATGAGTTACAAAACTATTTCGCAAAAGCCTGTTTGAGGCAGACTGGGCGGATGCGCCTATGGCGCGAAATACTAGAGATACGGATGTTATATCCAATAAGACAAGGGCTAGATGAATAAATGGGCAGGGCTCAATTCGGATTGAAGTTATAAAAAGATTTATATAGAGGTTTAGTCTTAATTATTTTATGAATAAAATATTAATGTGGATTCTAATTATTTTGGCAGTTCTCGGAGTATCCGTGGTTGCAATTGTTGAATATGAATCCAAGCAGACTTTTAAGAAACCCGCCATTTATCTTTACCCGACCGAAGACTCATTTATAAATGTAAAATTAGATGTAAATGGAAAAATAATCCAAGACATTCCAAAATATGAAAATGGCTGGAATGTTTTTGTTACAAAAGATGGTGTAATTGAGGATAAATATGATTATCTGTTTTACGAGGCAAAGCTAAAAAGTAAACAACTTCCAAATGAAGGCTGGATTGTAGAATATTCAAATTTGGAAAATTGGTTTGATGTTAACTTAATAAAATTAGGTTTGAATCAGAAAGAAGCAAGCCAATTTAAAGAATATTGGCTAGTAGAACTGCCCAAATCTGATTATTATGAGATAAAACTATTTGACCAATCTTTCCTAAAGAGAAATATGAATCTCATAATTTCACCGCAACCAGATACATTAATAAGATTAAATTTCCACTTCAAACCACTAAAAGAACAAATTGAAATTGCCGAACCTCAAATAGTTATCCCAGAACGAAATGGATTTGTTGTTGTAGAATGGGGTGGAGTATTAGATAGTTGAGCCCTACCGTAAACCATTTTTTTAAAATGATGTTGTGTGAAATTGTGCACATATATTGAATAGCTTTAATAAAAATATGACAAAATTAATTTGGTTAATTTTATTTGTAGTCATTGTTGGTGGTGGATATTGGTATTGGCAGAATAGATACATTGATGATAGTCAGATTGGATTGACGGAAATAAACTTTGAAACAGTAGAAGCAGGTGATAATAAAATTCAGCCAAATGTTAATAAAAATTCAGTTGACGACACTTCCAGTGAAAAAGAAAATGTTGAAAAGTCAGTTTTGAATGAAAATAATGAGCAGATTGAAACAGTGGAGGCTTTGCTTCAGTCCGTGATGGAGCAGTTTTATAAAGCAGTTGAAGCCAAGGATTTTAGTCAATTTTATATCTGGTTAGATTCTGGTTTTGCCAAAACAACATCTGCGGAAGATTTGGAACAGTCATTTTCAGTTTATTTTGACAAATTATATTTACTTCAACCGATAAGTGATGGTGAATTGGATTTTTCTGAAACAACCACTCCTGATGGAGGTAATTATAATGGAACATTTACTAATGATGAGAGAATAGTTAGTTTTGAAATCGGTTTGTCAAAGGCTGAAGTTCCAGATCGAAAAATCAGGAAAATTATTGTTGATGTTAGTAAAAAATAAATAAAATATCTTTGATTTTGGTGTTTTTTAAGTTAAATTCATCTATTGATTTAATTTTATTATTTTGTTAGTATAAGAAGGCAATATTTATTGTGTCTGTCTAAGTTCCTTTGGAGTTTTAGTCAGACACGCGATAGCTCCCGCCTACGCTCCTATAGGAGCGTAGGCGGATAAACAGTCGGTTTTCGACTTCGCTATCGCGTATTCAAATGTAAATTATTCCGCGATAGCTCAGTCGGTAGAGCAACTGGCTGTTAACCAGTGGGTCGTCGGTTCGAGTCCGACTCGCGGAGCCAAAGAAAAAAGACAAGCATCGCTTGTCTTTTTTCTGTTTTAAATATGCAATTTTTATTAAGAGTCAAAGCCTATTGCAAACTATTCGCATTTATGATAGTATGAAAATGATATGGAAAAAATAAAGCAACAATTAATAAAATCTGGATATAAATTAACCAAAGCGCGATTAGTTGTTTTGGAGTATTTATATTTGAATCACCTGACAGTTTCAGCCAGAAAATTGCACCAGGAAGTCAAAGTATGTGATCAGGCTTCGGTTTATAGAACTCTAAATCTATTTGAAAAATTAAATCTGGTTAATGTTGAAATAGTTAATAAAGAAAAAATTTATTGTTTATCTGAAAAACCGCATCATCATATTATTTGCAAGAAATGTGGTTATAGTGAACTTGTGGTGTGTAATCATGACTTTACTAGATTTAAAAAATTTGAAAATGTTTCCCATCAATTAACCTTGATAGGAGTATGTAAAAAATGTAATAAATAAAATAATATTCAATTTCAAAATATGAAAAAACTGATTTTTGGTGCAATATTTTTGATGGTTTCATTGTTGATTTTATCCGGGTGTATTAACAAGTCTGTCCAAGATAATGTTAATAAATCTGATAAATTAACAGTAGCTGTTTCAATCTTTCCGATTTTTGACATAGTGAAACAGGTAGCTGGCGATAAAATTGATACTACTTTGATTTTATCACCCGGTTCCAGTCCCCACACTTATGAAATAACACCGACTGAAGTAAAGAAGTTGCAGGGAGCTGAATTATTGATTGTTACTGGCCTTGGGATTGATGATTGGATTTTGAATGTGGCAAATTCAATTCCCGGAAGTACAGTGTTTGATTTGAGCAAATTTGTGAAGTTGCAAGAATATAATTTACAAGGAGCCAATCATATTCCCGACCCAGATGAACAGGGTAATCAGATTTATGATCCACATTATTGGCTTGAACCAAATAATGCTATAATTATTGCGGAAACAATTGAGAAAAAATTCTCTGAATTGGATCCTGAAAATGCTGGTTATTATGAGGAATCTGCACAAACATTTATTGATAAAATAAATTTCCAGGACAAGGTTTGGACAAGTAAATTAAACAAAATACAACAAAAAGACATCTTGGTGTTTCATGACGCTTGGGGATATTTTGCTGATCATTTTGGATTATTTATTGCGGCATCGTTTGAACCATTCCCAGTCCAAGAGCCAACACCGAAATATTTAAAAGAATTACAAGATATTGTTAATGAAAAGAAGATAAAAACTATTTTTGTCGAGCCACAACTGTCAACGCAATCAATATCTGCTTTGGCGAAAGATCTTGGTGTTTCAATAAATGTATTGGACCCATTGGGTGGCGTGAACGGTCGTAATTCTTACATTGAGTTGATAGATTTCAATGTTAATAATATTTACGATTTGTTGAAATAGGGCCAGTAAATGAAGTGCTGAATTTATAATACAAACTATTTTATATGGATAAAAAGGTGATTGAGGTAAAAAATTTAACATACAAATTTGATGATTTTGTTGCATTAGACAAAATAAATTTTGATGTTGGAAAAGGTGATATTGTTGCAATAATTGGTCCAAATGGTTCGGGTAAAAGTACTTTGTTAAAATGTATCATCGGGATGAATAAACCAACTGATGGAAGTGTTAAAATTTTTGGCAAGAATCCAAGACAGGTTGTGAAAAATATTGGCTATGTGCCACAGAATTTTGAATTTGATCGGAATATCCCGATTACTGTTTATGAATTTATGGGGTTAGAAAAGTGTGGTGAATTAAAACACAGTCATTCCAATATAAAAAATGTATTAAAAGATGTAGGTCTTAGTAATGTGGAGCAGAAAAAATTGGGGGAATTGTCTGGAGGGCAATTCCAAAGAGTGATGATTGCGAGGGCCTTGTTGCATGAAAAGAAACTATTGATATTTGATGAACCATCATCTGGTATTGACATTGTTGGTGAGCAAACAATTTACGATTTGATTGAAGAAATAAATTTGGATAGAGGCACTACTTGTTTGATTGTGTCTCATGAATTGAATATTGTAAATAAATATGCCAATAAAGTAATTTGTTTAAATAAAAAAATGATTTGTTTCGGTTCTCCTGAATCAGTGATTACACCAGCGAACTTGAAAAAACTTTACGGAATTGGAGCAGGTCTTTATCACTCACATTAATATGTTAGAATTTTTACAATATCCATTTATGATACGGGCGATAGTTTCTGGTGCTTTTATTGCTGTGCTTCTTGGTTGGCTTGGTACTTTTGTTGTGACTAGAAAGATGAGTTTAATCGGAGATGGTATTGCTCACGCATCATTAGCCGGCATTGCTCTGGCATTACTTCTCGGCTGGATGCCAATACCAACAGCGGTTATTTTTGCTGTTTTTATTGCAGCCTTAATTTATTTATTAGAAAAAAAGACAAGAATATCGAGTGATATGGCAATTGCGGTTATTTTTACAACCGGTATGGCTCTTGGTATTGTTTTGTTACATTTTTATCAGGGATACCAACCAGAGTTGCTTAGTTATTTGTTTGGTAATATTTTGGCGATTAATTCTTATGATTTATTTAATATAATTGTTATTGGGGTGATAATTTTAATCTGTTTGTTTATTTTTTATCGTAAAATATTATTTAGTACATTTGATCCAGTAGGTGCCTATTTGTCAGGAATAAAACCGTGGGTTTATGATCTCGTGCTCTATATCGCGACAGCAGTTTCTATTGTTTTAAGTATAAAACTTATTGGTATAATCTTGGTCAGTGCTTTGCTGGTTACTCCAAGCGCGATTGCCAGATTATTTGTAAAATCTTTTAAGGGATTTACTTTGTTAACAATTTTATTGTCAGTATTTATAGTTATTGCTGGATTGATATTATCTTATTATCTGGATTTACCATCTGGAGCTGTGATTGTGTTAACAGGTACAATCTCATTTATTGTAGGGTATTTAATTTCTCTAATATTAAAAAAAATTAAAAGTTGAATTATCAAAGTAAAAATAGAGGTGTACTTTGTTTTTATCAGAAATTGGTAGAATCCGGACTAATTCTGAACTAAATTCAGGATAGGCTCCGAAGTGACAAGTTAGAAGGCGGGGTTTTTGTATGACTTGGTAAAACCACCAGTGTAAGCTGGTGGAGTTTCATTTAAATGGACGATATTAGTAGTATTCTGATTTAGAATTATGATTGATTGACAAATATTAAAAAATATGTAATTATATTGGTTAGGAATTAAATAAATTAACGATATTACGATTTGTACTCTTAGACAGCTATTATTATCATAAAAATTGATCAAATAGCTCTAAAATATAACAGTTTTAGGACTAGGGCAAATAAAACAATTTATGGTAACATTTAAACAACTGGGCCTGAATTCTGAAATTATCAAAAGTCTTGACGATTTAGGATTTACACAGCCAACTCCGATACAAGAGAAGGCGATTTTATTTTTATTAAAATCAAAAAAGGATCTTATTGCTTTAGCACAAACTGGTACAGGAAAAACTGCAGCTTTTAGTTTACCAATATTGAACCAAATAAAACCTCGAGCCAATGTGTTAGAAGCGATTATAATTTGTCCGACCAGAGAACTTTGTTTGCAAATTTCAAAGGATATTAGAAATCTAGGAAAATATGTTGATGGATTAAAAGTAACTTCTGTTTATGGCGGTGAGAGAATGGATGTGCAGATAAAAGCATTAAAAAGTGGAACAAATATTGTGGTTGGTACTCCTGGCCGTGTTCATGACATGATTAGAAGAAATGTTTTGAAATTGGTGAATATCAAATGGGTGGTACTTGATGAAGCTGATGAAATGCTTGATATGGGGTTTAAGCAAGATTTGGAAGCAATTCTTGGCGAAACATCAAAGTCCAGACAAACCATGCTTTTTTCAGCGACTATGCAAAAGAATATTTATTCAATTGCTAAAAAGTACATGAATGAGTCAGAAGAAATCAGTATTGGTGAAAAGAACAAAGGTGCGGATAATGTTTCTCATGAATATTATGTTGTGCAGTCAAGAGATCGTTTTGAAGCTTTGAAAAGAATTTTAGAATCTTTACCCGGAGTTTATGGAATTTTATTTTGTCGTACTCGAAGAGAAACTCAAGAATTGGCTGAAAAATTAAAACATGAAGGATATAGTACTGAAGCTTTGAATGGCGATATTAACCAGAGATTACGAACAAGAATAATGGATCGGTTTAAAAACAAACAAGTCAGTTTACTTGTGGCTACAGATGTGGCTGCCAGAGGAATTGATGTTAGTAATTTATCACATGTGATTAATTATAATTTGCCTGATCAAAATGATGCCTATACTCATAGAAGCGGTAGAACCGGCAGAGCTCAAAATAGCGGAGTTTCTATCACGATTGTAACTTCACGAGATATCAGAAAAATAAAAATGTTAGAAGCAATGGTCGGTAAAAAGTTTGAATTCAAGAAAGTGCCAAATAAAGCTGATATCTATGTTAAACAAATTGATCAGTTTATTGAAGAGATCAAGCAAGCTGATATTTCAAGCATTAAAACAGAAAAATCTTTATCCGAGATAAAAGATAAAATGAAAAAGTTAACAAAAGATGAATTGGTTGATTATTTTATTGCTACAAAATTTAATAAGCTGTTAAATGGCGCGGAAGATAGTAGGGATTTGAATACAGACGCCTTTGTTGCTCCAGTTGGCAGAAGTTCTGGACAGAGAAGACGGTTTATTGGGACTAATAGAAAAAGAGGAAATTATAGTAATCAACGATCAGGATATAGAGCACGAAGACCAGAATATAAAAAATCAAGATAAATAAAAAAAAACAGCTGTGCGCTGTTTTTTTGTTTAATTATTTACAAGGTTTTATATTTATTTTCTAGTTCTTCAACCAAATGTCTTAAATCCGTTATGGTGTAATTGAGCCAACCATCATTTTTGAAGTCTTTAGATGTTAGTGTTATGGACCTACCGGTAAGATCGTGAAATTTACTATTTTCTAACAAGTGGTCTTTCTGCGCGCTTCGCAGTAGAAATTATGCTTGGTTTTGAAGTTGTAAAATCCTACCAATATGGTAGGATATAGAGGTGAAATTAAATTCAAATTATTATGAAAAAATTTATATATATAATATTAATCGTATTGATAGTTGTACCAGTGATTGGCAGTGGAATTTCATTTGCAGCTGATTGTCCGCTTCAGCTCGAATCTGCCTACAAGATAAGTGGCAATAAATCAGTTTATTTCATTACTGATAAATGTCAGAAGCGTCCGTTTAATAATGAGGCAAAATTTTTTTCTTATTTCACCAGCTGGGGACAGGTTAAAACAATTGATCAAAGCATTTTACAATCAATTGAAAATGATCAGCTTGGTTTTATGCCTTGGGGGCCTCTGTATAATCCTAAATACGGTGCAGTAGTCAAGAGCGTGAATGATCCGAAAGTTTATCTTTTGCTAAATGAAAAAAAATATTGGTTTGCGTCAGAAAATGTTTTCACCAGTCTTGGTTACAAGTGGAATTGGATTGAAGATGGGTCAGACAGTTTTATCGCTAAATATGATGAAGGCGGAACAATAAATTATACTGATCACCATCCGAATTATACTATTGTTAAATACCCTGATTCAATCAGGGTCTATCAAATTGTGCCTGATCCGTTAAATGATGGGGTACAATTGAAAAAGCATATTGTAAATGAACAGGCTTTTAATGAGGCTGGTTATCGCTGGGATAGAATTGTAATAATACCAAATTCGGAAATTTATTCTGATTATAATATTCCCAGCGGAGAAATTTCAGCTGTCAGTGCTTCAATTCTGGAAGTTGAAATTAGTGGCAATGTTAATGTTCTTGATTTAATGAATAAAGATAAGTGGCAAATAGCTTCAGTGGACGATAATAATTATTTTGGCGCGAAAAAACCAATAAAAATTGAAAGATTTACTGTGACGCTGGACGCGGAGGACAGAAATAAAAACGGTCAGAATATAAATGACAGAGTTTTGAGACATTATGTTTATCTGTATTTGCCACAAAATATGAAGTTGGATTATAACTATACTATTACGGGCAATTTTAACTTGACTCCGTATTTTTATAATGGGGCGGAAGGTTATTTTCAGTCGCAGTCAAGTCAGGTTGGGCCTTTTACTCTGAATTTTGGCAATGAAGATGGCTTTAGCAAAGCAATTAAAGTGAACCAGTTCGCTTATAGCAATAAATCAAACAAGCGATATGCTTACGCTGGTTTTTGGCTCGGCAGTGGCGGAACTTTGAATATTAATTCCAAGGAATATACTATTTACAATTGGCAAAATAAACAGATTGTGAAGTCTGCTGTAATGATTGAACGAGGTTATGATGATCTAAGCGGAGAAAATGTGTATGAGATAAATTTAACAGGTTTAACACAAGGAAAATATTATATTGAAAATAGCGAACTTGGTAGATCGGCAATTTTTTCGGTGCAAGATAATGTTTTTGACGGATTTTACACTGTAGCTAGAGGATTGTACCAACAGCGTGCTGGAACCAGTTTGCCAGCGGAAAATACTGATTGGAATCATGATTTGTGTCATTCAATTGTATATAAAGTTGATATTCTTGAAAATTGGGGACTGGATTTCCCTGCGGGAACCAGCAAACAAAATCCGATTATACTTGAAGGCGGTTGGTATGATGCAGGAGATTTTGATCGGAGGCCTGTGCATCTAAATACAGTTGAACAATTGTTAGCGACACAAGAGGCTTTTAATAACAGATTGTCGGATAATATTTTGAATATTCCAGAGAGTGGTAATGGCTTGCCTGATCTGTTTGACGAGGCTTTGTTCGGTTTGAAGCTGTTTGAAAAATTGCAGGAGTCTGATGGTGGAGTGCGGGGCGGTGTGCAAACTACAGGACATCCAAGTGTTGGTAGTTGTCTAGACGACCAATTAATTTATTACACCTATAGCAAGAATGTTTATACTTCATACAAATTTGCGGCTTCAGCTGCGCATGCAGGTAGGTTGCTTCGTGACCTTTATGGTCAACCAGCTCGAGGTACAGAATTGATTGAGAAAGCTAAAAAAGCTTTTACTTGGGCTGAAGGACAGTCTAATCTGGGGACTACAAGTCCGGTAGAGAGAAATGAAGCACAGAAACAATCGGAAATAAATCGGGCTAAAATGTCAGCGACTGGGTCGTTGTTTAGCGCTACCAATGATCTAATCTACCAAAATATTTTTTCTGGATTATGGGATGAATTAAGGGGACCGACACATTATGACACGATTTACAGCGCCTGGAATTTTGCTCAAGCTGGAGGTAACAATTTTGATGTTGAACTGCGTCAGGATGTTAGAAACAGGATTGTTGAATCAGCAAATCAATTTGTTGCGAATATTGATAATAATAAATACAGAAATTCCAGAGGACAAGGTTATAATATCGCCTGGGGGACAGGGACAACGGTTACGCAGTATGCTTTTCCAATTGTTCTCGCTTATTCATTTAATCCTGCACAGGAATATATTGATGCGGTTAATTTGAATATAGATTACCAGCTTGGAGCCAATCCGAACGACATGTCTTGGATTACTGGCATTGGTTATGATTCGCCAGAATATCCTTTGCACTTAAATTCAATGTATGATGGCATAGAGCAGTCAGTCCCTGGCTTGCCAATCAATGGTCCACACTCAAGAAATTTTGACAGTGGAGTTTGCGAGCCACAGGATTATTGGCAGTGCATGGTTTACAATGGATTTTCCCCAAGCACAAATTCTGTCCCAAAATTAAAACAATATTCTCCATGGGCCAGGATGGCGCCGATGAATGAATTTACAGTCTGGACTGATATGGGCTATACAATTGCTTCGTTCGCTTTTCAGTTTGCGGTCAGCGGGCAGAGCGCACCGGTAAATTTGCAGTTACATGTTGATGATTATCCGCTACATCCTTGAAATAAATTTAATAAATTATATGAATGCAATTGAAATAAAAGATTTAATAAAAACTTACCCACCAGGCATCAAGGCTTTGGAAGGGATTAGTTTTATTGTTGAGAAAGGTGACTTTTTTGCTTTGCTAGGACCAAATGGAGCAGGTAAATCAACTACGATTAATATTATTTGCAGTTTAGTTAATAAAAGTGCTGGTCAGGTCAAGGTAATGGATTTTGATCTGGACAAAGATGATTTGAAGATAAAGTCTTTAATTGGTTTGGTACCGCAAGAATTCAATTTTAATATTTTTGAAAAAGTAATTGATATTGTAGTAACGCAGGCAGGTTATTATGGTATTGGTCGTAGGCAGGCAGAAGAAAAAGCTGAAAAACTGTTAAGAAAATTAGGTCTTTGGGAGAAAAAAGATTCTGTGGCGCAAAAGCTTTCAGGTGGAATGAAACGAAAATTGATGATTGCCAGAGGGTTGGTTCATGAGCCGGAAATCTTGATTTTGGATGAGCCAACGGCCGGTGTCGATGTTGAAACCAGACGAGAAATGTGGGATTTTATAAAAGAGTTGAATGAACAAGGTAAGACGATTATTCTGACAACACATTATTTGGAAGAAGCAGAGCAACTTTGCCGTCGGATTGCAATTATAAATAACGGTAGATTAATTGAAAATACTAGCATTAAAGATTTTTTGAATAAGTCGGATGAAGAAACTTTTGTTTTGGATATTGCTGATCAGGTTGGGAGTTTACCTAAAGTTGATTTTCCATTAAAAAGAATAAATAGCACCACTTTGGAAATAAAAATAGCGAAAAAAGATTCAGTTAATTATCCGATAAAAATTCTTGACCAGGCGGGGATAAAAATATTGAGTTTAAGAAACAAAACCAATAGATTGGAAGAATTGTTTATTAAATTAACCAAGAAAGAATAATTATATATGTTATTAAATATGTTTTTGACAATTGTGCGCAAAGAAATAACCAGATTTATGAGAATCTGGACACAGACTTTGTTGCCCTCCGTCATCACTACGATTTTATATTTTATTGTTTTTGGGGCTTTTATTGGTTCCCAGGTAAGTGATGTTGACGGTTATAGTTATATGGCTTTCATCGTACCAGGATTGATCATGATGAGTGTGATAAACAATTCATATTCAAATGTGGTTTCAAGTTTTTTTTCACAAAAATTTATGAGAGCGGTTGATGAATTATTGATTTCGCCCACCCCCAACTTTATTATTTTAACCGGTTATGTGCTGGGAGGTGTTTTGCGTGGTTTGATAGTCGGCGGATTGATAACGGCCACATCATTATTTTTTGTTGATTTTCATATTTACAATTTGACTTGGGTAATATTGTTATTTGTTCTGACATCATTATTTTTCAGTTTAGCTGGATTTACCAATGCTGTATTTGCCAGGAAGTTTGATGATGTCTCCATTGTTCCTGTTTTTATATTGACGCCGTTGACTTTTTTGGGTGGAGTATTTTATTCAATCAATGCTCTGCCTCCTTTTTGGCAAGTTGTTTCCAGATTTAATCCGATTTTATACATGATCAATGGATTTCGTTATGGTTTTCTTGGTATCAGTGATGTTAATGTATTTTTCAGTTTGGGGATATTGGTAGTATTTACAGTTGTAATGTATGTTTTCAATCTAGTTTTGTTGAAAAAAGGTGTTGGCTTGAAGAATTAATATTTGTTAATTGAATCTAAAAACCATGAATGTGCATGGTTTTTTATTTTTGAAAATTATTTGATTGAAATTATTTTGAAGTTTGTGGTTTTGTCCCTTAGGATGATTTCAACTTGATCGCATATTTTTTTTCCTAATAAAGCCGAACCTAGGGGTGAATTTCTTGAAATAATACCAGTATCTGGATTTGTTTCGGCTGAACCAAGTATTTGATAGGTAGATTGTTTGCCTGCTGATTCAACTGTGACAAAATTGCCAAGCTCAACTACTTGATTGTTGTTGTTGGTTTTTATAATCTCACAATGTTTGAGTTGTTCTTCAAATTCTAAAATGCGATTATTGAGTCCTCGTAATTTACCTTTGGCGATTTGGTATTCAGCGTTTTCCGAAAAATCACCGAGTTCAGCCAATCTTTTGACTTCTGATGCTAGCTTTGGTCTGATGGTGTTTTTCATTTTATCAACTTCGGCTTTAATCTGATCATATTTTGTTTGGGTTATAAACGGATCAAAAGTTTTTCTCTTGATATTTTGTTCGGATTTTCTTTTTGGAATTTGCATAAATTAATCGTCAATCATTAGTCCAGAGTTATGGGTTATATATATGTATAATAAAGTAAATTGAATGAAATATCAAATAAAAAATTGCAATAAAATTACTGTAATTATTTTTAATTATTTTTTTAAAACATAACGAATTAATATTTTTGTCAAATTTTAAATCTGGTAAGAATAATTGCCAGAATTATGATTTAATGTTATTTTTGATGTATGCGTAATATTCTCAAATCAAAAATTTTGGTGATTGGCGGTGGTCCGGCTGGTATGATGTCAGCGCTACAGGCATCTGAAAAAAGTTCAGGCGTTGTTTTGGTTGAGAAAAATGATAGATTAGGGTTGAAATTGTTGATTACAGGCAAGGGTAGATGCAATATTACCAATGCCGAAACTGAAGTCAGAAGTTTGGTTCAGAAGTTTGGTAAAAATGGAAAATTTTTATATTCTAGCTTGAACAAATTTAGTGTTGATGATGTGGTGAGTTTTTTCCAACAAAATGGTTTGAAAACAAAGACAGAAAGAGGTGGAAGAATATTTCCTGTGAGTAATAATTCAGCTGATGTTTTGGCTGTATTAGTAAATAAGATGAAGAAAAATAATGTGAAGATAGTGAATAATGACCCGGTTGTTAATGTTATAAAAAATGGCAAGATGATTGAAAAAGTTGTACTAAAAAGTGGTAGAGAAGTGGTAGCTGAAAAATTTATAATTTGCACTGGAGGAAAATCATATCCAGCTACGGGTTCAACCGGTGATGGTTATCGTTGGTTGAAAAATTTAGGTCATAATTTAGTTAAACCAGAGCCAGTATTAGTCCCAATTATGGTAAAAGAGAATTTTGTCAAAGAATTGGAAGGTTTGAGTCTGAAAAATGTTGCAATAAAGGTTTTTCAAAAAAATAAAAAACAAGATGAAAGATTTGGTGAAGCGATTTTTACAAACAATGGCATGAGTGGTCCAATTATTTTGGATTTGAGTAAAAGCATTGGGTCTTTACTCCAGGCTGGAAAGGTAGAACTCCGAATTGATTTCAAGCCAGGCTTGTCAGTAGCTGAATTGGATGCTAGGATTCAAAGGGATTTCAAGGGGCTAATAAATAAAGATTTTAAGAATAGTTTGGATGATTTATTACCACAAAAATTAATTCCAGTTGTGGTGAAGTTATCAAACATTGATAAAAACACAAAAGTAAATTCAATTACTAGAGAAGAAAGAAAAGTTTTAGTAAAACTGTTGAAAGAGTTTGTGCTTGAAGTTGACAGACTTGATGGTTTTGAAAAAGCGATTGTAACAAAAGGTGGGGTTGATTTGCGAGAAATTGATCCACAAACCATGAAATCAAAAATTATTGAAAATTTATATTTTGCTGGAGAAATACTTGACCTTGATGGGCCGACCGGTGGATATAATCTGCAGGTTTGTTGGAGTACTGGTTTTGTGGCGGGGAATAGTGTTTTGGATTGAATATAAAGGATTAGCAGAAGCTTTCGGTCTTTATACCCTGAAATCCATCTTCGTTAAAACTTCGATGGACAAGCAAATTCAGAGCCTGCCCTGAATTTAGTTCAGGGGTGACAAGTGAGATGTGGTGACAAATTGGGAGATGCTGAAAACAGTACCCGGAGATCCTGAAACAAGTTCAGGATGACGAGTGTAGGGTTCAGGGTGACGAGTGTAGGGTTCAGGATGATGAGTGGTGTGTGGTCCCGTCACTCTGAACTTGTTTCAGAGTCTCCTGAATTGACATTAAAGTAAGGAATGAAAAATTGATTTGATTACAGAATTTAATTTGAATTTTGAAGAATTATACCCTGAAACCATGCACTATAAACAAGTTTAAGTGCGTGGCAAGCAAACTCACCGCAGGCAAAGGAGGTAGAAATGTTCTTTATTCCAATGATGCTAACAATGATGTTGACGGCTATATTTGGTTTTATTTTTAATCATGTGGTAAAGAGGTTCAAAATATTTCAACTTTTATTGGGGAATCTAGTTGGAATGATTTTGGGGATAATGCTTTGTCAGACTTTAGAGTTGATTGACTTCTGGGACATTTCGTTTAATTCAAAGTTATTTGGATTAAAGACTTTGTTGCAAGTGTTTGTAGATATTCTATGCGGAGGAGGAATTGGATTTTTTGTTGGTGGGTTAATTTATTTCTGGATTATCCAGCCAATACTTGAATACATGTCTGATGCATGGTTTATGAGAAACATAAAGAAAACTTCAAAATAAATAGATCAGCCAAATCGCTGATTTTTTTAATTCTGTTTTTGTCTTGCATCGGTTTTTGGGGTCAGAATCCAAACTGTAGAAAATAAAGTTGGAAAAATGTTGAAATATTGTGATATTGTAATATTGAAATAGTGAAATATTGAAATAATGGTAAGCCAGACATGTTTACCTTTGTAATATTAATTGTATAGATAAAATGAAAAGTTGGCAAAATCATGTTATAATTATATTATAAAATTAAGAAAATATATGATGTGGAAAAAATTTATCATTTCAATTTCAGTTCCTCTGCTGGCTGGTTTTATAGGGTCATTTTTTACTTTTGGCTCGATTGACTCATGGTATTCTGGCTTGAACAAACCGGTTTTTTCTCCTCCGAATTGGTTGTTCGGACCGGTATGGACAATACTGTATGTTCTTATGGGTATAAGTGTTTATTTAATTTGGAGAAAATTGGAAAAAAATGAAAAAGTTAGATCAGCATTTATATTCTTTTGGGTGCATTTGTTTTTCAATGCTATTTGGTCAATTATATTCTTTGGTTTACAAAGTCCAGTTTTGGCTTTGGTAGATATTGTGATTATTTGGCTGATGATTTTGATGATGATTATTTGGTATTGGAAAATTGAAAAGTGGTCAAGTATATTGCTCTGGCCGTATATTATCTGGGTGAGTTTTGCTAGTGTGTTGAATTTGAGTATTGTAATGTTGAATTAATGAAATAGTGAAATAGTGGAAATAAAGTTGGATATAGATTGAAAAAATTTATTGTAAATAAAAAAAGTCCTTCGTTGAAGGTCTTTTGTTTTATCAATATTTAAGGATCAAATATCTTTCATAATAATATCTTTTCTGGGAACTAGCAATCCAGCTGATTCAATTGCGATAATGTCTGTTCTTTTTACATCTTCTTCAAATATCATTCTGGTTACATCTTTCCAGTCAGATTGAGACAGGAACATAAAAACATGATTGTCCGAATGAATCTCAATATTCTCGGGATCGTCATGGTCAGGATTGGTTTGGGATCGTTCATCGCCTGGAATATTCGTTGAAGTAGTGCCAAAGATGATGATTAGGAAAATTGTTTGAGGTGGGAGTCTCGTGATTTGATCTAGAGATTTAATTTCATGTTTCTGTAGAAGATTTTGTAGTTCATTGCTCTTGATTCTCATCTTCCCCTCCTGTCTAGAGGTGCTCAATGTATTTAGTAAGCTGATCACGCAAAATTTGCTGAATTTGAGTTGGGTCCTTGAATCGCCGACGAATTTGTGTGCCATTGGTGAATGACAAGACTCCGCTCCAACAGGAGATTTCAAGTGTAAAAAAGATGTTTTGAGCATCTACCAGTGAAATAACAAAGTATGGTGTAGTTTCATTGGGATAGAATTGATGATGAATGTCAATACCCCAATCAAGGAATTCTGCCAAAAATTCATTAGTCAGCCATGAATTTATAAAGGCATGGCATTCAGCTTTTTGTTTATCTGCATTACGGGTGACAATTTTTTGCAAAGCATGAGATTCGAGGAGGTCCATTGCCTCAAGTGCATCTGAAATATCATTTACAAAAAAATGAATATATTCTGTGTTAGTAATTCTGACTCTGATTGTTCGGTTGCAATCTTTTTCCCAATTATTAGTTTCTTTTACTGCATAACAGGCGATAAGATCAGCGCTGTGGATTTCAATATAGCCAATGAGTTCAAGGTTTAGAAGTTTTTGCACTGAAGCAATGGCAGAATCACGAAATCTTAGTTTTAGCCAAGTGTTAATCGTGATTGATGCAAGTCGGTGTTCTATTGTGTTTTTGTTCATTTTTTGTCCTGTTTTTTGTTGTGAAGGTGCGTTTTTGATTTTAAATATTATCATTATGTATAAAATTTGTCAAGTTTATGGAAAATTTAGATTGTTGTTATAATTTTTTTCTCTTTTTATATGGAGAAAACTTTGAGATACAATTCGGGAAAATGATAGTAATAATAACTATTTTTTATTCCTAGAATTACATTAAAATACCTCAATTCATTGACATTTTGTGTAAAATATGATATAATTAATATTGTAACTGTTCTTTAACTTGGCGCGTTTCGCGCCATTGCCCAGGAGGGAAATCGTGAAGAGCTTCCGAATGGTGTCGCTGATCGTGTTGGTTCTGGTCGTGACCGCGGGTGGGGGGCAGAAATGCTCCCCGCCGGTGCCGATGGAGGATACCTGCAACGAGATCGCGTCCGAGTGCAACTCGGACGACGACTGCTGTTCCGGCTTCTGCTGGACCAGCAGTGAGTTCTTCGGCTCGCAGAAGTCCTGCCAGCCGAACGACAATCTCCACTGCAGTCAGGACACTGACTGCAGGATTGGAGACTTCTGCGCCGAAGACGGCTTCTGCGTCCAGAACGCAGGACCGTGCGTTAGCGAATGGACGCAGTCGTGCAACATCGGCGGACCCGTCGATTTCACCGAGTGCGTTCGCGCTCGGAGCGGAGAACTTCACCAGCGGGTCTTCACCTGCAACAGTGGGTTGACCTGCGTGTTCATCTCGCAGGAGCAGGTACAGTGCCAGCCAGTCGTAGATCACGAGTACACGCAGTGTAGCGATGGCGCTGACTGCGCGGACGGTTCGTTCTTGTGCGAAAATGGTCGGTGCGAACTGGAATGTCGGGACGACAGTGACTGTCGGACCGAGGAAGGCTAGTTCTGCTACCGCTTCAGCGGGACCTGTCGGTACTCGGAGAACGGCCACTACTGCAACAGCTCGGACCAGTGTCCGGGCTACATCACCGAGGCCAACCAGTTCCCGATCAACAACCAGCTCTGTGTGCAGGGGGACTGTAGCACGAGCTACGGTCCCTGCGGTAACTCCAGCTACCAGATGTGCGATGACGAGAATAATGTCAACATCTGGAGCTGCGTCCAGACCAGCGAAGACGACTGGGTCTGGACGCATAGCATGTGTCCGGATGACATGCGCTGTGTGGAATACGCACTCGGTCTTGGCATCTGTCAGTTCCAGGCCCTGCCGGAAAGCAAGATCATGGTTCAGCGCTTGAGTAGCAGTACGATGTTGATCTACGGCGCGGAGAACACCATGATCAGCTTCAACCTGATCAACTACCCGGTGGACCAGGAGAACAACGGCGAGACCGCTCTCGTGACATCGGTCACTATTTCGGTGCTGATGTCGAGCGAAGAGTACAATCGCCTGTTGAATTGCAGCTTGAGGTCCTTGTCGTCGTGGCAGATGCTCGACTTCACGGATATCATCGAGTTGCGGAACAGAGATGACGGAAGTTCGTTCGCCGTCATCAACTTCTCGCTGACCAACGGCTACATGGTCCCGGCTGGAGTGAGTTCTCCTTTGACTGTTCAGTGCTTCATCGCGCCGAGCAGCCAGATCTACGAGCCCGAGGCAGTGCAATCCGGGTTCATTCCCAGCCTGGGGACCAGTCCTGGGACCGCGATCGTGGTCTACGGACGAGAGAGTGGTGAGCGCCTCCTGGTCGAGCCTGACCAGGATGTGTTCAACACCCTGACCAACTGATCCTTCCTAAGAAGTTCTTTCATCCCAATTCAGGGACAACAAACCTTAAAACAGGAAAGCTTCCACTCAATGAGTCGGGAGTTTTTCTTTTTGAAATAGTAATATTGAAATATTGTGATAATGAAATATTGGGTGATTGTATTGGAATGTTGACAAAACATCTGAACACGACAATAATATAATGAAAGAAAATATTTGGAATTGCGTAATATATTTATAACTATGTCTACTAAAATAGTAGAAAAAACTGATGCTGAATTAGTTGAGTTAGCGCTTGAAAACCAAGCGTATTTTTCGGATATTGTTTATAGGTATCAAACAAAACTGACTTATTATATCAGGCGATTATCAAATTTTCCTGATGAAGAAATAGAGGATATTTTACAGGATGTTTTTATCAAAGTTTATAAAAATCTGAACGATTTTGATCAAAGTTTAAAATTTTCTTCATGGATTTATCGTATTACCCATAATGAGGTTATCAGCAAATATAGAAAAATAAAACAACAAAATATTATTTCGATTGAAATTCTTACTGATGATATTTTGAATAAATTGGAACATGAAGTAAGTATTGTAGAAACATTAGAAAATAATGAAAAAAAGGAAATTATAAAGCAGGTTTTAGCTCTGATGGATTTAAAATATCGCGAAGTTTTGGTACTAAAATATTTTGAAGAATTGGACTATAAAGAAATTTCCGATGTTTTGAAGAAACCAACTGGTACGATTGCCACTTTACTTAACAGAGCTAAGAAACAATTTAATAAAACATGCATTGATCTAAACCTAAAATATGAATGAGAACAATTTAGTAGATAAAATTTCAGAACAAATCAAGAAAGAAAACATAGAGCCTAAATCAAAGTGGGGTTTTGTTTTCAAGTCTTATTTTTTCTGGGTAATGTTTGCTACGGCCCTATTTTTCGGAAGCTTGGCTTGTGGAATAATTTTTTTCTTGAGTCAAAATAGTATTGTTCTTGGCGAAGAAAAGATAAAGGTATTGTCACTGGTGATCGGATTTTGGTTTGTTGCTTTGACTGTTTTGATATATTTATCTTATCTTAATTTTCAGCATACCAAGCATGGATACAAATATAATCAATTGTTAGTTGTTGTTATTTGTGTTTTTGCAAGTGTAGCGATTGGCTTTGGTCTTTATAGTTATGCTGACATGAGGATTGTTGAGAATTCAATGTATAATAAATTTCCAATGTATCGTCAGGTTTTTAAACAAGGCTTCAAAAATTCCTTTAAGCCTGATGAAGGAAATTTATTGGGTGTTGTGATGGAAATAGGTGACCAGCAGTTTTTGCTTGATGACATTCGTGGACAGGATTGGCAGATATTATTTAAAAATGTCCAGCAATTGAAAAGAGGGGAAAGAGTTCATGTAATTGGACGAGTTTTGGTTAAACCAGCGGATAGAATGGGATTTATTATGTTTGAAGCTGATGATGTTTTGCCAATGCTACGAGGACCGATGTTTTGTGTGTCTGAAATGCCATGTTTTGAAAGAAAATAAATCTAGTGGCGTATTACTTGATGAGAATTAAATGGCCATTAAATTTGTTAATAAATAAATAGAGTCTATTTGAGAATCAAGTCAAGTCATTGATTTTTCTTGTTTGCAAGTAGAGTCAAACTAATATGAAGGAAAATGAAGAAAACAAAAATAAAGAAAAATTAAAAAAAGAGGAAAAGGAATTTAAGACTTATAATTACTACTTGGCGGTTGTGATTATTGCTATACTAGTAACTACAATTGGTGTAACTTCATACGCATCAGCTGACGATGGGGAAAGCAATGAAAATAATTATGAAGGTCCGCGATATAGAATGGAACAAGGGCAGGAAATGAAGTCTGCTCTTGAAAATAATGATTATGACGCTTGGAAGCAAGCGCTTGGTGACAGATTTCCTGCAGATAAAATCAATGAACAAACATTTAGTAAATTGGTTGAATCATTCAAACTTCGTCAAGCAGGTGATTTTGAGCAGTCAAGAGTAATAATGGAGGAGTTGGGTATTTCTGGTCCAAAGGGAATGCATGGAGAAAAAAAGTTTAATCTAGAGAACCATCAGGCGATGATGGAGGCACTTGATAAGGCTGATTATGATACTTGGAAACAATTGATTGTTGACAGTCCAATGGCAGAAAAGATTACAGAGGAAAACTTTGCTAAGTTTGCAGATGCTCATAATCTAATGAAACAAGGAAAATTTGAAGAAGCTAGACAAATTAGAGAAGATTTGGGTTTACAAAGATCAGGGAATAAGATGATGGAGCGAGTTGGCGGGAAACACCAATTTGTAAAATAATTCTTAAGTCAGACATTATAAAACTATTAGCTTTTGGCTAGTAGTTTTTTGATTACAGCAAAGCAAACCCCAGACCTGCCTTCATCAAGATTACGGCAGGCAAGCCCCGAGGCTTGGCATGTTTTGTGATTTGAAGTTTAAAATAGCAGAAATTATGAATACGACTGTTTGCTTGTTTTGTCAAGTTTGAGGGTTTAAATTAATGAAGTATAATTAATAGATGAAAAATAATCTAAATTTATGAAAAAAATTGTATTTGACATAGAAACAAAAAATTCATTTGCTGAAGTTGGTAATAATATATCAGGTTTTGAAATTTCGGTTGTTGGTTTATATGATTCTGAAAGAGATGTTTATGAGAGTTATTTTGAACAGGATTTTGTTAATCTTTGGCCAATCTTGGAGCAAGCTGACATGCTAATTGGATTTAATTCCAATAGTTTTGATATTCCGATTTTGAATAAGTACTATTCTGGTGATCTGACCAAAATAAAAAGCTTGGATATTTTGCAGGAAATTTATCAAGTAATGGACAAAAGAACCTCACTAGATTCAATTGCCGAGGCAACTTTGGGTGTAAATAAGTCTGGACATGGTCTTCAGGCGATTGAGTGGTGGAAAAGTCAGGAGTTGGAAAAATTAAAAAATTATTGTCTTGATGATGTAAAAATTACCAAGCAAATTTATGATTTTACGCGAGAGAATAACTTTTTGCTTTATACAAAACAAGGAGAAATTAGGAAAGTCCAAATTGATGCAACAAATTGGGAAAAAAAATTAGAGACAAAAATAAACCTCACATTACCAATTTAAATCTGGTTTATAGATTATAGTTGTTGAATATGATAAAATTAAAATACAAAAAAATGTTTCCAGAATTAGGAAACATTAGATAATACCAAGTTGAGTCAAGATAAATTCCCAGCCGAAGTAGTTTGGAAGTAAAAATAAGACAAGTAAAAAAATCACTGATAGTTCTGTACCTGGTGGTGCATTATCTGCGGTCAGAAGTGCAGTAATAAGAAAAACATCAACCATAGTAAGAACCATTCCAAGATAAATTGCTGACGAATTGAGCAAGGCATCAATCAGAGTTGAAGTGAATGAGATTTGAAAATTAAAAATGAATGTAAAACAAATGGTAAAGATCAAAATTATTAGTAAGCTGATGAGTAGTTTTGTTGAGAAATAAACATTCAAATATTTTGGCTGAAGTTGCCAGGGATCTGTTCTGAAAATTTCATCTGTATGGATGTCTTTAATTTCAGTTGAGTAGGATCCTTGTCCTTTGAGATTTTCAGCTGTAATTATGAAATATTTTTCTACAAGATTTAGATTGGTGCTGGTAGAAATATAAACCTTTTTGAAGCCAATAATTTTCAATAGAGAGTCTAGAATTTTAATAGCAAAATTGAGCACCTTTGACCAACGGGTTGGTTCCATGTGTTCTCCTCTCGGTTACGCGGTGAAAAGAACTTTAATTAATAAAAATAACATATAATAAAGTTTATGTCAATTAAGAATTATCAACCATTACTAATTTTACCATTTGATCATCGATCAACATTTGCCAAGAACATACTAGGGTTAGAGGGTAAAATATCAGCTTCTGATAAGAAAAAGATTAAAATTTTCAAAGCTATTATATATGAAGCATTTGAATCAGTGGTTGAAAATTATGAAAATGAATTGGATCAATTTGGTATCTTGGTTGATGAGGAATATGGTCAGCCATTGATTCGCCCAGCAAAAAGACTTGGGGTTAAGCTAATAATTCCAGTAGAAAAAAGTGGGCAAGAAGAATTTCAGTTCGAGTTCGGGACAGCTTTTGGTACTCATCTAAAAGTTTATCGACCTGATTTTGTAAAAGTCTTAGTCCGTTATAATCCAGCTAATAAACGAATAAATCAAAATCAATTAAAAAGATTGAAAAAACTTAGTGATTTTTGTGTTAAAAATGATTTCAAGTTGTTGTTTGAAATGTTGGTAATACCGACTGAAAACGATTTGGAAAAAGCTGGTTCAGTTAAGCTATTTGAAACAAAGCTTCGAGCTGATTTGACGGTACAAGCAATCAAAGAAATCAGAAAGCAAGTAACAGTAGATATTTGGAAGCTTGAAGGATTTACAAAATCTGGCTGGACAAAAGTATTAAAGGCGATTGATAAAAATTCACGAGTAATAGTGCTGGGACGCGGTGAAAATGATCAAAATGTCAAAGATTGGCTTCGGTCAGCAAGTTCTTTTCCGCAAATTGTTGGTTTTGCTGTTGGTAGAACAATTTTTTTAAAGGCATTGCAGGATTTCAATAAACTAAAAATAAATCGAGAACAAACAATTGATCGGATTGCCAGAAAATTTAGATTTTATGTGAAGTTTTGGAGACGATATAAGGAATTGTAGAGAGAAATTCAGTGTATTGACAAAACTGTGAAAATTTGTTAAAGTATGTTTTGTTGTATTGTTTTTTGATTCATGCGCAACCAAGACGGAGGCAAGAAAGTGAAGCCAACAGAAAAATGGGATAATGATTGGAGTCTTGGAAATAATGATGAAGAAATGCCGGATTGGGGTGAGAAATGGCCACCTGAAACTGATACTGGTTGGTTTCTAAAGGTTCTGTTTGGCTTGAGTCTTTTGATAGTTTTGTTCCTTATTTATGGAATAATTGAGTATCAGTGGTTGAAACACATTTTTTCTACACCGTAGTAGGCAGAGATGGCTGTCAGGAAAATTAGACTTTATGTCAAGATTGAAAGTATGAATTTCAGATTTAAGCTGTTTTTATTTCCATATTTGTTTATGCGTTACATTGTCATAGAGGGACAATTCAAAAATTGTATTATTGAAATGCCATTAGTTGGGAATACAATTGAAAGTTGTGAAAGATTCAAAGAACATGTGATAGAAGTTTGGTATTCGGATAAATCAAAATATTTTTATCTGACTGAAGGTGAAGCCATGACTTTTGAAAGAGATATGTGTCAATAAAAAAAATGATTCATAATGTGGACCATTTTTTTAATTTAAAAAATAATCAGCGATAGCTGGGATATATGTTTTTAGATGAGTAAATGAAAGTAGTGGTCAACAGTTTAATCTAAATGTAAGTGATTGATAAAGCTTCGCTTGCTACTTTTTGATGGCAAAAAGTAGCCAAAAACCATTGGGGGCTTTAATTGCTACTTATGAAAACCATTTTATATTTTGAACACGGCAAGAAAGCCCCCAAACCTGCCTTCATCAAGATTACGGCAGGCAAGCCCGAGGCTAAACATGTTAGGGGGGGGAATGTATGCGTTAGATGTTATTGTTGTTTATATGTTTAAATTTGTCACTCTGAACTTGCTCGTCATGCACTTAAACTTGTTTATAGTGCATGGTTTCAGAGTATAAAGGGATAGTTTGATTATTTTTTATAGAGAAAAATATGATTTTTTCCATTATCGATTGACCAATTTTTATCTGCTTGTGATTTTGCTTGTTCAACTAAAGTCGGAAAATTTGTCCAGTAATTATTTAGGACCAGATAAAGCTGATCTGTACCAGCATAATTCATGGCTTCAATGGCAGTTTGTTTGCTCGGAAAATCAAAGACCATTTGGTTAAAAAATTTATCTAGCTGGTTATCTCGGCCATTTGGCAAAGAATAATAAAATTCATTGTTGTAATAATGACTAAAACCAAATTGTTTGATTGCAGCAGCACCGACCATTTGATTGGCGAGAACAATATAATTGTCGGAAGAATTATTATTAATGAAATTTACGGTTGAAATATCAGTTTGGGAGAGATTAAAAGCTTTGTCATTACGATAATTGTCATCAAGCGGATAGCTGAAGTATAGTGAAAGTAAACAGATTAGTGGTATAAGTAAAATGACAAAAGATTGTTCAAATGTGGATTTGAAGTTTGAAACTAGATGGTTAAAAAAATAAAATACAAAGGGAAACAGGAAATATAAAGACAGCTCAAGAATTCTTAACTGGAAATCTTTGATGTTGCTGGTGGTACCGAAATTTAAATCAAAAAATGTGGCTATAATGATAAAGCTTAGTAGAAAGCTGATTGACCAGAAAAGATATTTTTTGTATTGTGAAAATTGTTTTGTTTTGATAATAAGTATAAATCCGAGTATTGCCAGTAATAAGAAAATTGTTTTATTAAATGAACCAAAGTAATGAGCAAAATCAAGAGGAAAATTGTATTGTTGGATAAATGAATGAAAATCAAACTTTGGCAGATGGAATGTCAGTTTAGCTGGAAGATTGTTGAAAAAAGAATTTAATAAAAATAAAATAGGATAGGTTAATATACCGAAAAAAATCATTAAAATTTTTAGGCTTTTTTGTGGTAAAAGTAAGTATAAAGACCAGAGGATGGCTGGCAAACCATAGAAAGGGTGAATTAATATCATTAGAATTGATAATCCGAGCAAGAAATATTTATTGATTGAAGTATTTAATGATAAAAAGATTATTGTCAGAAACAAAATGTTTGTCAGTCCTTGAGGTGTGCTAGTAATAAAGAAAGTTATGGGTAATAATAATGTGAGTAGAGTAATTTGACTAATTTTTTTTATGTCTAGTTTTTTACTAAGGCCAATGAAAATGCAAGCTGGGGTTAAGATCGCAAAAAGAATAGGATTTAGAAACTTGAAAATTTGGTCAATTGAAAGATGAGTAAATTGATTGAGGAAAATTACAAAATTGTATTGACCAATATAATAAAAAGGTTTTGGTAAAAGTGTACTGGTTTGAAGAATGTTTTTTATCCCAGCAATATGTAGAAACGGATCAAAACCATAGCCAAGTTGATAAACAATAGCAGCTATTGAACTGGTGAGAAACAAATGTAATGAAATGATTAAAAGAGATATTATGGAATTATTGTTTTGTCTAATGAATATTGTTAAAATAAAAGTACAAATGAAATATAGTATAAAAAAGAAGGTTGGCAGAACATGCCAAGGGCTGGCGATAGCTTCATTAGTTGAAGCCTGAAATAAATAGATAAAACTAATAAAAGTCAGAATTAAATATAAGCAAAGGTAATAATTAAATCTTAATTTTGGTAATTTGAAATTTAGGTTTAGGTTGAATTTTAGTTTTATTTCAAGAACAATTGTCACTAGAAGAAAAATAACTAAATATAAGATGGTTGGTGTTTGCCATAAATAAAATATTGTAGTCAGAATAATAACATTTAATCCTATAATTACTAGACTACCCAAAATTAGTTGAATATATTTAGAGCTATTAGAAAATAGGTATGAGCCAAGCGGTATTGAATAAATCAGGAAATATAAAGTAAATAGGGCAATTGCGAGTACGGGATTTTTGATCCACAAAAAATCTGCTACAATGGTTAACAGTAGTAATAGTCGTAAATAAAAATAGGTTTTGGATTTTAGGCTCATAGTAATATTTTAGCATTTTCTCATGAAATTGACATTATCATCTGAAAAAATTATTCTGATAATCAAAATTATAACAATGGCAACAATGGTGTTGATTTTGTTATTTTTAGTAATTCAGAAAATATCTTTTGCTCATAGTTTGGTCTATGATTTAGATTTTAGGGCCAAAAATAAATTTATTCAAGGACCATATCCTGTTGGTAGGGTTGAGCTACGGAGCGAATCAGAAAATATTTTCGTTGATCTGTTGCATGAGCCGATTTATCTCGAAGTTTATTCTCCAAGAAAGTTTGACAAGGTAAGGGTAGATATCAGGTTCAAACAATCGAATGATTTACAGGCTCAAATTGGCTTGAAGCTAGATTATCATGATTGGGCATTTTTCATGGAAGAACTGAAACCAATTGAAGATATTGAATGGCAAAATCAGCAGATAGAGTTTGAATTGAAGGATGCAGAATATGTAAATAACAAAATAAAATTGATTATTTCTGCGCCTGGGGTTGGCGATGATGATAAATATCTAATGATTGATAAAATCAGTTTTACACTTTTCGACAATGAAAGAAATGATTAAAAATTTGATTACTTTTTTATTTATTGCGTTTTTTGTATTCGCTTTAGTTTTGGTTGTGTGTGAATTGTTCAGCCCTGGCTTTGTGATTTATTATTTAAATCTGAATTTAGTGATTTTATTGATGTTTTTACTCGCAGTTTTGAAAATTTTTGTAAATTATGAAAAAGATATTTAAGGCAATGGCTGGATTTAAATCCGCTTTTGAGGATAAAAAAAGCTATGTTAATTTCGTGGTTATTTTTGTGTTTTTCTTGTTTTTTATTCTGACTTTGCAACTGAAGTCATATATTGTATTTGTCTTTTCTTCAGGTTTGTTTTCTTTTGGTTATTCAATGTTTTTGGTTGCCAAAGCTTATTTGTTTTTTTATAAAGGATTTACAGCAATTACATTGTTTAATCTAATTTTAGTCGCAGTATTAGTTGCGATTGATTTAGCGTTATTATTGTTTTATTTACGAAAAAGAATAAAATCTGAAAAAGTTTTTGGTAGAAGTGTTTTTTCAGTTTTAATTGGCGTGATTGGTGTTGGTTGTTCATCTTGTGGCTCAATAATCTTATCTTCTTTTATTGGTATAAGTGTTACTTCAACAATTTTTGGCTTTCTGCCATGGCATGGGGTGGAAATAAATATTTTGAGTGTTGTTATTTTGTTGGTATCAATTTATTTGATTGCTTTGAAAATAAATAATCCGAATGTCTGTAAAAGATAGAAATTGAAGAATATTTGAAAGTTTTGCAAGGAAAACCTGTAGAATTTGCAAAATTAATAAAAAAGTGGTATAATGAAGTATAATTGATTAAATGACCAGAATAAGCATAAATTACTAAGAAAATGTAATGTTTTGAGTCTTTAGTCGTCATATAAGAGTTAATAACTAAATAAATTTATGTCTGAAAAAATTATCTATTTAATCGGTGGGATTATTATCGGATTGATTTTGATTGTCGGTGCATTCTTTCTATTCACCAATCAAGATTTTTTTACAGCTGATAATGACCAACAGATTGAAGATGAGCAAGATTCAACACAAGATTCAACATCGGATCAAGATGTTGAGACAACTGATCAACCAAGTGATGTTGATACAGATACACCTGTAAACAGCGATCAACCAAACAATACCAATGATCAAATTGTTGTATTGACTCCGATTGTAGGCGCTACTGTAAGCAACCCAATAAATTTTTCCGGAAGAGCTAGAGGAACATTTTTCTTTGAAGGTAGTTTTCCTGTTAGTTTAAGAAAACCAAATGGAGAAGTTGTGGCATCAAGTTTTGCAACTGCGCAGGGCGAATGGATGACAACCGAGTTTGTAAATTTTACTGGTCAGCTTGAATTTAATTATGCTGACATTGATGATGGTAGAATGAATTTAGTTTTTACCAAGGATGATCCATCAGGCAGAGCATTAACCAGTGAAGATAGTAAAGCTGTTGGAATCTATATTCAAGATGCACCTGATACTTCAAAATTTAGTATTTATTTCCAAAATGATAGTATTGATGAAGCTTTAAATTCATGTATTGATGTTTATCCAGTTGTTCGAACTCGGCCATTTACCCAAGCGATTGCCAAATTAGCGATTGAGACTCTTTTGGAAGGTCCTGATGGTTTGGAATCTGAATCAGGTTATACCTCTCTACTTCCAACTGCAACACTGAATACTATAACTTTAACCAATGGCACACTTTATATTGATTTAAGGGGAAATATTAATGATTTTAATGGCGGAAGTTGCCGAACACAAGCAATGAAATCGCAAATTATTAATACTGCTAAGCAATTCCCATCTGTTAATACTGTTATTATTTCTGTAAATGGAGATACTGAAAATATTTTTCAACCATAAGAAAATTATAGGATTAGATAAAAAGCAGCTTTTTTGAAGCTGTTTTTTTGTTTTTTTCAATATATTGTTGAGTGTTTGAATTTGCTTCGCAGAGTACCCCCAGATCAAATCCGGTGCATACTTTTTGATGCCCGCCTACGGCTCGACTGAGCTCGCCGAATGTCCGGCAGGCAGGCAAAGAAGAATTATACCCTGAAATCCATCTTCGTTAAAACTTCGATGGACAAGTAAGTTCAGGGTGACAAGTGAGTATGTTGGTGGCGCGCATTACCGCCCCAGACCTGCCTTCATCAAGATTACGGCAGGCAAGCCCCCGTGATGTTCATAGTCGATGCTCTAAATATGCATGGCGAGTAAGCTCACTGCAGGCGAAGTTCAGAGTGCTGGAAGCACACACCACTCGTCATGCTGAACTTGTTTCAGCATCTCTGGGAACTATTTCAGCATCTCTGGGTACTATTTTATAGGACTCAATCAACTTCAGAGTGAAATGAATTGTTCGTGTTTCGGAGACCCTGAAATCCATCTTCGTTAAAACTTCGATGGACAAGCAAGTTCAGGGTGACGGTTTGGTTGGCATTATTTCAGCATTTCTGGGAACTACTCCAGTATTTCTGGGTTTAATTTCAGTATCTTTCTCCTTATAGCCGACCCGCTGCCTGGCAGTGGGTCGGCTATTCTGCCAAGGCCAAACCATTAACAACCTCCTAGTCTTTCAGTACTTATTTTTAGTTGACAAATTTTAATATATGTGATAATCTTAGCTATTGTGAACCTTGACAAAAAGGCAGGCAACCCACATGGAGGGCGCAAAAATGAATGCAAAGAAAAGATTCAAATCATATTATCTTCCCAGAATTTTTTTGATTTTGCTTGCTGTAATCGTTGCGGGTGGCTTTTGGCTGGCAGCTAATACATCAGCAAATGATGCTTATGAAAAATGTGTAGAAGAATGGGAAAATGCTTTGTTTCTTGATAAATATTCATGTCTGGATAGAAATGAATATCCATGTCTCAATGATTGTGAAACCTATAATAATAGACTGAAGTATGAAGCTCCGGTTTTGATTGCCCGAGGTCAAAATATGGTTGACTATAGTTATATGGTTCACTATAGTTGCGTGGCAGTTCTTGATTTCAGTCAGTTTTATGGTTCTGCTGCCCTGTTAGCAATTGACAATAGATATTTTAATGATGAATTTATTTCACTATTGATGAGTAAAGATCAAAAAGAATTGGCAGAAACTCTGCTTCAACATAAATTTAAGCAATTGATAGAGAATGAAAATTGGATTCCTGCTTGGCAAATGTTGGAGCAAGCTCCGTGGTTGAAGTCTGTGCTAACAATGACTACCAATGATTTGTTTAGTGGATTGCTGTCAATGAATTTTGGTCATAGTTGGGGATTTAACTGGACCTGCACTGAAGCGATTAATCTGGTTGAGAAATATGACTTGCAGAGTCATCCTGCTTTCATCCAAAGTACTTTGCCGAGATGTTTTGACTCCCAGAAAGGAAGAAATTTACCTTGCATGGTTCTGGATTTGCAATTCCGATATCATTTTCATGGGATCACTCTGGTTAATGAATTTAGTCAGTGTTTTACTCAAATGTTTGAAGATAACATTGTTACGGTAGATGAAGCGCGAATTTATTATGAAAATGCACAGAGATTTGATTTTCAACCTGAACAAAAAAAATATTTTGCTTGGGTTTATCTTCTCTCCCTGATGAAATCCGCTAGTTCTGAAACTGAAATGATGACTGCCATTAATTTAATGGATGATTACGGAATTAGTCAACAAGAATTAAAGGATATGTTGGAAATCCCTGAAAGAATGAATTTGTTGCGTTTGCAATATCGTATGTCAATATTGCCAAGAAATGTAGTGGAAGATTGTTTGCCTGAAAAGGTAGAGGAGTATGGAAATGAATAATAGTCTAAAAAGAGTTAAGTACTGGTGGACAAAGAATGATTTTAATTTTGATCTGATTATTATTCTCGCGATATTTTTCGCAATAATTGTAAGTTCAGCTTGTAAGAGAAAACCACAGACCAATGGTGTAGAGGTAGAGGACACTTATGAGGTAATGACTGGAATTGTGGTAGAGGTTAAATTCCCTGATAATAATACGATGGTAAGATTTGATGATGGAAGAGTTAAATTGTTTTCAAATATTGAATATGATGTTATCTGGGAATTGGGCAAGAAACATAAAATCAGAATTACAGAAGGTCATTTTATTTCAGCGGTGATGGTGGATGATGGAGTGGTTGACGGCTCGTCACTAGGAAATCAATCGCCTGAAGCTGATAAGAAACCGAGCCTGTAAAAATTATAAAAAATAAAAGCAACTGATAATATTCAGTGCTTTTTTGGTTTAAAATTTTGATAATTATTTTAGATAGGTCCAGGTGGTCTTGTCCCCTTCATCTTTTATTTCTACCCCTAGCTCAAGAAGTTCAGACCGGACTTTATCAGCTTCCTGATAATTTTTTTCTTGGCGAAAAATATTTCTCTTGAGTATTAATTGTTCAATTTGTTCAGCTATATTTACTTCTAGTTGTTTATCAAAGAAAATAAAACCCCAAACACTGTCAAGATAAGTTAAAAATTTCAAAAGCTGTTTCTTGGAATATTTACCTACTCTTTTTTCATCAATAAATCTATTTATCATGGTGATAAATTCAAAAAGTCCAGCGATGGCTTTGGGTGTATTCAGATCATCATCCATAGATTCAGAGAAAGTTTGGTATGCTTTGTCAGTTTGTTCTTGGATTAAATTCAGATTTTCATCATTATCAATTTGATCTTCAGATAAATTTTTCAGTCGATTGATAAAGTTATGAATTTTGTTCAGAGAGGAATTGGCAGATTCAAGAGACTCAATAGTAAAATTTAATGGTTGTTTGTAATGATTGGTTATTATTAAAAATCTAAAAGCTAATGGATTTGGAACTTTTTGTAGAATATCTTGGAGTGTATAGAAATTGCCAATGCTTTTGGACATTTTTTTGCCATCAACTTTTAGGAAAGCTCGATGTAACCAAAATTGGACGAATTGTTTGCCTGTGACTGCTTCGGTTTGAGCAATTTCATTTTGATGATGTGGAAAAATAAGATCTTCTCCACCAGTATGAATATCAATCTGTTCGCCGAGTAATTTCATAATCATGGCAGAACATTCAATATGCCAGCCTGGGCGACCTGGGCCCCAAGGTGAGTCCCACTTTATGTTGCCATCTGCTTTATCCCAAGCTTTCCATAGAGCAAAGTCTTGGGCATTTTCTTTGTCATATTCATCTGAATTTGTTCTGCCATCAGCATCTGTTTTCAATTGTTGTTTCTCCAGATTTGCCAGTTGGCCATAATTTTCAAATTTGGAAATGCGAAAATAAACTGATTTGTCAGATGTTTGATAAGCGTAACCAAGTTTTTCCAGTTTTTTGATTAAACTAATCATTTCTTGAATATAGTTGGTAGCTCGAACAACTTTTTTGGGTTTTTCAATGTTTAGAGCATTAAAATCTTCATAAAGCGCCAGTTCGAATTTTTTGGTGAAATCACGAAGTTCTTCTCCGGCTATTTGTGTTGCTTTTATAGTTTTGTCATCAACATCAGTTAGATTCATTACATCTTTGACTTTATAACCACAGAATCGTAGATAGCGTTTCAAAACATCTGCAAATAAATAAGAACTCATATTCCCAATGTGGGCAAAATCATAGATGGTTGGTCCACAAGTGTACATTTTGACTTTATTGTTTTTCAGAGGAATGAATTTTTGTTTTTCCTTGGTGAGGGTATTAAATAATTTAAGCATATTTATAAGTAATTTATAATTATAATTTAGCAAAAATTTACTTATATGTAAAGAATCTGACTATTGTTAAATTGTATTACACGGCTTATAATTGGAAAAGTAATTAATAATAGAAAAAATATGGACATCTATGAGCAATCTTTACTTTTTCATGAAAAAGTAAAAGGTAAGTTATCAGTAAAATCAAAAGTAAAATTGGAGACTAGAGAGGATTTGTCACTGGCATATACTCCAGGTGTGGCTGAACCTTGTCGTCGAATTCAGCAAGATAATGATTTGGCTTATAAATATACCATTAAAGGCAATTCGGTGGCGGTGATAACAGATGGCAGTGCGGTTCTTGGACTGGGAAATATCGGCTCCCTAGCTGGTTTGCCGGTGATGGAAGGAAAAGCAATATTGTTCAAGGAATTTGCTGGAATTGATGCTTATCCAATATGTTTGGCCGAGCAAAGTGTAGAAAAAACCATTGAAACCGTGAAAAATATTGCACCAAGCTTTGGTGGAATAAATTTGGAGGATATAAAAGCACCTGAATGTTTTGAAATTGAAAATGCATTGCAGGATTTGGGGATTCCGGTTTTTCATGATGATCAGCATGGTACAGCTATTGTGGTTTTGGCTGGGCTCATCAATGCTTTGAGAGTTGTAGGTAAAAGTAAAGAAAAGGTAAAGGTGGTAGTCAATGGTGCCGGTGCTGCTGGAATAGCCATTACAAAGTTGTTAATTGAATATGGTTTTGATTCAGCTAATTTTTTGATGCTAGATAGTAAAGGGATTATTTTCAAAGGTAGAGATGATTTGGTGGAAAATAAATATAAAATGAAAATGGCTGAAATCACCAATAAAAATATTTTAAAAGGTGATTTGGCTCAAGCAATGGATAAAGCTGATATTTTTATTGGTGTTTCAGTAAAAAATATTGTAAATCAGGACATGATCAGATCAATGAATGGAAAATCAATTATTTTTGCCATGGCTAATCCTGAACCAGAAATTATGCCTGATTTGGCTTTGGAAGCAGGTGCAATGGTGGTGGCAACTGGTAGAAGTGACTTTCCAAATCAAGTAAATAATGTTTTGGTTTTTCCTGGTATTTTTCGTGGAGCTTTGGATATGCGTGCGAAAACAATTAGTTTAAAAATGAAGCTAGTTGCGGCTGAAGCTTTGGCAGGTGTAGTCACTAACCCAACGGTTGAGCATATTTTACCTTCACCTCTTGAAAAAGATGTATCAAAAGTTATTGCTGAAGCTGTAATGAAAGTCGGATAATAAATTGTTTTGTCTTTATAAAAATGGTATAATTTGTTTGAATTAATATAAACTATGCCAAGCAAGTCATTAGAACGGTTATTTTCAGTTTTTGGTCAAACAGAACCTCAATTTTCTGAAGAAGAAGTTTTGAGAGTGAATCAGGTAATCAGTAAATTTTCTTTGGTTTATGAAAAAGTCCGTAATGCCATGGATTACAAGGAAGATCATTTACTTCGAAAAAATGCTTTGTTCCGATTGTTAAAGCGCAAGCTTTTTATTGAAAAAATATTGATAAATCAAACTGAAGAAAAGTTAGCCGAGCAGATCGTATATGAAATGATCAGGGCAGGATATTTGAAAAATAATCAAGTGCCAAAAACAAAAATTGATGATTTGTTAAAGGTAATTCAAAAATATAATAAATTAATTCAACTATCAGATCTCAATCAATCGCAATTCATGCAGATGTTGGAACTCCAAGCTTGCGAAATTGAGGAGGTTTTGGTGCCATCTACCAAGACAAAGGCTTTGATTAGATTTGCCTTTGAAGTAATGAATCCGAGGATTTTGAGTAATCGTGGTGAAATAGATGACAAAGAAAAAGAATTGCAGACATATTTGGCGGTTTATCGCGTTTTGCGAAAGCCTGATGAAGCTCTAATGTCATTTGTCCTATGGAATTTATATTATCCAAATTGGCATAATGCTGATGACAATTTGATTCATGCAATTGCCAAAGATTTTGATTTGGTGAATGATGAAATTAGGCAACAGCTAAACCATCCATGGAAAAAAAGTCTTGATAAATTATTCAAGAAGTTTGCGATTGTTTTCTGGATTTTGGAAGATTTGATTGAAAAGGATCCGGAAGCGGCGTATGAAATTTTTGATGATGAAGAACTGTTAGAAAGAGAAGTTCGTAAAGCTTGCGATGAGAGATATAAAGTTGTGAGAAAAAAATTGACTCGTGGTGTTGTGCGAAGTATAGTTTATGTTTTTTTTACAAAGATGTTGTTGGCATTATTCCTAGAGCTTCCGCTTGATATGCTCCTGAAAGGTTTTATAAATTATACTGCTCTGACAATAAATATTTTATTTCCACCGGTTTTGATGTTTTTTGTGGCGATTACCATTCGCACACCAGGCAAGAAAAATACAGAAATGATAATAAAGGAATTAAAGGTTATTGTTTTTGGTGAGGATGCAAAAAAATTCAAACTAAAAGCGCCAAAGAATCGAAGCATAGTAACATCTGTTGTTCTAAATATTTTATATTTAATGGTTTTTGCTGCGTCGGTTTATTTGATTGTTATTGGACTAGATAGAATTGATTTTATCTGGACTAGTGCTTTAATATTTGTGTTTTTTCTTAGTGTTGTCAGTTTTTTTGGGATTAGAATCAGGAAGCCAATTAAGGAAATAAGCATTGAAGAAAAGAGAGATAATATTTTTATTATGTTAATAGATTTTATTTCTTTGCCATTTGCCACTGTTGGACAGTGGACAAGCAATAAGTTTAGTAAGATTAATTTTATAGCTTTTATTTTTGATTTTATAATTGAAGCGCCATTTAAAATATTTGTTGAAGTACTTGAAGATTTGTTTGGATTCTGGAGAGAAAAGAAGGAAGAGGCGTATGATATTTGAGATATTAGCTACAGGTAATTAGGAACTGGATACCAGGGAATAGAGACTAGAGATTAAAGACTAGGGAATGGTCTAAAATTTTAGGAGTTGATAATTAATTTGATTGTTTGTTTGAAATAATGTAAATTTGAATTATGAACAATGAACCAACAACAAAAGATATTTTAGAGGCAATAAACACTTTCTCAACTCATGTTGATAAACGATTTGATGGTGTGGATGAACGGCTTGATAAGGTAGAAGGCAGGCTTGATAAAGTAGAAGGCAGGCTTGATAAAGTAGACGGCAGGCTTGATAAAGTAGACGGCAGGCTTGATAAAGTAGACGGTAGACTCGATAAAGTAGAATCAACCATGGTAACTAAAGAATACCTTGATGAAAAATTGAGCGATCTTCGTGGTGATTTGGTTGTTCTAACTAGAAAAGAAGATAATAAATTAAAAAAATTAGTTGAAATTTTGAATGATAAAAATATTTTAACGGCTGAAGATAAGACAAAAATATTTCAGATGGAGCCGTTTGCAGAGCAACGATAGAATAGGGGGTGGGGATGGCACTCAAAGTTCCTATGGATGTTATTCGCGCGATGGTGAATAATTCAGTTGATGAATGTAAAGCGAAGAGGTGTTTGTCAGCCGATGAATCGTGGAGGCTAAGAATAACTTCTGCTGAACAAGCGAGATTTGAAGGGCCAAAATTAAATTTAAAATTATTGATGTTGTGCGATTTTAGCAAATGATATTATCATTTGTTTTTTTGTATATTTTTACAAAACATAATATAATCCGATGTATGGATGAAGCAATGAAACAATCAGGCTTTTTACTCATAGACAAGCCAAAGGGTTGGACATCTTTTGATATAGTGGCAAAATTGCGAAGTATTTGTAAAATAAAAAAGATTGGTCATGCTGGAACTCTTGATCCCATGGCAACTGGATTATTGATTGTAGCAATTGGACGAGAAGCAACAAAGCGGATTGATGAATTCAAGGCACAAGAAAAAGTTTATGAAGCAGAGATTGAATTTGGCATGGTGAGTGATACCTATGATACTGAAGGAAAAGTTGAGAGATTAGAGTTGTCAGTTGATAGATTAGAGAGAGGAGTGATTGAGAAAGGTTTGAAAAGTTTTATTGGGGAAATTGAGCAGATGCCCCCGGCTTTTTCCGCGAAAAAGATAAAAGGAGTTCCGGCATACAAACTGGCGAGACAAGGAAAAGAAGTTGATTTGAAACCGAGTATTGTTGAAATTAAAACTATTGAAATATTGAATTTTGATTGGCCTAAATTAGAATTGGAAATAACTTGTGGTCCAGGTACATATATCCGTAGTTTAGCACATGATTTAGGTCAGGATTTACAGGTAGGTGCAATATTAACAGTATTGAAAAGAACACGAATCGGAAATTTTGATTTATCACAGGCTGTGAAGCTGGAGCAGTTGACAATTGACAATTGGCAGAGTTTTGTGTTAAAAATATAAGCTAGGTGTTACACCAGCCAAAGGAGAGGAGACGACAATGCCAATACAAAAGCTTTCAGACATTGAATTTGAATGTCGTGTGTGTGGATGTAAGAATTTTTCGCCCAGAAGTTTATCTGTTGTAGTTGGAGATAATGGAAAAAGAATTTTTTGTTTAAGCGATGGGTCACGGGTAAATGTGGAAAGATTCTCATGTACAAAATGTTCTGTTGTTTTCCTGGATCCGATTGCATTTTCAGTCCAGTCAAATGTCAATTTGAAGGATGAAGCTTTACTTCAGGTAGTTAAAACAAAATATCTGGCTGAATTACGAAACATATAATTCTGACTTAACATGGTCAGTTTTTTATTTTGACAAAATTGGTAATTAATGTTTATTTTTGGGTAAATATTTGACATGTTAATTTCTGAAGTTGTATATTTATATAATAAGTTTGTTCTTTGACCACCACCACGGAAAGGAGTGGTTATGACTTTGAAAAATGTAGTAGTTGATGGTCGACATTTGAGCATAAAGGATGTGATTGCTGTTGCTCGAGGTATTGATGGTGAATATGCAAAAGTTGAAATTCTCCCAGCAACTAGAAAAATGATAAAGAAAATGCGTGATGGGATTGAAGCTCTATTGGACTCGAAAGTAATATATGGAGTAAATACAGGTTGTGGTGCTCGTAAGCAAGAAATATTGAAAACAGAAGAGATTGAAGCCTATAATGAAAAATATGTCAAAGCGCATGCATGTGGTTATGGCGATACCATGGACACCGAACTTGTTCGAGCTATGATGCTTATTCGTCTTAATTCATTTGCTGTTGGCAATTCTGGTATTCGTCTTGAATTGTGTGATCAGATTCTTGCGTTATTGAATCATGAGATTACACCGGTAATTCCGCTTCATGGATCTGTTGGCGCGAGTGGTGACTTGATTCCTCTAGCATATCTAGGCAATGTTTTGCGCGCTACCAGAGGAGCTATGGTTTTGTATCAGGGAGAGATTGTAGATGCTTACAGTCTGTTTGTTAAACTGGGATTGAAACCTTTGGTACTCCAAGCAAAAGAAGCAATGGGCCTGACTAATGGTGCAAATCTTGTATTGGCTTATGGTGTTTTTGCAGTGTACGACTCTGAAAATCTATTGACCGTTGCCAATGCAGCAGCAGCTCTTGGTCTTGAAGCCATTCGTGGTGAAACTGATGCTTTTAATAATCGTATACATCAAGCTCGGGGATTGAATGGTCATCCAGGACAGATTAGTGTCGCTGAACAGATTATGAATATGTTACGAGGTAGTAAGAGATGTCAGCATGCAGCACAAGAATTTAAAATGCATCGTCAGTATGAATATGGTGATGAAAAGGGAAAGAAAAATGGTCCGCGAGTTCAAGACGCATATTCATATCGTTGTGTGCCACAAGTCCATGGTAGTGTAGATATTGTTTTGGGTAGAGTGCGTGAAACGATTGAAAGAGAACTTAATGCAGCAACTGACAACCCGCTAATTTTCGAAACTAGAGATGGTGATTTTGATGTTTTATCTGGTGGTAATTTCCATGGGGAACCGCTTGCCTATGACCTCGATTACCTTGCAATTGCTATGTGTGGTTTGGCCAATATGTCAGATCGACGGTTTTATCAGTTGCTTGATAGTCATTCGAGTTATGGTTTGCCAAACGATCTTTGTGGAAATGCTGATCATGGCAATACCGGATTTATGATTTTGCAATATATGGTTGCTTCGGCTGTTAATCGGTGTAAGATTTTGGCTAACCCTGCTAGCACTGACAGTATTCCGACTTCTCGTGGTCAAGAGGATTATGTAAGTATGGGAACAAATGCAGGTTGGAAGCTTCGTGAACAACTTTCTCATGTGCAAGCAGTGCTTGCAGCCGAGGTTATTGCTTCATGTCAGGCAATTGATCTTGGAAATGATGAATTGCCAGAACAATTTCAGGAACTTGGTGCTGGTACACAAGTTGTTTATGATCTTGTACGGAAAAAAATTGATCGGATGAAGGGTGATAGATGGTTGCACCCAGATTTGGCAGAAATCATTGAATTGGTTGCTGGTAGAGATATTCGTCATGAGCTCAAAAGAGTAGTTTAAGTATCATTAAAATATGATACTTTTTTTGACAGCATGTCTGAAAGCATAGTCTGTCTCGACTGTACGATGAATTCGGTTAAGGTGAGTTAGCTGTTATTATTAGTTTCTATATGTAAATTTGTCACTCTGAACTTGCTTGTCCAGCGAAGTTTTAACGAAGATGGATTTCAGAGTATAAAGGGATGGCTTGATTATACCCTGAAATAAATTCAGGGTGACAAGTGGAGTGTGGTCCCGTCACTCTGAACTTGTTTCAGAGTCTCCTGAATTGACACTAGAGGATGGAATAGAAAATTAATTTGATTAAATAATTTAATCCGAATTTTGAAGAATTATACCCTGAAACAACCTGCCTTTCGGCAGACAGGATTCAGGGTGACAAGTGAGTATGTTGGTGGCGCGTATTACCACCCCAGAACTACCTTCATCAAGATTACGGCAGGCAAGCCCCCGTGATGTTTATGTTCGATGCTTTAAATATTTAGTTTTGGTGGTGTACCTCCAAATCCGAGGCTATTAAACTTGATACGGTGGAAATAGAAACCACCAGTTTGAGCTTATGGTTGTTTATTGACAGCGATTGATAATATTGTTAAATTGAAATAATAATTTGCCCCTTGACAAACAAGCTGAAAGTATCACCACCCGTCAAAGAGGAAAGGGAATGCAGATGAGTGAAAAAGTAAGTCCAATATTGGTTTCTGGTTTTAGAGATACAGATCCAGCTGACATGATTGCTAAGCAGAGACTTATTGATGAAATTATGGCTGTTTATAGATCTTTTGGTTTTGAACCCTTGGATACTGCTGTTGTTCAGTTGCAAACTGTATTATTTGAGGAGTTTGAATATACTGATATGGATTTTTTCCAAGTTGAAAATTCTAGAAAATTTTCCCATTCAGAAGCTCCACGAATGGCTCTTAGATTTGATTTGACTGTGCCTTTGGCTAGATATGTGGCAGCGAATATTGCGACCTTGCCCAGACCTTTTAAGCGAGCACAAATTGGCAAAGTTTATCGTGGAGAAAAAGCTCAAGCTGGTAGATATTGTGAGTTCTTGCAAGCTGATATTGATAGTTTGTTTACTGGTAGTGTTTATTCTGATGCTGAAATCGTGGCTGTGATGTTTACTTTGTTTAAAAAGTTGGGGATTGATAAATTCAAAATTGTTATTAATAATAGAATGATTTGCAATTTATTCCCTCAATATGCTGGATTTAACCCTGATGATTTGACTGCTGTGTTGAGAGTTCTTGACAAAATCAGAAAAGTGTCGAGAGAAGAAACAGTCAAGGGATTGTCACATAAGCAGGATGAAGAAAGTAAAAATCCAGTTAGATTTTTATCAAATAGTTCGATTAGGAAATTGATGTATTTGATTGAAAAACAAGGTAGTAATGAAGATTTGTTGATTTACCTGAAGGTAAAATATCAGCGAGCAGGTTTAGATACGACTGGAATTGTAGAGCTTGAAAAGATGTATGAATATTGCCGTATGATGGGAGTTGATGATAAAAATCTACAAGTTGATTTTGCCATGGTTCGAGGCTTGGCGTATTATACTGGGCCGATTTTCGAGACTTATCTAACGGAGTTGCCTGAATTTGGTAGTGTATTTTCAGGTGGAAGATATGATAATTTGGTTAGTAAATTTACAGAAGCTAATGTCCCAGCTACTGGAGCTTCAGTCGGAGTTGATCGTTTGTTTGAAGCTTTGAAACAATTGAGTTATCTTAAACCATTAGGGAGCGTGGTTGATGTAATGATCATGGTTTTGGATAGATCTTACATGCCAGAATATTTGTTGATGGCTAAAGAAATAAGGGATAATGGATATAATGTAATGATTTATGATGGAGTTGATATGAGTTTTAAAACTCAACTAATGAGAGCAGTGACCAATGATATTCACTTCGTTGTAATTGTTGGTAAAGATGAAATGGATAAACAGGTAGTGACTGTGAAGGATTTGAAAACCAGAAAGCAATCAGTATTGTCTAGAAATGAATTTACTACCTACCATTTTCTCAATATAATTACTGGTACTTGACAGAATTAAAAAAGCTGTTAAGATGAATTTGCTAGGCAGTTTCTGTCGGGCCGTTAGCTCCAATTGGTAGAGCGGCGGATTGTGGTTCCGTTTGTTACGGGTTCGAATCCCGTACGGCCCACTCCAGGCGAAATGAAAGATTTCATTTCGCCTGTTTTTTTACACTGAAATATGTTAATATTTTGCTATTGACATTTTATCGAGTGTTTGATATTATAAATATGTTGAAAATATATTAAATGCAATTGAACAAGGAAGATGTCTAAAAACCTTCAATTTTAGCGAATCAGGGCCAGTGAAAGCCTGATATTGAATTTTTGGACTACACACCCTTGGAGCAGCTTGAGCAAAACTCAAGACGAGATTGTACTCGTAAAAATACACCCTGATGATTGTCAGGCGCTTAATTAAAAGACTCTCTTTTCTTTAATTGCAAAACAATCAGGGAAAAGAGAGTTTTTTGTATTAAAAAATATAAGCTTTTTAATAATATTTATCAATAATTATGGCGGCTGTAGCTCAGTTGGTAGAGCGCTGGTTTGTGGTACCAGTGGTCGCGGGTTCAAATCCCGTCGGTCGCCCCAGACTACGCACTGTAAAGTGCTTTGTCTGGCAAGCCATTAAATTTTATGTCAGAATCATTATTACAACGAGCCAAGGGAGTCCGCGACTTTGGTCCTGAAGAAAAAATTGAGCGTGATCGTATTGTCGAGTCTTTGAAACAAGTATTCGAATCTTTTGGGTTTTCTCCAATTGAAACGCCGATTATTGAGCGCTATGAATTATTTGCCTCAAAGTTTGGACAAGGTGATCAATCTGACAGCATGAAAGAGAGTTTCAAATTGAAGGATCAAGGGTTGCGAGATTTAGTTTTAAGAAATGAATTCACAATTCCATTTGCAAGGTATGTTGGAATGAATCCAAACCTTAGAATGCCTTTTAAACGATACCAAATAGGGCAGGTATTTCGAGATGGACCAATTAAACTGGGTAGATATAGAGAATTTTGGCAATGTGATGTGGATGTTGTTGGTAACCCTGATGTTTCAGCTGATACAGAAATATTGATGATTGCCCAAAAAGTTTTTGCTAAACTTGGTTTTGAGGTGGAGATTTATTTGAACAATAGAAAATTGTTGAATGCTGTACTTGATAAATATGAAATTAATAAAGAAATTGCGACTGATGTAATTATTTCAATTGATAAACTTGATAAAATAGGTGTGGATGGGGTTGTTGAAGAGTTAAAAAATAAAAATATTGAAGAAGCAAAAGCACGAGAATTTCTACAAATTTTGAATGTTACGGGAACAAATGAAGAAAAAATTGGAAAATTGCAGACTAGTTTGGGAAAGATTGATGCTTTACAGGAGATTGAGCAGACAATAAATCTGATGCCTAATCAAGAAAATATTGTGTTTTTACCGTCATTGGCGCGAGGTTTGGCATATTATACTGGCAATGTGTTTGAGATATTTTTAAAAGATAAAAATGTTATGAGTTCTGCGGTTGGTGGTGGTGGTAGATATGACAAAATGATTGGTGGATTTTTGGGAAAAGATGGAGATATTCCGGCAGTTGGAATAAGTTTTGGACTTGAGACTATTTTGGATGTGATTAATAAAACAGGAATTTCTGAAATGAAAAAAACTGTAACTCAAGTTTATGTTTTGGCAATGGGGGAAGAAAATATGAAATCAGCCATTGAGACCGCTGACCAAATTCGGAATTTAGGGATTAATGTTGATATTGATTTGCAAAACAGAAAGTTGAAGAAAAATTTGGAATATGCCAATGCTCTTGAAATCCCATATGTAGTAATAATTGGTTCAGATGAAATTGAAAAAAAGCAAATTACACTTAGAAATATGAAAGATGGGTCACAAAAATCAATAAAACCTGAAGAAATAAAAAATTATTTAAATTAATATGAATTCAGCAAATTTACAGAACCATCATGGTCATCATGCTCGCGTTTTTATGAGGCTAGTTTATATTTTTGTGTAAGATATAATAGAGATAGCCTCGCAGAAGGCTATTTTTTGTACATTAAAATCAAACCGCTAAACCCACAGGCCAGCAATGACTGGCGGGAGGTGAAAATGGAGTTTTTGAGAGATTATCGGTTGCCAAAAGGATTAAGATTGGAAGAACTGGATTTAAGTAAATCAGATGATTTAGAGGCTTTAGCTCGCTTTTATTGTGAAGTTTGGAAAGAACCACCGTGGCTTGAATTTCACTGGACTTACGACGCTGTGATTAAATACATTCTTGAAACAAGTCAAAAAATTGCTTCAATTTGGTTGTTGATAAAAAATCAAGCAAATGAAATTGTGGCTTTTGCCCTAGGTTATGGAATAGATTTCAAAGATTTGGAACAAATCGCCAATAGAAAAGACGCTGCATTTTATTTCGGAGAAAAACCCATGTTTTATGATGCTGAAGTAGCTGTAATGCCAACCTATCGTAAACAAGGGCTTGCAACAGTTCTGATTAGGGCAAGAATTGATTTTGCCAGATTTCATGATTTAAAAGTTGTGATTGCGCGAACTAAAGCTCCAAATGCAATTAGAGCTATGACTAAAATTGGTTTCTTCCCAACTACATTTACTGATGGATCTGATCCTGAAAGGGTTTATTGGCGGTTTGATATTTCGTAGGAAAAATATTTATTTTTCCTTTCTTTAAAAAATTAAAATTTATCTATATGAAAAGTGAAGAATTAATAAGAAAATTAGTTTCATTTGATACTCAATGTATCAAAAGCAACAAGGAAATTGTAAAATATATTTCAAGTCTTTTTCCACCTGAAATTGTTGAAATTATTCCGATTAAAAAGAATAAGATTATTGTTTATAATTTGATATTAAGTTTTAAGGGTAAATCAAATAATTCGCCAATAATTTTCAGTGGTCATACCGATACTATCCCATTATCAGGTGAATGGACCAAAGATCCTTTTAAAGGTGAAGTAATTAATGGCAATATTTTCGGCTTGGGAGCTGTTGATATGAAAGGTGGTTTGGTCGCAATGATTTTGACTGCTTTGAAATTGGTTGGAACAACTCCAGAAAATGATGTTTATTTTTTGTTTGATGCAGATGAAGAATGTAATTGTGTTGGCGGGAAATATTTTGCAGATAATTTTAATCCTGAAAATAATAAGTGTAGGATAGTCATTGGTGAACCAACTGATGGTAAACTTGAAATTGGACAAAAAGGTGTTATTGAATTTAGAGTAACTTATAGAGGTAAATCAATTCATGCAAGTAAAGCAACTCGAGAAAAAAACAAAAATTTTAATGCTATCAGCAAGGTTTATTCAGCTTTGCAGTTAATTGATATAGAAGAGCAACGACTGGCTAAAATGATTGATAAAAATTTTGGGTCGCCAACAATAGCAATTTGTCAAATAAATGGCGGGAGTGCTGCGAATGTTATTCCTGATTCTTGTAGTTTTGTTTTCAGTAGAAGATTGTTACCGAGTGAAGATATTGAAAAAGTAAAGGAAAAATTGAGAAATATGTTTGTCTCGGTAGATAGTCGTGTACAAATTGAAGAGTTGTTGATTGGGGATTCAAATCTGTTGTCAGAAAATGATAATTTATATATGCAAGCATCAGAAATTTGTAACAATTTATTAGGTAAATGTGAAAAAGATATTTCAGCCGGTTGGACACAGGCTGGCTATTACAAAAAATGGGGTGAATGTTTGATTTGGGGTCCTGGAAACAAAGGACAAGCTCATAGTGTTGATGAATTTATTGAATTAGCACAAATTGATAAAATGGCTGGATGTTATTTTGCTCTGACAAAAATTTAGAAATTTTGCCTTAAATAAGCTGTGTACAAATTTGTTTTTCAGCCTTGCATAAATGAAAAGTCTGTGATATACTAATCACAGTTTCGTTAAGAATTAGATAAATTACATTAGATTAGAATGAAGAAGGTTTTTTGCCAGCATAGCTCAGTTGGTAGAGCAACGGTTTTGTAAACCGTGGGTCGCGGGTTCGAATCCCCCTGCTGGCTCCAGTTTTTGCTCCAGTTAGAGCAAAGACAACTAGGCCAATTATTTATATTTAAAATTTAATCATATATATGTCACAGGATAATTTGGTAAAATTTCAGTGTAAAGAATGCCGTAGCATAAATTACTTTTCTAAAAAGAATAAAAAAGTTATTAAAGTAAAATTGGAAATGAAAAAACATTGCCGAAAATGCGGAAAGCATACAATGCACAAGGAAGTTAAATAAACAAAAAGTCCCCATACTAATATAAGTAAACAAATTATTTTAAGTAGCGTGGGGATTTTTTTTGAAACTGTAAATAGTTTTGAGTAAAAGGCAATATAAAAATATTATGTTCGTTGACACAGGGAGGAACAATGGAATTCAGCTTGATGTTCCCAGTTTGGAGAAAATATGTAGCCTGTTATTTAGTGATCCTGTATGGTGGTGCTGGTTATTTGTTAACAAACAACATCTCAATTTCTGAACCAACACTTTTTCCACTTTGGGATATTGACAACTTGATGCCTTTTTTACCTTGGACCCTGATTGTTTATTCTTCAATTTTTGGATTAATTTTCATTATGCCATTCCTGATCAATAGTGAGTTGATGTTGAAGCGAACTTTACTAACTGGCGTAAGCTTAATTACAGTGAACCTAGCATTTTTTATTATTATGCCAATTGAATATCCAGCTAGACCAGCAATTGATAGTGTTTTGGAAATAGGGTCGTTTTGGCATAATGTTTATTCTATATTGTATAATACTGATAATGCTAAAAATTGTTTTCCCAGCATGCATGTGAGTATGGTAACATTTTTTGTGTTGATATTTTATAAAACTCGACCAACAATGTTTAAAATCTTCTCAATTTACGGTGTGTTTGTTGCTTTGTCCACAATGACAACCAAACAGCATTATTTTATTGATGTGGTAGCTGGGCTTTTACTGGCAGGACTGGTCTATGTGATTGTTGGTGAAGAAATGGTGCCCCAAACAAGGGAAGAGAGGAATAGTGGACACGATTGATAATGGTCAAGAGTTAAATGTTGTTGTAAAAGATTTTGTAGTGTTTACATTTTTAGATTCAAATACTTATAATTTGAATTTACGACTGTTTGATTCAATAATGTCAGCTGAAAGAGTTATGCCTGAAACAAAGCAATTAGTTTTGTCAGAATGTATGCATAGACTGGATGATTGGAAGTGTGTTGTGCTGGTTCTACGATATGAGAAAAAAACTGAAATCGTTCGATATGTGATAGATAAAGTTTTTCTTCACTGTGCTTCAGTAAATAGTAACAATGGTTATGGACCTTATCGATTATTTGAAGCATCATTACTTTATGAAATTTTGTTAAACGGGTGTGGAGAAAATTTGTTTTTAGCACTTGAAGCTTGGAATTTTATAAAGGAATTGAAACTGTTACACAAATTTAGCTTAGATGAATTCAGGCGAATGCATAATGCTATTGAAAAAATTTCTACCCTCAAAGATTGGTGTCGTACAAAAACTGTGGTTGATGAATTGGCGACAAGAATAGATTGTTTGGAACAAGAAAAAATATTGGAACAGTATTTTCACCTTGAAAGTACGACTGAAGAAATCTGAATCTACTTGAAACTAAGTAGGTTTTTTTGTTGAAAAATGTATTTAATTGAGTTAAACTATAGTTAAATTATGATTGATACTAACAACAATAACTATAAACTGATTTTAGTTGTTTTGGCTGTTATTTTCTTTTTTATTTATTCATTTTTTGCTATCACTATTTGGATTCCAGGCTTTCAGCAGACTGAACAGGTGATTTTCAGTTGGCCTGATGCTATGGCTAACCAAGCTTTTGTCAAGCAGTTTATTGAGCACTCAAATTTCAAGATAAGTTTCCCTGATAATACTTTGGTAAGTCAGATTGTTCATCCCAGAAGTACCAATGTATTTAATGATAATATTGTGCCAATGAGTTTCCTTGGTTTGGTATTAATTTATGGAATATTGGGAAAAGTTGTTACTATATATGGAACACTTTTGCTTACGCCGTTATTTTCTGTTTTTGGTGTATTATTTTTTTATGGATTGATAAAAAAAGTAATTAATGAAAGGGCTGGATTTATTTCAGCGCTACTTTTATTTAGTCTGTCAGCATATTGGTATTATTCTTCTTTGGTAATGCTACATACTGTTTTATTTATCAGTTTATTGCTGGCTGGGATGTATTTCTTGTTAAAAAGTGAAGATTTTATAGTTGACGATGAATATAAAACCCAAAATTATATTTTTGTGGCTGTCGGGGCTATTTTTATTGGTTTGAGTTTGATTGTCAGGACGGTTGAAGCTCCATGGATACTGCTTATTATTTTGCTAGTTTCATTGTTTGCTAGAAAGCGTTGGTGGCTGAAGGCAATTATATTTTTGGTAATTTTAGGTATAACTTTTCTGCCGGTTTTGTATCAGAATAAACAATTGTACGGTGATTATTTTAGTGTTGGGTATTTAAATTTGGAAAAGTCAGGTACTTTACTTGATAAATTGCCAAATGAATTTGAAGTTGAAAAAACCAATGATTATTTTCAATGGGTAAAAGCTGTGGCCTTGCCATTTGGTTGGAATTGGAAAAATTTATTAAAAACCGGTTTTGAATATTTTGTCATGTTTTATGGTCCATATTTATTTTTGTCCATAATAGGCTTAATTTGGTTTTTGGTTGAAAAGGAAAAAAGAAAACAGATTTGGGTTTATCTTCTAGCTGTGATGCTGGCAATGATCTGGCTGGTGTTTTATTATGGTAATTGGCAATTCGCTGACAGTGAAATATTGAAATACAATACTATTGGTAGTTCGTATATGAGATATTGGTTGCCAGTATTTATAATGCTGATACCTGGAATTGGTTTTCTTTTTGATAGATTGTTGGCAGTAAAAAAATGGCAATTTTTTCTAAAATCTATTGTTGTAGTGACAGTGATTTTATTGACTGGATATTCTTTTTTCTGGGCTTATCTGACGCCTAAAGATGGGTTATTAGCACAAAAACAAGTTTTAGAACAAAATTATAAACGACATAAACAGGTGGCAGGTTATATTGAAGATAATAGCATATTGATAGTTGACAAAACAGATAAATTATTTTGGCCAAAATATAATGTTGTAGTTTTCTTGTATGATTATTCAATTTTTCCTGAAATTAACCAAATTATTGATAAATATCCTGTATATTACATGAGTGTAATGCCAGATAAAGACATTGATTTTATTAATCGGACAAAGATAAATCAATTTAATTTAGAATTAAAGGCTCCACTGATAGTTGACAATGAATATCGTTTGTTTAAAATTGAGCCAAAAGGGATTTCACAAAATCAAAATGATGAGTTATAATAAAAATACTTAAATTAAGTAAAATTATGCTAAATACAAATACAAATGAAAAGAAAAAAGTAAAAAATGCTGTGGTTTTTGGAGGGGCTGGTTTTATTGGCTCTCATCTATGTGAAAGACTCTTGGAAAAAAGTTATAATGTTATCTGTATTGATAATTTTATTTCAAGTGGTCAAAATAATATTACACATTTACTGCGATTACCAAAGTTTGAGTTTATCAGGCATGACATTTCCGAACCAATTGACCTTGAAGCGAAAAAGGATTTAACAAAATTTCAGATCAATGTGTTTGGTGTGCAAGAGGTATATAATTTATCTTGTCCAACTTCTATTAAAAATTTTGAAAAAGTAAAAATTGAAACTTGCTTAGCCAATGCTTATGGCACAAAAAATTCTCTTGATGTAGCCATGAAATACAGAGCCAAATTTATGCATTTTTCTTCTCAAGTTGTTTATGGCAATTTTGAAAAAGGGGAATTTGTAAAAGAGGATTTTTTTCAAGGAGTAACCAATCAGCTTGACCCTCGTGCTTGCTATGATGAAGGCAAGAGATATGCGGAAACTTTGGTTGATGTTTATCGTGAAGTTCATAAATTGGACACAAAAATATTGAGAATTTTCAGAACATACGGTCCAAGAATGTTGCTTGATGATGGTCAGATGATCCCTGATTTTATTGTTAATGCACTTGAGGGAAAAGATTTGACGATGAATGGCGGAGATGATTTTCAGACAAGTTTGATTTATGTTTCAGATATTGTTGAGGGAGCAATGAAGCTGATGAGGACTAAAAATAATGGGCCATTTAATTTGGGAAGTCCGGAGATTTACAAAATAACTGATGTCGCAAATAAAATTATTGAATTAACAGAATCAAAATCAAAATTGAAATTCGGTGAAAAATTATTGTTCCTGCGTGAAGGCGCTTTCCCTGATATAACCAAAGTAAAAGATGAAATTGGCTGGTTTCCACTTGTTACCCTTGAAGATGGACTGCGAAAGACGATTGAATATACAGAAGCTCATAAAAACTTGCTGGTATTTCGTACAGATGTTTAGATTATGGAAAAAGTTTTTATAATTACACCAGTTTTTAACGGATCTAAGACAATTGAAAAAGTCTTGGATTCTTTGTTATTGCATAATTATAGAAATATTGTTGTGGTTAATGATGGTAGTATTGATGATACGATTGAAAGATTGAAAAATTATGATGTATACACTATTAGTCACATTGTAAATTTGGGGCAGGGCGCGGCCTTGAGGACTGGGACGGAATTTGCGTTGAAGCTTGGGGCGGAAACGATAGTGCATTTTGATGCTGATGACCAGCATCCAGCTGATGAAATTGTAAAGTTATTAGGTAAGTTGGCAGAAGGCTATGATATTGCTCTCGGGTCACGGTTTATTGACAACAGGACCCAAATGCCTTGGACCAAGAAATATTTAATTTTGAAACCGGCGATTATGGTTAATTACTTGTTTTCAGGATTAAAGTTAACTGATGCTCACAATGGTTTTCGAGCAATGAGTAGATTTGCGGCTGAAAAAATACAAATAAACCAGAACCGAATGGCGCATGCTTCTGAAATTACTTCGGAAATAAAAAGACATGGTTTGAAGTATGCTGAAGTGTCAGTAAAGATTCGTTATCATCAATATGGTCAAAACTGGAAAGGTGGATTAAAAGTGATTGCTGATTTAATTAAACAAAGAATTATTAACTGATATGAACATTTTTCAAATTTTAATCGCAATATTTATTGTTTATGTTGTGGTTAAGCTCATAATTAAATTAAAAAAGAAAGAAATCAACTCACAATTGTTTATTTTGTGGATTTGTATCTGGTTATTTGTCAGTGTTTTTGTTTTTGTTCCAAAGTTGACAAGCTTGATTGCCTCTAATGTCGGCATCGGCAGAGGAGTTGATCTGGCGATATATTCTGCAATTGTGTTAATTTTTTACGCTTTGTTTAAAATTTTAGTTAGAATGGAAAAAATTGAGAAAAATCAAACTGAACTTATCCGGAAAATTTCTTTAACCAATGTTAAAAAACATGATGGAGAAAGATAAAAATTTGAATGTAGCTGTGATTATGATAAATTATCATGATTATGCTGATCGATTTTTAGCTGATTGTATTGCTTCACTTCGGCAAGTTAATTTTAGTTATGGAAAATTTGATATTGTGGTGGTTGATAATGATTCAAGCTATCAAACTAGAAAATTGATTCAAGAAATAGCTCCTGAAGTTAGGATAGTTGTCAACAAGGAAAATATAGGTTTTGGTGCTGGGAATAATAGTGCGGTTGAGGCAATCAAAGAACTTGGATATGATTACTATCTTTTTCTAAATATGGATGTTGAAGTTGAATCTGATTTTATTAATTATTTAGTAGAAACCGCACAATCAAAATCTGATATTGGTTCTGTCCAATCAAGAATAATGTTATTTGAGGATAAAACAAAAATAAATAGTTTAGGCAACAAGATTCATTTTCTAGGTTTTGGTTATAGCGGAGAATATAAACAAGAATATTCCGGACAAGAAGTCTCGGCTGAAATTGTCTATCCATCTGGTTGTTCTGTTTTAGTTCCATCTGAAGTTTTTGAAAAAATTGGCAGGTTTACACCTGAATTTTTTATGTATCATGATGATATGGAACTTGGTTTGAAAATCAGATTGCTTGGTTTGAAAAATTATATTGCATTTAACTCTGTTATATTTCACAAATATGAATTTTCAAGGAGCATTGCTAAATATTACTGGATGGAACGAAATCGTCTAATTGTTTGGGCTATGATATTTAAGTTTCCAACTTTGATTTTGTGGTGGCCTGCTTGGCTGGTTATGGAAATCGGTTTGAATATTTTTGCGATTAAGGGTGGTTGGTGGCGAGAAAAATTCAAAGTGTACAAATGGTTTTTGAATTGGGAGAATTTGAATGATTTATTGAATTGGAGAGAAAAAGCTCTGCAACTACGAAAAGTCGGTGATCGAGAAATTATTCGTGGGTTTAGTGGAAAAATTGAGTTTCAGGATAGTGATGTTGATAATTGGGTGGTTCAAAAAATTGCAAACCCAATTTTTAATATATATTTTCAAATAAGTAAATTTTTAATATTTTGGTAAAATTGATTTTTTAATTGTAAATATATGAAAATAGCTCAAGTTGTTTGTACTTTGCCACCATATGGTGGTGGTATTGGTGTGGTGGCCTATCATTATGCCCGGAATTTGACACTAAAAGGACATGAAGTCACGGTTTATATTCCGAAATCAACAAAATCTGTTCAAAAAATTGATTATGAATATCAGGTCAAGCAGTTATGCCCAGTATTGAAAAGTGGTAATGCTGCTATTTTGCCACAATTATTTTGGAAATTGTGGAAGTACGATATTGTACATTTGCATTTTCCTTTTTTCGGGGCTGCTTTTTTTGTTTTTTTATTGAAGATGATTAGAGGTAAGAAAATGAAGCTCGTCAGTAATTATCATATGGATGTAATAGGTGCTGGAGTGAAGAAAAGTTTTTTCAGTTTTTATAATAAATACTTGTTGAATTGTGTCGTGAAATTCAGTGACAAAATTATTGTTTCATCGATAGATTATATTGAGAACTCGAATTTACGAGAATATTATCATAAACAACCTGATAAATTTATTGCAATTCCATTTGGCGTTGACGAGAGGTACATGCCACAAAAGAAAAATCCAAGTTTGATGTCAAAATATTGTTTTTCATCATTGGATAAAATAATTGGTTTTGTTGGCGGACTTGATTCTGCACATTATTTCAAAGGAGTGAATTATTTGATTACGGCCATTAGTAAAATCAATGACCAAAATATTAAGCTACTGATTGTCGGTGAGGGAAATCTGAAGAAAAAATACATTGAACAAGCAAAGTTATTAGGAGTTGAGTCTCGAGTAATTTTTACGGGATATGTACCAAATGAAATTTTACCTGAACATTATAATTTATTTGATGTTTTTGTCTTGCCATCGGTTGATAAATCAGAATCTTTTGGTTTGGTTTTGCTAGAAGCAATGGCTTGTGGGAAGCCATTGGTAGCCTCAAACTTAAAAGGTGTTAGGTCAGTGGTAATTCCTGGTGAAAACGGATTATTGGTTGAGCCAAAAAATGCTCAAGATATTGTTGATAAGGTAATGCATATTTTGAAAGATAAAAGACTTTATGAACAATTTGGATTAAATGGGGTGAGATTAACTGAAGAAAAATATCGTTGGTCGGTTGTTGTTGACCATGTACTCGAGGTCTATAATAAAATATAGACTATTTTAATAGTTTTTTTCAATATGAAAATTGCTGTAATTTCCAATTTATTTGAACCATATCAGCGTGGAGGAGCAGAGAAAATAGCCAAAATTATGGCTGATACCTTGGCAGAAAATCACGATGTTTTTGTAGTCTCATCAAAACCTTTTGTCACGCTAGATTCATTTAAAACATCAATGGATAGCTATCAAGCTTCATTTGGCAAGGAAATAAAGGTTTATAGATATTATCCTCTTAATCTTTTTTATTATTTAAATGATTTCAAATATCCGGCGATTATTCGTTTATTCTGGCATATTATAGATGTATTTAATTGGGACTCGGCAAATCAAATCGCGAAAATTCTTGAAGCTGAAAAACCGGAAATTGTTATTTGTCACAATTTAAAAGGTCTTGGTTACATGTTGCCTAGGAAATTAAAGAAAATGAATATTAAACAAATATTGGTTCTGCATGATGTGCAATATGCTGTGCCATCAGGATTAATCATAAAAGATCGGGAAAATAGTTTTGCCTCTGATGGATTATTTACAGGCTGGTATCAAGACATAAATAAATTATTACTAAAAAATATTGATATTTTGATTTCACCTTCAAAGTGGTTAGGTGATTTTTATAAAGAAAAAGGATTTTGGTTGGATAAAAAAATTGAAATATTAAATAATCCGATTAAAGTTGATGAAAAATTGATTATAAAAAAAACAACTTTTGATAATAAAAAAATTAACTATTTATTTGTTGGACAATTGGAAACCCATAAAGGGATTGAATTGATTTTGAAGCAATTTGAAAATAAAAATGATATACTTCAGGTTGTTGGTGATGGTACGAGGTTTAATGAACTCAAAACAAAATATAATAAAATAAATATTATTTTTCATGGTAAAATGGAAAATAGTAAGTTGAAAGAACTTTATAGCCAGGCTGATTATGTGATTGTGCCATCTGTGTGTTATGAAAATTCACCGACTGTGATTTATGAAGCTTTTAATCAAGGGATCCCGGTAATAGCCTCAAATATTGGAGGCATTCCTGAATTGGTTGCTCATAATCAAACTGGTTGGTTGTTTGAGGCTGGAGATAGTATTTCGTTGCAAAAAGCATTAGAAAATTCAGCAAAAACAGTAAATTATGAGGCTATGCAACAAAACTGCTTGAAAAAAGTCAGGGAATTTGATATAATAAAATACAATGAAAAGTTGAACAATTTATTGAAATCATAAAAGTATTTGTGGTAGGGGTCATGGGGGTGTAGTGTCAACGGTTAGCACGAAGGTCTCCAAAACCTTTTGTCTGGGTTCGAATCCTAGCACCCCTGCCACAAGTACTTTTTGTTTAGATTTAGGTTGTTTTTGCAATTGTAATTGACTTTTATTGTTAATTAGCTTATAATATCAAATCAAAATCAGTTTTCACATGAAGCAGTGAGTTCTTGTACCCGAACAAGGAACAAAGCCAGGGTTAATTTTTCAACTTTGGCACTAGAGGAGGTCAAAGATGCTAATGCCGTATGAAGTTATTGTAAGTGTGTTTGATGATGGGACTCTGGCTGCCAGTGGAAAAAGTACTGATGAAGGTGACCACAGTGGTTGGTATAAGTTTAGAACAGAACTTCAAATGCCGGTTGAACTTGGTGATTATGTTATCTTGTCTGTGGCGGGGAATGAAGTACCATTTGATTTTGATGAACATGCCAATTGGGGTTGGAATAATGTAAAAAAGGTCTATGAATTAAGGCTAACAATTTCTAAGCATTATAAGCGAATTGTTGCAAGAGAAGATTTTGACTCTGATCATAATTGGAAACGCGTAAAGTAGATATTAATCTACTTTTTTTATTTTAGTCATGATATTGACAAAGTATATATTTATGATAATATTTCATATTACCTCTAGCCAAGAAGGGAGGTCATGATGTCTGTTCAAAATCATTTAGACAATCCATTTGTTGTGATTGAAGTTAGTGGAAAACTTGGGTTTAAAGATGGTAAACCGGCCAAAACTCGTACTTTTAAATGTCAAAAGCAAATTAAAATGGATTCAAGACTTCTAGTTGCCCCAAATCCACCATTTATCTATACTTTGAAAGTCGGTAGTGAAAGTGTGGATTTTCAGCGTCTAACGCCGAGCTGTAATATTGTAGAGGATGACAATCGGTTGCATGTTGTTGTTGAGCCTCATCTCGGTATGCAGCAGGCGGTCTATGAAATGCTAACATGTTATAATTCTGGCTGGAATGTCGTTTGGGAGCAAGAGGGGTAGGGATTTGCATATGAACGAATTATGAAGTATTGATGTAATTCTAAATCATCCTGTCGGAAAAAGGTGTTGATTGTTTCAGTACAACTATTACGAGTAATGGAGTTGATCATTTTAGCCGAATTTCAATTGAAAAAGAATTTAGGACGATATTACTCGTTCTTTTTTAATATAAATTTTGATATCATATAAACTTTTTGCTATAATAAGAATATAAAAATAAATACAAATATTTATGAATTATAAAAAGGTTCAAATTGGTTTTTTTCTTGGGCTTTTATTGCTCGTGCTTGTAATTAATTTCATGGTTTTTCTGCCATATTTGTATGCTTTGATTTTCGCCGCTATGCTGGTGGTTATTTTCGATCCATTGTATCAGAAAATGCTTAAATTTAGAGTTTGTAAAAAATTCCCTAGTTTGACATCGTTTATAGTCGTTTTACTGGTATTATTAATAATCCTGATTCCATTAGTCTCTCTCGGATTTTTAATGGTGAAAGAAGCAACTCAACTATACTCAACGGTCATTTCTGGTCAAACAAGTTATTCTCTGATTGCTAAAATTGAAGAATCCATACACTCCTATTTTCCAACATTAAACATTGATTTGGTTTCAGATTTTGCTGATTATAGTAAGCAGGCATTAAATTTCCTGATAACAAATTTAGGACAAATATTTTCAAATGTAGCTGGAGCTGTGTTTAGTTTCTTTATAATGTTATTTGCTTTATACTATTTCTTGAAAGATGGACATAAATTGAAACAAAGATTAATTGTATTTAGCCCGCTTAATGATAAATATGACAAGAGAATTTTTGAGAAATTATGGTTGGCAGTGAATTCAGTTATTCGGGGAACATTGCTAGTAGCCTTGATTCAGGGATTGCTGGCTGGTTTAGGGTTTTTAATTTTTGGTGTGCCAAATCCGGTTTTACTTGGCGCCATTACTATAATAGCAGCACTAGTTCCGGTTGGTGGTACTGCGGTAGTTGTTATTCCAGCAATCTTATATTTGTTTTTGACAGGTCAATTTTTTGCTGGTTTTGGTATGCTGATTTGGGGATTTTTCTTGGTGGGAATGATTGATAATTTTCTAAGACCAAAGTTGCTTGAAAAGGATATCAAGCTACATCCGTTTTTAATATTTATTTCCGCACTTGGTGGAATTGCGGTTTTTGGAGTTTTTGGTTTTATTCTCGGGCCGTTAATTTTAAGCTTGTTATTTGCCTTGCTGGATATTTACCAGGAGGAGTTTCATCAGTATATTGTGAAGAGTCGGTAGTTTTAAAGTTTTCTGAATTGACACTAGGGGAAGGGATAAAAAAAAATTTATTAAGGAATTAAATTTGAATTTTGTAGAATTATACCCTGAAATCCATCTTCGTTAAAACTTCCGACTACGCTCTTTTGGGAGCTTCGACGGACAAGTCGATGGACAAGTAAATTCAGGGTGAGAAGTGGGAGATCCTGAAAACAGTACCCGGAGATCCTGAAACAAGTTCAGGATGACGAGTGTAGGGTTCAGGGTGACGAGTGAGTGATGGTGACGAGTGAGTGATGGTGACGAGTGAGTGGTGGTGTGAGAAATAAGTATGAGTTATAGGAATAAATAATTAATAGTTATTGATAAAAATTTTATATTAAAAAACTATGGCATTACCTATGGAGCAAATACAACCCAGGGAGGGACTTTTTGAAAAATTTGTAAAAGCGGTTGACGAACATATTGTGGATGTTGAGACTGTTTCTGAAGGAAATAGAGATAAATTAGCTAATATTCAGGGAAATGCGTTTGGTGTGGAAAATGTTTTAATTGATCGTTGTGATCCTCCGGTAATTGTTGAATCTCTAGCTTTTGAAGCTGGCAGATCAATTGTTTTAATTGGTCCTAATGGTTCAGGTAAATCCACGATTTTTGATGCAATCATGGAAAAAGCAGACGCTAGATTTAATCTCAAACAGGGTAAAGGCGCTTTGGTCTTTGGAAAACCTGTGCACATGAGAGACAGATTGAGAATTTCACGATTAAACCAAGAAGAAATTCTTGAACCTATAAAGGATGTTCCAGCTGGTGATGTCTTGGATATGGCGGTTGAAAAATTTAAAACTGAATTTGAGGTAGATTGGATGGATGATAATAAATATGACCAAAATTTGGCCAATGAAGAAGCAAGGCAGAGAATTGAAGAACTTCGAGGGCAGATTGTGGATTTATTTGATATGAAAGAATTTTTGGTGACTGAAGTTGGCAAATTAAGTGGAGGAGAGAGAACAAAATTATCAATTTTTATGGTTCTTTTGAGTGAACCTGACATATTATTGCTTGATGAACCAACAAATCATCTTGACCTTGAGAGTATTGCCAAACTGGCGGCATTATTTAAAAAATATAATGAGGCTGGTGTGTCAATTGCCAATGTTTCACATGTTCATTGGTATCTGGAGCAAGCAGGAAATGGTGGAGTAATTGAAATTCAAATGGATGGAAAACAAAGGACTGTGAAAAAATCAAATTCTCCTTATATAAAGTTTATCAAAGACCAATCAAGGTCAGAATTTACAACTATTGAAAAACCGCTTGAATGGGCTTGCAAAGACAATGTAAAAGCTGGCGATCACATCACAACCATGACTGAAATAATTACAGTGCCAGATTCTCCACTGATTGATATTGAAATGGATGGATTGCATGCTGGTGAAGTCTGGGTTTTGAGTGGAAATAATGGTTCTGGAAAAACAAAATTAATGGAAGCCATTGCTGATAAAAAGAAAAGACGGGGACTGTTTGTAAAAGAAAAAGGAGTTAATATTGCCTATATGCCACAATTTTGGCCAAAAGAAGTGGCTGAAGGTACAGTAGAGGAATTTTATTACTGGATTCAAGATCAAATTAATCCAAATTCTCCTCTTGTGGCAAAACATTTATCTGATGCAGCTAGAGATATTGGATTTACACGCCAAGGCAAATCAGAAAGACTGGATAAAAGTTTCTTGCACAAGAAATTGAGTGCTTTTTCAGGTGGTGAACAGAGATTGTTGTGGTTTTTAGCAGTTTCAACTTTTCCTGAAGTTGATTCCTTGTTCCTCGACGAACCAACAAATCATATGGATAAAAATCTTCAGCAGTTTGTAATAGATGCAATAAGATCATTTGAAGGTTCTGTAGTGATGTCAACTCATGATATAAAGTTACTTGAAGCAATCACTGAAAGTATCGGACACAAAGTTGGCTCATCGGTCAAGGCCAAAAATATGGTATTGGATAAAAAAGATGGTAAAACAACAATATCCAATTCTGAAGATAATCCTGTAGAATATATGAAAAAGAAACTGATTGCAGCTCAAAATGCAGCTAAAAAATTCAAAATTTAGTTAAATATCGTCCCCAAATAGGCTCTGTAAAAAATTTGTAAATCAGAGCTTTTTTGATATAATAAAATGTAGTTATTTAGGATGAAAAAGTGTTTTTCATGAATAGCGAATTTGCCACCTGCCTACGATGACTTCAGCTTCCTCCTGCGCTCTTTAGAGCTTCGGTGGACAGGTCAGCAGACAAGCGAATCCACGAATTGAGTTGAAGTTTGTATTTGTGTTTTTGTTGGGATTAAATAGTAAAAGATATGGATTTAAAAAGTAAAATCAGAGAAGTGCCAAATTGGCCGATTGAGGGGGTTAATTTTAAGGATATAACTACTCTGCTTGAAGATGGTGAGACATTTAGATATGTGATAGATAAGATGTCTGAACCATTCAAGGAAATGAAAATTGATAAGATTGTGGTGCTTGATGCTCGAGGTTTTCTTCTAGGAACGCCAATTGCTTATAATTTTGGGGTTGGAGTTTGTTTGGTGCGTAAAAAGGGTAAATTGCCCTATAAAACAATTGAAGCAACTTATGAAAAGGAATATGGGCCAGATACAGTTACAATGCACGAAGACACGATTAAACCTGGGGAAAAGGTTTTGATAGTTGATGATCTACTCGCGACCGGAGGTACTTTGGGGGCAGCCATTGAGTTGGTGGAGAAGCTGGGGGGTGATATAGTTGGAGTAAGTCTAATAATTGATTTGCCGTTCCTGGGTGGAAGTGGTAAATTTGAGAAATATAACATAAAAGTTTTAGTTCCATATGATTCAGAATAATTTTGAGCAACCACAATTTAATAATGAAATAAAAGTAACAAGTAAAATTGAGAAGAATATTGAAGATATTAAAATTTCTATAGGTGGAAGTTTTTATAGTTGTTATTTTGTTGATGGTGTAATATATGACGGATTAATGAAGGTCCCTGAAAAAGATAGGCGGAACGGGTTTGGGACAATGATGGTTCAGAAAATGATTGAAATTGCCAAAGAAAGAGGAGTAAATAAGATTATTCATCATTTTCAAAGTTTAGAAGGTTTAATTCTAATAAGCAAAAAATTAAAAATGAATGAGAGAGAATATTATGATAATAAGGGACTAAAAGTTGAGTTTGAAGAAGCAAAGGAAATTTTAACTGCAAAGAAACAATCTGATAATAAAGATAATTTAGCAATTTTTATAAGTTCAACTACTTTCGTTAATTCATTAAATCCAGCTAATTTAGATTAATAACCTAGCTTTGCATTCCTCGCAGAAACGAATTTGTTTGAATATTGGAACAGGCAAAAGAAGTAAATGGAGTTGTTCGTGTTTTTGTCCATCCTTTCGAAAATTGTGTTGGATTGGCTATACATATCAGGGTTTAGTGCCCCCAAAATTTAATTAAAGGATTGTGATAGAGATAGAAGGAGAAAAAAATATGACAAGTAAATTAATTGCGACTGTTTTCTTTTTACCCTTGAAAGATAGACCGAAAAATTTCCCTCGTTTAAAGAATTTTCGAGGTAAGTTTTGGCATACAGGGATTATTTTCAATGATGAAATTTATGAATGTTTTAGTAATAATATATGGAGCATTTCTGGGATAGAAAAGCTGAAGAAAGCAGAATTTAAAAATGCTGTTTTATTGCCCGCAAATGTTGATAAAAAAAAATTAATTGATGAATTGAAAAGTGGAACTGATTGTGCTGAATATGTTGCCCGTTGTATTGGGTTATCCGTTCTTAAGGGACGCAATAAAGGTGAAATGTTTCCGGAAGATATCTATAATTATCTGAAATAATATGAAAATTGTAATTTGTAAAATTTAATAATGAATATTATGTCAATGGAGCATTTCAGAAGAACCAAAGAAAGCTTTACAAACGATGATGATATTTTTGATTCAACTACATTTGAGCAGATAGCCAGAGAGTTGAAAGAATCTGATTTTTATATTCTCCAAAATGTTGATAGCGTGAAATTGTCTGCAGAGCAAAGAAGATTATATGAACAAGTGAAACAATTTTGTTTGGAAACAAGCGCAGAGTTCAAACAAGAATTTGTACTACTACTTGATAGGTATAAGGACAAAAATAAAGTATTATCTGACAAGATTATTGAATTTTTGGTGAAAAATAAAATTGATGTACCTAAATTTGAACTCTTAAATGGTGTCGCTGCGCTGAAGGCACTGAAAACAAGTAAGCTGGAAACTCACGATATTGCTCCCAATGACCTTATTGTTATTTTTAATTTACCTACTCCGCTTGCAGTTTATTGGTGGAAAGGTGGTGTTGAAGAATGGGGAGATAGTTCGGTGAAAATTGATGGACAAATTATTGAATGGGGTTTGTTTTATAGACGGTTAATGAATGTGATTTGGGGGATGCAAGGGTATTATGAAAATGAGAAAAATCTTAAGTTTGAGCGACTGAACGAACCCTGTCAACATGATCCAAAAAATTATTATTATGTTTGGCGAATTACAAGTTATCAGCCTTTTGACTTCAAAAATTAAAATTAGTGTTTGGGTTTAATATTTTAAATGTGATCAAGGAACTATTACAGATATATAAAAAAATATGAAGCTAGGAATAATTGGCGGTAGCGGGCTTGATGACCCGATGATACTGGAAAATTTTGTAGAAAAAGAAGTGGAGACTCCATTTGGTCGGCCATCGAGTGTTTTGACGACTGGGAAAATTGGGAAAAATGAAGTTGTGATTATTTCCAGACATAATAAGGATCATTCTATTATGCCGACAAATGTGCCGAATCAAGCAAATATTTGGTCATTGAAACAAGAGGGTTGTGAAGTTATTCTTGCGACGACTGCTTGTGGCTCTTTGCGGGAACAAATAAAACCCGGTGATTTTGTTTTTGTTGATCAATTTATCGATTGGACAAAACATAGAAACCTGACATTTTTCACTGATAAAGTTATTCATACTCCAATGGCTGAACCATTTGATAAAGATTGGCGTAAAAGATTGGTAGATCAAGCTGCCAAGATGGGGTTGCGTTATCATGATCGAGGAACTGTAATTACAATTGAGGGACCAAGGTTTTCAACCAAGGCTGAAAGTAAACTTTTTCAACAATTTGGTGCTGATGTGATAAATATGAGCACTTCACCAGAAGCAATTTTGGCTAATGAAATTGGATTACCTTATCAAACAATTGCAATGAGTACGGATTATGACTGCTGGAAAGAAGGAGAAGAGCCGGTAACTTGGGATTTGATTGTTGAGAGAATGAATGGAAATTCAGCCAATGTAATAAAATTATTAATTCAAACAATAATAAACATATAATTTTTCAAAAATTAAAACAAAGTCCATTACTTTTAAATAGCATTATTTTCTTTATTGGTTCATCATTGGCAAATGTTGGAAATTTTGGATTTCATTTAGTCCTTAGCCGAATGCTGGATATAAAAACTTTTGGCGAAGTAGAGGCTCTTGTTAGCTTGCTATATATTATATCTGTACCAGCTGGAACCTTGGCAACTGTAATTATCAAATATGCCTCTGAATTTGAATCAATGGATCAGTCGGAAAAGATAAATAAGATGTTTGCTTATTTCACAAAAGTATTTTTGTTTTGGGGAATAATTTTGTTTATTTTGTTTTATATTGCCAGTCCATTTATTGCTGTTTTTCTCAAAATTAATACTATTTGGCCAGTAGTTATACTGGGGACTGTATTTTTCGTTTCATTTTTTGATTCAGTTACCAGCGGAGTTCTAAATGGTGTGCAAAAATTTTTGGCTTTGAGCTGGCTTGGGATTTTGCAGGTAAGTTTGAAAATTATTTTAACAATAGTTTTTATAAAAATGTCGTTTGGATTAAGTGGAGTAATGGGTGCCATGAGTTTGTCAATGTTGGTAGTCTATTTTGTTAGTTTATTACCCATAAGAAAGTATGTTAGTTTGAAAAAGGGAAATTTTTCTGAATTAAAACAAATGGTTTATTTCATGATGCCAACTGCTGTAATTTTGCTGGCGATTAATTTGTACTGCAGTATAGATATGATTCTGGTAAAGTATTTTTTCTCTCCAGAAGAAGCTGGTATGTATGGCGCAATTTCAATTATAGGTAGAATAATATTTTTTATTACCGGTGCAATTGTGACTGTGATGTTCCCAATGCTGGCTAAAGCGAAAAAAGAGGGTAATCAGCATAATTTATTTATAAAATCTTCAATGCTTGTAATGCTTTGTGCAATTGCTACCTTGGCATTTTATTATTTTTTCCCAGAATTGGTGGTGAAAATATTGGTCGGTAGTAAGTATCTTGAAATTGCTCCATATATTGTTTGGTTTGGACTGGCAATGCTGATGTACTCATTTGTAAATATTTACTCAAGATATTTTTTATCAAACAATAATTATAGCAGTTTATACATTTATGTCTCTGGATTTGTGTTACAATTATTGATGCTGTATTATTTTCATACCAGTATTAGCCAAGTAATCTGGATGATGAATTTATCAATGGGAATTATTTTAATTGCATTATCAACATATTATTTATACCAAAAAAAATCGGAGGGAAAATTATTGAACAAGTCCTATGGCTAAATTAATATCTGTGGTGATTCCGATTTTTAATGAACAACAAAATATTTCTTTGATTTATAAAGCGATTAAAGAACAGTTTTTGTATCTAAAGGATAAATATGATTATGAGATAATTTTTGTGAACGATGGTAGTATAGATGAGAGTCAGGAAAAATTATTCAAATTAGCTGAAATTAACAAAAAGGTTAAAATTGTGTGTTTTAGCCGAAATTTTGGCAAGGAATTTGCAACCAGTGCTGGACTGTATAATGCTAATGGAGAAGCAGTTATTGTGATTGATGCGGATATGCAACATCCACCAGAGAAAATACCTGAATTGTTGTTTCAATGGGAAAATGGTAAGAAAGTTGTTATCGGAATTCGAACAAAAAACAAGGGCGAAGGCTTAATTAAAAATCTTGGATCAAAAGTATTTTATTGGATAATAAATATAATTGCTGAAACAAAAATCAGATCAGGAGGAACAGATTTTAGATTGATTGATAGAGAAGTGGTAAATCATTTTAATCAGTTTACTGAAAAAAATCGGATGACTCGTGGCTTGATTGACTGGCTAGGATTTGAAAAAGCTTATGTGGAATTTCAAGCAAATCCTAGGGTATATGGCAAAGCCGGTTATAGTCTGGTAAAATTGATCAAATTGGCGATGTCAACCTTTGTGGCTAATAGTTTATTTCCTTTGAAGTTTGCAGGATATTTGGGGTTAATAATTACATTTGTGTCTGGATTCATGGGGTTTATTGTTCTGATTGAACAACATTTCTTAGATGACCCTTGGCATTTACAATTTACTGGAACTGCCCAGCTTGCAATATTAATCATATTTTTTATTGGCATTGTTTTATCAAGTTTGGGTTTAATAGCCTTGTATGTTGGAAATATTCATCAGGAAGTTTTGAATCGTCCTTTATATATTGTCAGTAAAAAAATAAATTTTGATGAAAAATAATATGAGGATATTGATTACCGGTGGAGCTGGTTTTATTGGTTCACATTTGTCAAAAAGATTATTGAGTGAGGGCAATGAAATTATGTGCCTCGATAATTTATTTACTGGTAATAAAAAAAATATTGCAGAATTATTTTATAATAAAAATTTTGAATTTATCAGACATGATGTTATAGAGCCGATATTGCTAGAAGTTGATCAGATTTATAATTTAGCTTGTCCGGCTTCGCCGATTCATTACCAATACAACCCGATAAAAACCGTTAAAACATCGGTCATGGGCACGATCAATATGCTTGGATTGGCAAAAAGAGTTAAGGCTAGAATCTTATTATCATCCACCTCTGAAGTTTATGGCAATCCAGCTATTCATCCACAAAAAGAAGACTATTGGGGCAATGTTAACCCAATTGGTATCAGGTCTTGTTATGATGAGGGTAAAAGGTGTGCTGAAACCTTGATGATGGATTATCATCGACAAAATAAAGTTGATATCCGAATTGTAAGGATTTTCAATACTTATGGTCCGAATTTACATCCAAATGATGGAAGGGTGGTCTCTACTTTTATTGTTCAAGCCTTGAAAAATCAGCCATTGACGATTTGTGGTAATGGAGAACAGACTAGATCATTTCAATATGTGGATGATCTAATTGAAGGAATGATTAGAATGATGAATAATAATAAAAATTTTATTGGTCCGGTCAATATTGGTAATCCAAATGAATTTACGATGAATCAGCTGGCTAAATTAATTTTAAAATTAATCCCTGAATCATCAAGTCAAATTATTTTCAAAGACTTGCCAAAAGATGACCCGAAAAGACGCCGACCTGATATTTCTTTGGCAAAAGAAATGCTTGACTGGGAACCAAAAACTGAATTGGAACAAGGTTTGATAAAAACCATTGAATATTTTAGAAAAAATAAAGATTTATTATGAAAATTGTTGTTGTTGGCACAGGTTATGTTGGTTTGGTGACTGGAACATGTTTAGCTAGTTTAGGTAATGAAGTGACTTGTGTTGATATAGATTCTAATAAAATTGAGAATTTGAAAAATGGGATAATTCCAATTTACGAACCAGGATTAGAGGATTTGGTAAAAAGAAATTATGAAATCGGTAGATTGAAATATTCAACATCGTTAGCACAAGCATTGTTTGGAGCAGAAATTGTTTTTATTGCAGTTGGGACTCCACCAAAGGAAAATGGTGAGGCTGACTTGCAATATGTTGAAGCTGTTGCTCATGAGATTGGAAAAAATCTTAATGATTATATTGTAGTTGTAAATAAAAGTACTGTACCGATTGGGACTGGTGATTTGGTAACACGAATTATAAAAAATTATTACGCAGGAGAATTTGATGTTGTTTCTAATCCTGAATTTCTGCGTGAAGGTTCAGCTATAAATGATTTTATGCAACCTGATAGAATAGTGATTGGCTGTGATAATAACATGAAAGCGGTTGAAATCATGAAAAATTTGTATTTGCCATTAAATTGTCCAATTTTAATTACTGATTTGAAAAGCGCTGAAATGATAAAATATGCTTCAAATGCATTTCTGGCAATGAGTATTTCTTTTATAAATTCAGTGGCCAAGATTTGTGAGCAAGTTGGAGCTGATGTTGAAAAAGTTTCAGAAGGAATGAAACTTGATAAAAGAATTGGTAAGAATGCTTTCTTGTCTGCTGGTTGTGGCTATGGTGGGTCTTGTTTTCCTAAAGATGTTCAAGCTTTGGTGAATATTGGTCGACAAAATAATGTACCATTTACTATTCTTGAAGAGGTAGAAAAAGTAAATTGTCAGATGAAAAATTTATTATTTGAAAAATTGTTAAATATTTATAATGATTTGTACCAAAAAAGAGTAGCTATTTGGGGGATTGCATTTAAACCAAATACAGATGATATTCGCTTTGCACCAGCATTAACAATTATTGAAAATTTACTTAATCATGGTGTTCAAATTAATATATATGATCCAGTTGCTCAAGAAAATGTCCGGAAAATGTATCCTGATTTAAATTATTTCAATGATCCTTACCAGGCTTTGCACCAAGTAGATTGTTTGTTGGTAATAACTGATTGGCATGATTTCAAGCAAGTTGATAAAAGTAAAATAAAAGAATTGATGAGAGGAAATTTAATTATTGACGGCAGGAATATTTACCAACCAGAGGAAATGTTCGGTTTGGGGTTTAATTATCATTCAATTGGAAGAAAAAAAATATGATTAAATACAGTTTTATTATACCGGTAAAAGCAATCAACGATTATATTCAAGAATCTGTGCCTCAAATTTTGAAAATCAATAGAGATGATTTTGAAATAATTGTATATCCTGATGAAAAGACAGAGCAAACTTGGTCAAAGACCAGACAAATATCTTCTGGATTTGGAGGTCCGGCTATAAAGAGAAGCTTGGCTTCAAGAGATGCGCAGGGAGAAATTTTAATTTTTATTGATGATGATGCCTATCCAGCCGAGGATTTTTTGGAAAAATTAGATTTAAATTTCAATAATTCTGAAGTTGTGGCTGTTGGCGGACCAGCCATGACTCCGGCAAGTGATAATTTTGGGCAACGAGTCAGTGGCGCAGTATTTCTTAGTAAAGTTTCTGGTGGTAATCCAGATCGCTATATTCCGATTGGAAAAAAAAGATTGGTTGATGACTGGCCGAGTGTTAATTTATCAGTGAGAAAATTGATTTTTGATCAAGTTGGTGGTTTTAATTCAGAGTATTGGCCGGGCGAAGATACCTTGTTTTGTTTGGAATTAATGAAAAAAACTGGGAAAAAAATTGTTTATGATCCAGAAGTTTTGGTCTGGCATCATCGAAGGGCTGGATTTAAAAAACATTTAAAACAAATAGGGAATTATGGACTCCATCGTGGACATTTTGTACGAAAATTTCCAGAGACATCCAGAAAATTATTATATTTTATTCCAAGCCTATTTTTAATTGGAGTTGTCTTGGGATTTTTTGCTTCAATAATTATTTCGAATATTACACCATACTATATTATATTTTTGTGTCTGTATGTGTTGGTTATAATAAAAGCATTTTTTGATATTTCAAATTATGAATCTATCCAAGTTAGTTTATCAGCAATTCCATATATTGTAGCGACACATTTTGTTTATGGCTGGAGGTTTATACTAGGTTTGTGTAAGAAGGAATTAAAGAGTAAATTGAGATAAAGTCATGAATCCGATGCCTCTAGGATAAATGAATGGTTCGCAGAGTAACTAGAGATGTTGAAAATAGTATCAGGAGATCCTGAAACAAGTTCAGGATGACGAGTGTAGTGGTTAGGATGACGAGTGTAGTGGTTAGGATGACGAGTGTAGTGTGGTCCCGTCACTCTGAACTTGTTTCAGAGTCTCCTAAATTGATCCCATGGATGACAAGCGTGGGGGGAAGTAAATAAAATTTATGTTAAAAATTGCAATATCATTTCCGCCGATTGAGTCTGACAAAGGTGTTCCATTGTTGACACAAAATCGGCAATTTCAATGGTTCAATGAACCAACATATATTTATCCTATGATTCCCGCATCAGCTGCAACTTTGCTGAAAAGCAAAGGTTATGAGGTAATATGGGATGATGGGATTGCCGAAGAATTACATTATGAAAAATGGAAACAAAGAATCTTGGCTGAAAAGCCTGATTTGATTGTGATTGAGTCAAAAACACCTGTGATCAAAAGGCATTGGGAGATTGTGAACCAGATTAAAGTTGAAAGCTCTAAAATTGAAGATTGGGACTTGAAAATTGCTTTGATAGGTGATCATGTGAGTTCTTTTCCTGTTGAAAGTTTTGAAAATTCTCAAGTTGATTTTGTTTTGGCGGGTGGAGATTATGATTTCCTTTTGCTTAATGTTGTTAATTTTCTGGCAGGAAAGGAAGAATTAAAAGGTGGTGTTTATTATCGTGAAAATAATGAAATAAAAAATTCAGGTAAGTACAGTCTGCATGAAAATAGTTTGAGTGATTTACCACAGATTGATCGAGAGTTAACGAGGTGGGAGCTATATGCTTATAAAAACGGGAATTATAAATATTTGCCAGGAAGTTACATGATGAGTGGTAGAGATTGTTGGTGGGGTAAGTGTACTTTTTGTAGCTGGACAACATTGTTTCCTGGTAAAAGTTTTCGGACAAGAACGGCCGAGCAAGCTTTGGATGAAGTTGGTAGCTTGATCAAGCTTGGGGTAAAAGAGATTATGGAGGATTCAGGAACTTTGCCAATTGGAAGTTGGCTTGAGAAATTTTGTAAAGGGATGATTAATCGAGGCTATAATAAAAAGGTAGTTATGAGTTGTAATATGAGAATTAATGGAATTAGAGATTTGGAAACATGGCAACTGATGAAAAAAGCTGGGTTTAGGTTTATTTTGTTTGGTCTTGAATCTGCAAATCAGGAAACTTTGGATAAATTGCAAAAGAATTTGAAAATTGAGGAAATTGAACCTGGATTAAGACTTTGTAAACAGGCAGGACTGGAACCACATATTACAACTATGATTGGTTATCCATGGGAGACAAAAGATGATGCTCAAAATACAATAAATCTCGCGAAGAATTTATTCCGAAAAGGCTATGTTGATACTCTTCAGGCGACAATAGTTATTCCATATCCTGGTACGCCTCTATACAAATATTGTTCAGACAATGATTTATTGAATTTTACTGATTATGATAGATTTGATCAGCGAGAGCAGGTAATGAAGTCAGAATTAACTACTGATGATGTAAAGGAGTTGACTAAGCAACTGTATAAAGCTTGGATGACACCGAAGTTTGTGATAAAAAAAATATTGTCAATAAGAAAAGTAGATGATTTGAAGTTTTTAGCCAGAGCAGGAAAAAAAGTTCTTGGTCATTTGATAGATTTTGGTAAGTGAGAATTTGATTTTCCACGAATTGCGAATCTACTACAAATTCACGAATTTACAAATTGATTGTATTAATTATTGATTTGTGAAAGTAGATACAACACTAAAAATATGACGCTAAAACAACATTTAATAGTTTCAACTGTGGTTGGTTTGGGCTTTGGTTGGTTTTTTCATTCATGGTCTGCTGGGTTGTATTCTTGGCTCATTGGTTGGGCAATTGATCTTGATCACCTGATTGATTATTTTATTTATTTAATCCATTTCGAAAAGAAGTTTTCAATCAAGATGTTTTTTTCAGGGAAATATTTTGATCAGATGGGAAAAATATTTGTCATCTATCATTCATGGGAATATAGCCTGATTTCAATAATTTTTTATTACGCAACTGATATACCTATTTCAATTATTTTTTCTGTAACATTTTCTTACATCCTCCATTTATATTTGGATGTAATTGCGTATAAATCAAAATTTCGAGCTTATTCATTGCTTTATCGCTTGTCAGTAAAGTTTGATAAAAATAAAATTTGCGCCAAACAATATGAAGCCACTTGTGTCAGTGATTATTACTACTAAAAATGAGGAAAAAAACATTGAGAATTGTTTGATTTCAATCAGAAAACAAAATTATCCAACTAATAAACTGGAAATTATTGTAGTTGATAATAATTCTGAAGATAAAACAAAGGAAATCGCTAGTAAATATACTGATAAGGTTTTTGATAAAGGGCCTGAAAGATCTGCACAGAGAAATTTGGGAGTTGGAAAGGCTAATGGCGAATATTTTCTCTACCTGGATGCAGATATGATTTTAACTGAAAATGTTATTAATCAGTGTTCTCGAAAAGTTGCTGATGATAAAAACATTGTTGGCTTGTACCTGCCTGAAATCGTTATGGGTGATAAATTTTTCAGCAAGGTTCGAAGATTTGAGAGAACTTTTTATAATGGGACTGTAGTTGACTGTGCCAGATTTATAAAAAAGTCGGCTTTTAATAAAGTCGGTGGATTTGACCTTGATTTAACCGGTCCAGAAGATTGGGATTTGGATAAAAAATTAAAAAAAATCGGAAAAGTTGATATTATCAAAGCTCATATTGATCACAATGAATCTGAATTCAACTTAAAACAATATTTAAAAAAGAAAGCCTATTATTCACAGAAATTTAATGCTTATATTAAGAAATGGGGTAAAAATGATCCTGATATTAGAAAACAGTTTAGTTTGTGGTATAGATATTTTGGGATATTTTGGGAAAATGAAAAATGGAAAAAATTATTCTTGCATCCGCTATTAACTGCTGGAATGTATTTCCTAAGAATTTTAGTTGGGGTTAAGTTCCTGACATCAAGGAATAAGAAAGATGTTAATTTTAAATATGGTGAAGGGAAAGAAAATACACAAATAATAACTCCGCCAAAGGCGGATGCGCCTATGGCACAAAATATTACAAATGAACCTGATAACTCGACGCGACAGGATAGAGTAAAAATCCTGGTAATAACACCATTTTTCAGGCCAAATATTGGTGGGGCTGAAACCTATGTTCATGAGCTTTGTGAAAGTTTGAGATCGGATAATTATGTGGTGAATGTTCTGACTTACCAGCCGATTAATTCTTCAAAATTAAAGGGACAAAAATTAGAAAAAACTGAAAATTTAACCATAAGACGATATCAATGGATTGGGTTTGATCTGTTTCACAAGTTTCAAAATAGTCCTGTGTTAGTTTTTCTTTATATAACCCCGTATTTATTTGTCAGAAGTTTTTTCTGGATGCTGAAACATCATAAAGAAGTTGATCTGATTGATGCACAGGGATTTAATGCTGGAATAATTGCCAGAATTCTGAAGAAAATTTTTAGAAAGAAAGCTGTCGTCAGTGTGATGAGTTTGTACAGTTTTCAACCAGGATCAATGCTGGCAAAATATGTTAATTGGACACTGAAAGGAATAGATTTGGTAATAGTGGAAAAAGGTAAGTCAAAAGAAGAACTGATCAGTATTGGAGTTGATGAAAATAAGTTTGTGACTTTTAATCAATGGATTGATGGTGGTCAGTTTATAATTGCGGATAAAAATTTAGTAAAAAAAGAACTTGGTTGGGAAAATCAGTTTGTGGTTTTGTTTGTGGGACGAGCTAACCCTGAAAAGGGCGCGGTAGAGCTTGTAAAAGCTGCAGATCTGGTTGATAAAAATATTCAGTTTTATTTTATTACTGATAATGGTCCTGTAACAGAAAGATTGAAAAAAGAAATTAATAAGGTACCAAATGCGCATTTTGTTGGACCAGTTGATTATGAAAAATTGCATAAATATTATCAAGGAGCAGATATTTTTTCTATTCCATCTCAATATGAAGAGGGTGTGGCGAGAGTAATACCTGAAGCAATCTCCTGTGGAACACCAATTGTAGGCTCAAATATGGGTTCTATTCCTTATGTCCTTGATGAATCTGTGGCAATACTGGTTGAGCCAACAGATGAAAATTTGGCTAGAAAAATTCAGATACTTTACTCCGACAGATTACTGTTGCAAAAGTTAACTGATAACTGTTCTCAATTTGCTGAAGATAATTTTACTGTTAGGAATATTGAGTTTATAAAGAATGGATATAAAAAGGTTTTATTGGGTGGTGATTGATGTTTCCTAAATTCACTTCAGGATGACAAGCGAGTGGAAAAATAAAAATCATCAGAGTGTTAGACTTGATGATTTTAATTTGAGAAGAAAAATTGAATATTTTCTTCATACTTTGATAGAAGGTGAGAGGTTGCTTCTTCGGCTGAAACTACTTTTACAACATCGATGTAATCACACATTGTTAAGTAATAAATTTGTCCTCCAGAATACATTCTTTTGCCATACAGAGGATATTCGCCACTTGAAGTAATAAATTTTACTACAAAGATTGAATCATCACGACAAATCAGAATATCGCCTACTTTAATGTCCATCGTTGTTTGCTCCTGCGGGAGGTTGGATTTTGTTTTCAGCGTCTTTGCCAATATCTGATTGCAATTCAATGAGTTCTTGATAATCTCGACTAAGTTGGCTAATCGTATATGCAAAAGAATGTCCTATTACAGAGAATTTTCCTGAAAAGATTGTATGAAAATTTCTTAGTCTATACAAAATGATAATATATCTTTCAAAAGGAATCTCAACTAAACCGAGTAACCGAAGACAAGTTTCAATTTTTGTCAGTTCACGGACTAAATGAGCATGATTGAAAGCTGTACCTGCAGAATTTAGACAGATTTCCAGTTCTGACATAAGTAGAGCATATCCAGGTTGTTTTTCAGACATGGCTTTTATCTCCTTTGGCTTTGCCTTGGGGTGAAAGGAACAATGAAAGATAAATAATAGCATTTTATTTCAAGCATGTCAATATTAGATATTAAAACAAAAAAGCTATTGAGATTGGACAATAACTTTTACTTTAATACGCTATTTTTTTCAGGGTCACTGAACCACTGATTTCTTCCCTTCGGATACAAAGCAACAATGATTGAGACAGCAATGGTCAGATAAACCGGAAGCCACAAATAAACGACGATGAGATCTTCAGGTTTATCTGTGAAACAATTATGAAGCACAACAACGGTAACATAGATAAAGGTCAAAATTACAAAGAGCGTCAAAGCTCTAACAGCAAAAAATCCATATTTTCTGATGCGGGTTAGAACGGGAGCCTCCATGGTCGTTTTCCTCCGTGGTTTCCAGATCGAAATGTAATAAGTTTTATTCTATCATATTCCACCAACTTTGTCAATGGTTAGTGAAAATTGGTTAAATTATTTGTATTTATGGTAAAATACTATTAATTATTAAGACGATCCAGACTAGGTGAAGTTTACTAATAGTCAGACAATGTCCGAATGAAAATGATTTATATGAATATTTATATTGCACATTCAACTGAATTTGATTACAAAAAGGAACTTTACGATCTAATTCGTCAGAGTGGTTTTAATCTTGAACACAAGTTTATTTTACCTCATGAAAATAGTGACGAAAAGTTTAGTTCTAAAGAATTTTTCAAGAATGGATGTGACTTAGTTATTGCTGAAATTTCTTATGCTTCGACTGGAATGGGAATTGAGCTTGGTTGGGCGAATATGTTTGATATTCCTATTGTTTGTATTTATAAAAAGGGGTCAGTACTTAGTAGGTCACTTGAGGAAGTTTGTGGTGAGATGATTGAGTATGACAATGACATTGAAAATGTAATAAACAAACTATTGGTCAATTTTTAGTGTATGTCTGGATTTGTGTATATAATGACTAATAAATTGAATTCTGTTTTATATACTGGATCAACTTCTGATATTGTAGCGAGGGTTAAACAGCATAAAGAAAAATATTTCCCCAATTCTTTTACTGCGAAATATAATATAAATAAACTTGTTTATCTTGAGTTTTTTGAAACAAGGGAAGAAGCTTATATTCGAGAGCATCAAATTAAAAGAAGAAACAGAATACACAAGATAAAACTTATTGAATTAAAAAATCCGATGTATCGTGACTTAATTAATGAAATATTACAGGATGGGTTTGATAAATTTACATAGATTTGTGAGGAACGCGAAGCAATGACGTGACAAACTTTTCGAAAATGAGTTTCTATCAGAGACCATCACGGCCTTATTTCATAGTCCTCATGGATAATTTAAGATAGATTTGTGAGGAGTGTGTAAACACGATGTGACAATCTCTTCGGATAGTGTTATAAGAGACCATCACGTCGCAACTTCGTGCTCCTCATGGATAAGCATGAAAGAATATTCGGAAATGAGTTTATATGAGTGACCATCGTCCTGAAACAAGTTCAGGACAAGCTTGTTACTCCGTGCTACTCATGGATGTGATTGAATATTATGAAAATAACATTCTGCGTGTCAGAAGATGAAAATTTGGGGGTTGAACTGCTTTCTTATTACCTAAAAAAACATGGTCATGAGGTTGATTTGGTTTTTAATCCCAAGCAGTTTGATAAAGCTTATACTAGAAATAAAAAGCTGGCGCAGTATTTTGATTGGAAAAAAATTAATTTACAACAATTGAAAGCCCAGAAACCTGATTTGGTGGGATTTTCTTGTGTGACCGCAACTTATCCTTGGGCAGTTGAATTTGCCAAAATGATAAAAAAAGAACTGAATGTGCCGATCATATTTGGCGGTGTGCATCCAACATTAAAACCAAAAATTGTTATGGATAATCCAGAAATTGATATGGTCTGTATTGGAGAAGGTGAAGATGCTCTGCTCGAGCTGTGTGATTCTTTTGAACAAACTGGCAAATTTAGAACAGATATCAGAAATATCTGGTCTCGAGATGGTAATAAAATTATCAAAAATGAAATTCGAAATTTGGTAGAAAACATTGATCAATTTGAGATGGATAGAAAAATGTTTTTTGATAAATTGCCAAGCAATTACCGAACTTCAGCTTATTTTGTTATGAGCCGAGGTTGTCCATTTAACTGCACATATTGTGGCAATGAACAAAAAAGAAAAATTTATCAAGGAAAGGGAAAATATGTCAGACAAAAATCTGTTGATCAAGCAATCAAAGAATTAATTGACTTGAAAAATCTTGGGACAAAACATGTTTTATTTGTGGATGATGTTTTGACTATGAACCGTGAATGGTTCAAGGAGTTTATTGTAAAATTTAAAAATCAAATTGGTTTACCATTTACTTGTTTTATTCATCCCAAAATGTTTGATGACGAAGAAGCAAAATTATTAAAAGAAAATGGTTGTAAACTGATTTGGTATGGAATTCAATCTGGTTCAGAAAAAGTCAGACGAGAAATTCTTGCGCGATATGAAAGTGATGCTGAAATTGAGAAGGCAGCGGAAATTTGTCATCAAAATGGCTTGAAATTTATGATTGACCATATTTTTGATATTCCTTTTGATATTGAACCGATTGAGTCTGCCAGACTGTATAACAAAATCAGACCACAAATGATAAATTGTTATAATCTGCTATATTTTCCTTCGGCTAAAATCATTGAACATGCTTTGCGAGCTGGAAATCTGCAGGATCAGGATGTCTACAAGATAAATAGGGCAAAAAGTATCACCTATCAAACTGGAGCTTTGTCTGAAAAAAGTGCTGAATCAAGGGATTTTTACCGAGAATATGCACTGTTATTAACAGTTATACCTTTACTTAGCAAGAGAACAGTTGATAAAATACTAATAAGTGAAAGAAGAATTAGATTTTTCGGAAAACTGCCTTTAATCTTAATACCGATGGTAAAGGTTATTCTTAATTTCCGAGTTGGTCACGGGTTTATTCCAATGGCAGTACTTAATACAGAGATATTTTGGCTACGAGAATTTTTCAAAGTAAAATTTAAAAAAAAATAAGACATTATAATGTTTATTATGAAAAAATTTGGAGTTACAATTTTGATAATCGTATTACTGGTTGTTTTGACGATTTTAGTTTTTTATATTGGAATTGATGTTTCAATTAAAAAGGCACAAGCTGATGATAACTTTATTGAAGAATATGGTGGCGTATATTATATAAATAAATCAAACCAAGAAATATTACATGGAGATATTGTTGAGTTGCATTTTGCGAATTTTTCAGGGGGACCTGGGCCATTTAATTGGTACCATAGAAAAATCGTTCCGGTGATTGAAATAATTGATACCAATTTTATACGAGTTGATTATGGAGAGCCACCAACATGTCCAGATGGAATGTTTCGTGTAAATGAGATTGGATGGTTTAATCAAATAAAAACTGCTGATTTAAGAATTTCAGTTAACTGTGCTTAATAAAAAGACTTTGAAATTATCAGTATAATAAAAAATAAATATGAATCAGCTAGCCGTACATGGAGGGGAACCAGTTCGGGATAGTTTTTTAGTATTTGGTAAACCAGCGATTGAGCAATCTGAAATTGATGAAGTTGTTGATTGTATGAATGTTGGCTGGCTTGGTACTGGTCCGAAAGTTCATAAATTTGAAAACAATTTTCGTAATTATATTGGTTGTCAAAATGCTGTGGCTGTAAATTCTTGTACAGCGGCTTTGCATTTAGCACTTGTTGTAAGTGGCATTGGAGTAGGTGATGAGGTAATTACTACTCCAATGACTTTTTGCGCCACTGCCAATGTTATCCTGCATGTCGGCGCCACACCAGTTTTTGCGGATATTGATGTTGAGACAATGAACATTGATCCAGCTGAAATTGAGAAGAAAATAACCAGTAGAACAAAAGCGATTATTCCAGTACATTTTGCCGGTAGACCATGTAAAATGGATGTTATCTGGCAGATTGCCAAGAAATATAATTTATTAGTTATTGAAGATGCTGCTCATGCCATTGAGTCAGAATTTCAAGGGAAAAAAGTTGGGAATATCGGACACATTACCTGTTTTAGTTTTTATTCAACAAAAAACCTGGTAACAGGTGAAGGTGGAATGGTAACTCTAAACAATGATGAACTGACCAATAAAATAAAAGTCTATGCTCTTCATGGGATGGATAAAGATGCTTGGAAAAGGTATTCAGACCAAGGATTTAAACATTACCAAGTTGTCGCACCAGGTTATAAATACAATATGATGGATATTCAGGCGGCGATGGGCATTCATCAACTAGAAAGATTGGAAAAAAATTGGTTAAGACGACAGGAAATTTGGCAAAAATACAACAAGGCTTTTGCTGATTTACCCGTTATAACCCCAAGATATGTTGATGCTGGTGATAAACACGCATATCATTTATACACCTTGTTGATTGATAAAGATAAATGTGGAATCGATCGTGATAATTTTCAACAATATTTATTTAAAGAAAATATTGGTACTGGAATTCATTTTACAGCACTTCATTTGCATGAATATTACAAAAATACATTTGGCTATAATCAGGGTGACTTCCCAAAGGCAGAATACATTTCCGACAGAACAATTTCTTTGCCACTGGCAGCCAATCTGACTGACAAAGATGTTGCTGATGTGATTTGTGCCGTAAGGAAAGTATTGGAGGAAACAAATATTCAAAAATTTCAAATACAAAAAAGCGATGATGAAAATGAAACACGAACAGGTTCAATCGGAATATTGGGATAAAGAAGCTGATAGAATTACTCGCATTAATGATGAAATGAGTCTGGTAGCGAGAAATGAAATCAGTCAGTTTTTGGATTTTGCAAAGATTGAAGCTGGAATGAAAATTTTGGAAATTGGTTGTGGTGCTGGCAGATTTACTGTACCTCTACTAAAAAGAGATGTTTATGTCACTGGAACAGATATTTCACAAAAAAGCCTTGAGGCGCTTGACTTATATTGTAATAAACTTAATTTGGCCCATCGATTACACTTGATAAATACTGATTTTGATAAACCTTTGTTCAAAAATGAATTTGATGTTATTATCATCGGCAATGTAATTCATCATTTCAACCCAGAAATAAAATTTGAAATTCTTCGTAATATCACCAAAGCATTAAAACCTGGCGGACAAATTGTTATTTTTGAACCAAACGGTCGCCACCCACTATATTTACCATATTATTTATATTTGGAATGGTCTGGCAGACAAAAAGGTATTTGGCAAGCAGAAAAAGGTGTGATGAAGAGTAAATTTAATGAATTGAAGAAAATACTCCAAAATTGCGATATCCAATTTATAAATGTTCATTATCACACAATAATACCTCTTCGTTTGGAAGAAAGATTTAAATTTATTCCAGCAGTAAACAAAACATTAGAAAAAGTACCGGTTTTGAAGAATTTCTCTGCTTTTCTATGGATAAAAGGGGAGAAGAGCTTCAATAAATTAATATGAGTACACGAAAAGACAATGATCCAACTGTTCCAATACTAAGAAAAGTTGCTGGAATAGTCGCTAGAGGGTTAGCGAAAACCAATATTACTCCTAATCAAATAACTATAGGTAGTTTTATTTTGTTTGTTCCATTAATCTTTTATTTTTTAATCCAAGGAACTTGGCACGGAAATTTGATTGGTTTTGCTCTAATTATAGTTACGGTAATTTTTGATATGTGCGATGGCATGGTTGCTAGATTAAAAAATGTCAGTTCAACTTTTGGTGCTTGGCTCGACACGAATCTTGATCGAGTTTTCCAATATTTAATTTTCGTGGCAGTAATAATAGGCACTTGGCAGAAAACTGGCTTGACCCAAGTTTTTATTTTTGGTTTATTCCTGCTTGCAGGACAGGCAATGGCGGATTCTATGGGCTTTGTGTATCAACAAAAGTTTAACTTTGACATTTATGCTGGGTCAGAAATATTTAAAGATAAGTTCAAAAATATAAAAGTTGGGATTTTTGATAGATTTCTGAAGAACATAATCGTGCCATATAATTTATTTATTATATTTATTTTTGCTAGTAGATATTTACTAACAATTGGACTAATAACTAATCAAGCTGAATGGTTTATCTATATTTTTGCGATAACAATCAATATTCGTTGGATCTTCATGTTTTTGCTTTATGTTAAATTTTTGGCCACAGGGGAATCAAAACTGTATACTGTAAAGTTTTTACGAGAATTGTCCAGTCAAAATTATGCTAAATAAAATCAAAATATTGTATTTTCATCAATATGGTGACCAGCATCATAAATCAAGTGAAAAATTAAAAATAGGTGAAAAGTTTATATCTGATGGTGGTTCAAATATTCATACAAATTTTATTTTGCAAATACACGATAACTATCAAATTGATCTTCATACTTACAAAGAAAATTTTCAAGCTAGAAATTTTTTCCATGACCACGAAAATATTTGTATTTTGGAACACTGGACTTTGTCAAATTTTTTTCAACAATATCTTTTGAAGATAGAGACTTTTACACGATGCTTTTATCCTGGATTAAAATATTTATTCATGAAATTTGATCACAAATATTTGATTACGCAAACCGATTTTCTGCCTGATACATTTGCTGGATTTTGCTGTAAAATCAGAAATCCAAAAATAATCTGGATTGCCAGCTATTTTCTTGAAGCCAGAGCTCCCTGGAAACAAAACTCTCCGTACAAAGGCAAACGCTGGCTGGTTGGATTTTTTTATTGGTTGCAACAGCAACCATCTGTGTGGTTCATTAAACAAAAGGCTGACAAAATCATGGTTACCAGCGAGCCGGATGTAAACAAGTTTGTCAACAAAAAAAGATCTATTAATGATGTGGTTGTGGTTCAAGGTGGCGTAAATATTGATCAAGCAAATAAACACCTAAATTCAGGTCTGATACCTTTGCGTGATCGGATGTATGATGCTTGTTTTTCTGGTAGATTTCACGCGCAAAAAGGTGTAATTGAAGCAATTGAAATTTGGAATATTGTTGTGCGAAAAATGCCCAAGGCTAAATTGGTAATGATTGGTTCAGGACCACTTGAAACTGAAGTAAAAGCTAAGATTGCTAAGTATGGTTTAGAAAATAATGTTTATTTGGCTGGATTTCTAAGCGATGGTGAAGAAAAGTTTGACATCTTCAAAAATTCCAAGCTAATAATACACCCGGCAATTTTTGATTCAGGTGGAATGGCAGCAGCCGAAGGTATGGCTTGGGCCTTGCCAGCGGTGAGTTTTGACCTTGAAGCATTGAAAACATATTATCCGAAGGGAATGCTAAAATCTGAATTAAATAACTGTCAGGATTTTGCTAATAATATCTTCAAGTTGCTTGAAGACAAGGAACTTTATAAAAAAACTGCTCTTGATGCCGTAGAGTTGATTAGATCGGTCTGGGATTGGGAAAAGAGAGCAAAATATATGACTGAAAGACTTTTTAATTAATATGAATACTGTATTTGTTATAAATCCGCCAGAAAAACATCTTGATGACCTACATATTACCAAAGATATGGCTGGTGGGTTTGGTTTTAATGCTGGTAATGGAATTGTTTTACCACCACTTGAATTGATTTATCACTGTTTGAGATTAAAAGAGTTAAATTTCAAAGTAAATTTTTTTGATTTACAAGCAAATGCAAATTTTGTTCCAAGATTTTGGGATCAGATAATGCAAGAAGATAATCCAATAATCTTAATTTTAATTACTACACCAACATTAAATGCGGATTTAAAATTTATCAAAGAAATAAAAGATACTAATCCAAAATCTCGTGTTTTTGTGAAATTTAGTTTGAAAAATGAAAAAACAATTCAAGAAATTTTGGAGACAAAATTGGTTGAAAAGGTTTTACTGGGTGAAACAGAATTGATTATTGGAGAAATAATAAACAATCAATCAACTGATGGTTGTGTATGGCTTGAAAATAATAATTTAACTTGGGGTAATGAATTGAAAATCATGGATTTGAACCGCTTGCCTGACTTTGATCTTCACTGGCTGGATTTTTCTAGCTATCAATATGTTTTACTTGATAAATCAAAAAAGTTTTTTTTCACTTTTCAATCAAGTCGAGGTTGTCCATTTCCTTGTTCATATTATTGTCCATATCCATTGCTTCAAGGTAAGATTTGGCGAGCCATGAGTCAAGAAAAATTGTTCAGCAATGTAAAAAAGCTATATGAACAAAATGTCGGGTCAATTTTTTTTCGTGATGCGACCTTTACAGTTGACGGAGAAAGAATAAAAAAGTTTTGCAATAATTTAATTAATAATAGGATTAAAATTAATTGGTGGTGCGAGACCAGAATGAATTGTTTGGATGAAAAACTTTTGAAAAAAATGGCAGAAGCCGGGTGTAAAGGAATCAATCTCGGAGTGGAAACGGGTGATGATGAACTGATGAAAAAACAGGGCAAAGTCGGGGGAGACATCATACAATTAAAAAAAATTATTGATTTAGCAAAAACCTACAAGATTCAGCTTCACTTCCTAATGATTGTTGGGTTACCAGAGGAAACAAAAAGTTCTTTGTATAAATCCTTTGATTTAATTTATAAAACCACACCAAAATCATTGGGGGTGACAACAATTACTCCGTATCCTGGAACAGAGCTTTACACTGAAGCAATTGCCAACAATTGGATTGAAGATGATAATACGCAAAATTATAATGGTAATCAAGCTGTAATGCGATCAAAGCATTTGACAGCTAATCAAATAAGGCATGGGAATTTTATGTTAAAAGTTGTGGGATATCTTGGTAGACACAATAGTCCAATCCATTATATAATGAAAAGAGGAATAAGAATTTATTTCTGGCTATGGAGCAAAATATGAAAAAGATCTTGATCACAGGAGCTAATGGTTTTGTTGGAAAAAAAGTTGCTGAATTTTTAGCTAATCAAGGATTTTTACTTACCGCGATAGTTCGGAATAAGCAGTGGGCTAATCAGAATATACAGTTCATTGAAGCTGATCTAAAGGATATTGAAAAATTAAAGCTTGATAAAGACTTTGATTTGGTAATTCATTTGGCGGCTAGTCTACAAATGTATGAAAAGAATGGTCGATTGTATGCTGATAACATTAAAATTACCAGAAAATTGGTAGATTATTTCAAAAATACCAGAACATATTTTATCTATTCCAGCTCGATTGAGGTTGTTGGACCAACCAAAGCTCAAATGATTGATGAAAAATCAAAATCAGAGCCAACAACACCTTATGGCTGGGTAAAGGGTGACTGTGAAGAATATATCAGAAATTCAGGGTTAAACCATGCAATTTTGAGATTTGGTAATGTCTCTGATCAAAATACAGGCTTGGAAAAGGAAGTATTGAAAATATTAGAGCAAAACAAGCTTCAATCGTGGGTGATGAAAAATGTATTGGTTGATTATGAGCTTAATATTATTGAAGTTGAAAAAATAGTCCAGGCAATTTATAAAATAATTAAAATCAGTCCTGTCAAACAAACTTATTTTTTAACTGATAAAATTATTTCCATTAAAGATATTGCAGTAAAAAATGGTATTGAAAGAAAAAACCGAAAAATATTCTTGCCTTTGGTGATGTTTGTGGTCAGTATTCTTGGAGTCTTTGGACGAGGAAGCCTGATCGGCTATATCTGTTCCGGCGGAATGAGTCGAAAATACAGAAGATATTCCAATGCGAAAATTCTGCAAGATTTAAATATATGATGCCTGAAATAAGTGTAATCATCCCAACATACAATCGGCTTGAAACACTTAAAAAATGTCTATTGGCGCTCAAAAACAATAAATTCAATCAACCCTTTGAAGTGATTATAATTGACGATGGTTCAAACGATAATACTTTTAGTGAAATAAAACAATTTTTACAGCAAAATAATTTATCAAACTTTGAAATTTATAATCAGAAAAATGGTGGCCCAAGTAAAGCCAGAAACCATGGGATAAATTTAGCCAAGGCTGAAATTATACTTATTATCGGCGACGATAGTATTGCTGATCCGCAGTTACTGGCTGAACATCATAACTGGAATAAATTCAAATATTCACAAAAAAATATTGCGATTCTCGGTCATGATGAATGGGATCCGGAGATTGAAATTACACCATTTATGAGATGGATCGATGATACAGGAATGCAATTTAGCTATCATCGATTTGACAATGAACATTCACCAACTTGGGGAGATTTGTGGACTTGCAATATTTCTCTGAAAAAAAGTTTTTTACAAAAATATGGTTTGTTTGATGAAGATTTTCCCTATGCTGCTTGGGAAGATGTTGAGCTGGGCTGGCGACTAAGCAAGTTTAACTTCGCGATCAAATACCACAAAGGAGCAAAAGTTGTTCATCATCACCCAACGGTTTTTAATAATGTGAAACAACGAATGTTTTACCATGGATTTTCTCAAAAAATCTTGGCAGGAAAACTTGGTGATGAATATTATAATAAACTGTGGCAGGAACCATACAAGTCCAGCTTAAGAATTTTAGATAAAATATTGACCTATAGTGGGTTACTGTTTCTACTTGATAAGACGGCTAATTGGCTTCAATATAAAAAAGTTATCAATTCAATTTTTTATCCAGTATTGTATCATTATAAATTAAAAGGCTTTGAACATTATGACAAAACAAAAAATATTAATACTTAATTCAGTTGGAAAAGATGAAAATAATAATTTTTTTATCCATTTTCCGAGTCGCTGGACGGCGCTGGTAAAAGAACACAAGGCATTTACATTTTATCCTTATGAATTGGCATATCTTTCAACCTTGTTGAAGCGGGAGACTGAACACGAGGTAAAAATGTATGATGGCAATCTGCTAAATTTAAATTGGCAAGAATATTTTGACTTAATAAAAGATGATAAACCTGATTTTGCGATTTTTGAGACATCTACGGCTGTTTATAATGAAGATTTGAAACTGGCGAAAAAACTCAAGCAAACTTTTGGCACAAAAATAATATTCACCGGGCAACATCCGACTGCCATGCCCGAGCAAACCCTGCAAGACGGCATTGATTTTGTTTGCATTGGCGAGTTTGAAGATACTTTGCTTGATTTTTTCACCAATGGATTAAATCCAAACATTGCTGGCATATTCCCTCATGGCTATCGTCCACCATTGAATATAAACAAATTGCCTTTCCCTGAAGATGAAGATATAAAGAGAAATCAATATTATGATATTGGAGGTTGTGATTTCAAAGAAATTGAATTTTTTGCTTCCCGCGGTTGTCCGATGAAATGCAATTACTGTGTTTGTGGTAATCTATATTATGATCCAAAAACTCCAAACTATCGAGTCCGCGAGGTGAAGAGCATTATTGATGAGATAAAACAGCTAAAAGAAAAATATCCAGAAATGGAAGGAATTTTTTATGATGAAGAATATCATAATGTAAACAAACAATTTATCATGGATTTGTGTCAGGCTAAAATTGATAATGGACTGGATAAATTAAAATATAATGCCATGTGCGGATACTGGACTATGGATGAGGAGATGCTACGAAAGATGAAGCAAGCTGGTTATTATAAACTGCGAATTGGTATAGAAACTGTGAGTGAAGAGAGTCTCAAGGCGATTCGAAAAAATATAAATGTGACAAATCTTAAAACTATTTTGAAATTGGCCAAAGAAATTGGGATCCAAATGTATGGAACTTTTACTTTTGGCAGTCTTGGTTCAAATGATACTGAAGACAAAAAAACCATTGAATTTATCAAAGAATGTCTAAAAGAAGATTTACTGGCTGATTATCAAATATCTCTATGTACACCTCAACCAGGCACACCATTTTATGATTATTTAAAACAAAATAATTTATTTCTAACTAATGATTTTAGCAAATTTGATGGTGGGACTGCGGTTTACAGTTATCCAAACTATAGCAAGGAGCAGATTGAGGCCAATTGTCAGAAGGCAACACAAATTTATATCCGGAGCCAAGTATTAAGTCCGAGTATTTTCAAAATTATAAAAAGAAATATTGAGAAACACGGACTGGGGCATACGATTAAATACGGTTTTATTACACTGAAAAATATTATTAAATAATATGGAACCACACAGTCGCAAGGTTGAAGAATTGATTGAAAAATGGGTAACGCCTGGCTCAAAATGTTTGGATGTCGGTTGTGGAACAGGAATCAATACGGTTAAATTAAGTCACAAGACAGAGCAGGTGACTGGTTTTGATATTGCAAATTATACCAAAGAACATTTTGTTAAAAAGTTTGAGTTTGTATTAGGTCAAGACAAGAAATTGTGCTTTGATGAAAATAATTTTGACTTTGTGACTTCTTGGGATGTGGTTGAACATGTTGATGATGATTTAAATTTTTTGAAAGAAATATATCGAGTATTGAAATTTGGCGGAGTAGGACTTGTAAGTACTCCAAACAGACAAAGGTTATCAAACCGTTTACTGAAATTAGCTGGAAAAGAAATTAAATATCCCTATTATCTTGGGACAGAAGATGATGGAGTCGGGGAAATCTGTCATTTGCGCGAATATACCATGAATGAACTGATTGAATTAGCCAGGAAAGCAAACTTCGAAGTTTTGGCTAATCATGGAGTTTATCTTGGTTTTCATGGTGGAATCAAAACAGGAATTTTCAATGTACCAAGATTTCTACAGCCTCTGACACAGCATTTGTTTATTGTTTTGCGGAAATAAGTTTTTCAGAAGACTGCTTCACCCAAGCATCATGTAGGAAATGGGTTCGCAGAAGTGAGTGTCGGGTGGCGGGTGGTGAGTGGGTGATGTCAATGTCCATCTCTTTTGCGAGGAACGATTTATGAATAA
>MFGJ01000006.1:196253-240959 GCA_001778235.1 Candidatus Falkowbacteria bacterium RIFOXYC2_FULL_36_12
TGCAGAAGTGAGTGGTGGGGGTCGCAGAAGTGAGTGGTGTTTATTGTGATTAATTTATGTCAGGTTTTGTATACATAATGTCAAATAGCTTCAATACTGTTTTTTACTGTGGTTCTACTTATGATTTATATAATCGGGTTCTTCAACATAAAGAAAAATTTTTCCCGAATTCATTTTCAGCAAGATATAATTTATTTAAATTAGTATATTTTGAAAGTTTTGAAGATAGAAGTGATGCGTTGAATCGTGAACGGCAAATAAAGGCTGGCTCAAGACGAAATAAAATTAGGCTTATTGAATCTATAAATCCTGAATATAAAGATCTGTTTCCTGAATTCGTAGGTGAGACATAATCATAGAAGTTGTTCAGAAGACTGCTTCACCCAAGCATCATGTAGGAAATGGGTTCGCAGAAACGAGTGGTGAGTGGGTGATGTCAATGTCCATCTCTTTTGCGAGGAACGATTTATGAATAAAACATTATTAGTGACGACGCAATCTTATGAACAATTATTCAGAAGACTGCTTCACCCAAGCATCATGTAGGAAGTGGGTTCGCAGAAGTGAGTGAGACCTGTGTAAAAAATTAGGATTAACGACTGGTGACTAGAATCTATGAAAATAACTTTAATTTCATTATCAGAAGATATCGCAGCTCTTGGACTAAGATATTTATCAGCTTACCTAAAGAGACATGGTCATGATGTCAGGCTGATTTTTTTGCGTGGTCATACGCAGAAAACTGGTTTTGTTTATCAATATTCTGAAAAAATATTAGAGGAAGTAACGGCTTTGTGTCAAAATTCTGATTTGATTGGTATTTCAGTTTATACCAATTATTATGATAGGGTAGTGCAATTGACAAAATGGTTGAAACAACAACTTAAAACTCCGATTATTTGGGGTAATCTGCATGCAACTGTTAGACCTGAAGATAGTTTAAAATACGCGGACATGGTATGTGTCGGTGAAGGTGAGGGGGCGTTGTTAGAACTTGCAGATAAAATTGCCAATCATGAAGATTATTCCGAGGTGCAAAATATCTGGCTAAAGATAAATGGTGAAATAAAAAAAAATCCTCACCGAGCTTTAATTCAAGATTTGGACAGTTTACCATTTGCTGATTATAACCTTGATGATGATTATGTGCTTGAAGGTGAAGAATTTGTTCAGGTGAAAGTTGACAATTTCCCGGATTATTTGCCCAAAACTTTTGACAAAGATCATAACTTGAAAGTTTCTTTTGGTTTTCTTGGTTCACGAGGTTGTCCTCATGCTTGCACTTATTGTGGCAATAATGTCCGAAAACAACTTTATGAAGGCCAGAGATACTTGCGATTTCGTTCTGCTGAAAATATTGTAAGAGAATTAAAACTTCGGCTAAAACAGTTTCCATATATTGAGATGTTTTCTTTTATTGATGATGCGTTTACAGCTCAACCACTTGAAGAAATTGAAAAATTTTGTCAACTGTACAAGGAAGAAATCAATATACCTTTTCGCTGTTTTGCCAGTCCGATGACACTCACAGCTGAAAAATTGGACTTATTGATAGATGCTGGCTTGCAACATATTGGTATTGGGATTCAAAGTGGGAGTGATAGAATGCAAAAATTTTATAAAAGGTATAATAATGCAGAAAAGATACTCACAGCTGGGCAATTATTAAAGAAACATCGGGTTAACATTGCACCGCCATGTTATGATATAATAGTAGATAATCCTTATGAAAAAAATGAAGATTACATTGAAACCCTGAAATTGCTAATCCAGATTCCAAAGCCATATCATCTTAGTTTGTTTTCAATTGTTTTCTATCCTGGGACTGAAATGAATAAAATTGCTACGGAAGATGGTTTGCTCAAAGATGAGATTGAAGAAGTATCACGAAAATCCTGGGGATTGCCTGATTTTTCTGGAATTAATTTAATTTTTTATTTAATCAGTTTCAATGGCAATTTCAAGTGGCTGGCAAAATATTTTGCCAATGAAAAGAGGTTGGAATTTATAAATAAAAAATCAAGGTATAAAATTTGGAGGCCATTATTTACAGTGGCAAAAATTTTTTTTCTTGGGAAGGAAACTATAAAAGCAATATTTCGAGGTGATATAATTAAAAAAATAAGATGGGTTTTTGAATCTAAAGGTTAATATGGAAAATATTGAGAATTACAATGAAATGTTAAACGCTGAAGCTGACCACTGGGATGAGTTTGAACGAGATTTTATTGAAAATAAAAAAATAATCCCGTGGTGGCTTGATCTACAGCGAGCATCAAAAGTTGCTCCAAATACGAACGAGGGGTTAGATCCATACAAGGAAAACTTAGTTAGAGGTAAATATAAACAGAAAATATTAGAAAATTGCAATTCTGGCGATAAGGTGCTTGATATTGGTTGCGGTTCTGGTTGGTTATCACTCGAATTGGCTAGAAAAGGTTGCCAGGTGACGGCTATTGACATCAGTCCATATAGAATTGCCTTAGCCAAAGCTTATTTGGCAAAAATTCAAAAAACTGAAACTTTACTTGGATCAATTAATTATATTTGCGGTGATATAAAAGAAGTAGAGTTGGCGAGTCCATTAGATGTAATTGTTGCTTGGGATTCATTGCATCATTTTCCCAGCTTGGATGAATTGTTTGAAAGATTAAAACAATTTCTCAAGCCAGAGGGAAAAATCGTTTGTTATGACCATCTGGGATCAAAATTTATAGAGAACCTAGGAAAAATCAGGCGCTATTTTGTTGAAGAAAAGGTATCTGCGTTTGAAGATGTTTCTCAAGATGAAATTCATGAATTTATAAACAAGCATTTTCAAATTGAAGAAAAGAGATATAGGATAAGTGCTCCATTCCGACTATTGGCTTTTGCATTGTTTAGATATGATTTTTTTAATTTCTTAATCAGACCCGCAGTGGCCATGGATGAAATTATTTGCAACAAACTAAAATTTTTAGGTAAGGAATTTATTTTTATAAAAGCTAAAAACAAATAAAATGAACAAAAAACAAATATTCATCTTGGTAGGATTACTTTGCGTGCTTTTTGTTTTAGTTTTAATTAATTCTGGTGGATTTATAATGTTGGGTGGAGAGGGTAATTACTTTCTTGATTTTTCAACCGTAAAGGATTTACACCACCACAGTTGGGTAGATTTTAATTCAGGAACTGGCGCGCCTGGTGTATTGTTCAATTTTGCTGCTTTAAATTTTGATTTTTTCAGCTTACTGCAGATTATTGGTTTAACCAGATTTTGGTTGGGAATAATCTGGGTGTTTTTGATTTACGCCATGCCTTTTGTGGCTATGTTTGTTTTACTGTTTAAAACATTAAAAATTGAATTCAACTGGTCAATAATTTTATCACTCTTTTACATCTTAACACCTTTTTCTGTGGCACATTTTGATGCTCAAATACTCTGGAGCACTCTGCCATTTTTTGTTTTGCCTGCAGTATTTTCAATAATGCATTATTTTTATGAACAAAAATTAAAACTATTCATTTTGTTTGGTCTATTTACCTTTATCTTTAGTTTTACCTTTGCCAATATTCCATACTTAGCTGTTTTTCATATTTTTTTAATTTTGTCATTGATTTTAATCCCGCTGACAAAAAATAAACGAATTTTAATTGGTAACAGTTTATTAATATTTTTATTACTTGAATTAAGTTTTTTTGTTTTCAATTTTTGGTGGTTTGTGCCGATGATTTTTTCGTCCTTTGCTACTGGCACAAACCTATATAATGATGATTTTGCAGTTAGCTGGGCTAATTCCGCCATTGCCAATGATGCCCTGATTAGGATCTTATCGCTAAGAAGTTTGACCAGCTTCACCCATAAACCAACTTCATTTATAGAAGTTTTTTATAACTTTCCGCTAATAAAAATTTTGCTGTTTGCTCCGGTTATTTACATTGTTTCTTATTTTGCGAGACTAAAAAAAGCCACCAGTAAATTAATTTACCCTTTATTTGCTTTTTTTCTGTTTTTTATTTTTTTGAATAAGGGCGCTAATGCACCATTTGGTGAGATCTATGTTTTTTTAATCAAATACTTGCCATTTTTCAATGTATTCAAATCTCCGTGGGAAAAATTTAGCATTTTATTAATTTTTATTATTGTTGTTTTTCTTGCCATTAGCTTGCCACGAGAAAAGAAAAAATGGTTTTTATATGGCTCAATTATTTACATTTCAATTATGGCCATGCCATTTTTTCTCATTCAGTTTAATCCAGCATACCAGATTGAAGCTGATAAATATGTGAGCAAGCAGTTTATTGATAAAATTGCCTATTCGCAATGGAGAAAAATCGTCAATGATGATCAGCAGGATTATCGAATTTTTAGTCTACCTGGATCGTTGAATTACCAAGTTACAATGTTCAGCCATGACAATCTGTATTATCGTGGTATGGACCCGCTAGTATTTGCTGTAAATAAATCTTTTATCACAGTTTATGGCAGTAATAAATTTGAAAATATTTATAAAAATCTAAACAATGAAAATATTGAGAATATTTTTGACATCCTCGGTGTTGGAAGAATATTATTAAATACTGACATATACCCATCATTTTTGTTTAAGGAGACTCAATCTTTTGAAGAATTGGATGAAATATTTTCTGCCAAATTTGAAAAATGGAATGACGGACCAATAAGTATGTATTCTTTACCTACCAGACCGATTGTTTACACTGCAAATTCAATACAGCAAACAGCTTATAATTTCCAGTCATTAACATCGCTTGTTTCTGATAAAAATTTTGATCCCAAAGCGATTTATCTAATGTCCGATACTACAACTCAACAAATCAATTTTGTTTTACCAGAAAAAGAGATAAAGACACCAACTATTGAATTCAAAAAAATCAACCCATCAGAATATAAAGTTATTGTTCACAATGCTTTAGAAAATTTTCCTTTGATTTTGAATAATACATTTGATGAAAAATGGCGGGTTTATAATACGGACATTGATAAATCAGAAAATTTGGATATAGACAGAATAATTATTAACGAAGGAAATAGTGGAGCTGCCAATAGAGAACAAATTCCAATATATATAAAAAATAATGAAATTTCAGAATTAGGGACTGAAGATCTGGCTGATTTTATTAGCGCCAAGAGAAATAATGCTATTCAGAATGACAACTTGTCAGATGTGAAACTACGAGAACTATTATCTGCAAATCAGATATCGGCTGATAAACATTTTATTGCAAATGGATTTGCAAATTCATGGTGGATTGATTTATCTGAAATAAAACAAGAACAAAAATTTGTAGATAATGGTGATAACACAATTGATTTTGAGCTGACTTTATTTTACGAACCAGAAAAACTTTTAATTGCCAGTAAAATTGTCACTGTCGTAGCCATAATAACTGGAGTCATAATATTAATATTTATAAGAAAAAAATATGAGTCTAGAACATCGAATTGATAATGTAAAGAGGATTGGTTTGTTAAAAAAGAAAATTCAGCAAAAAGGCTTTGTCAGAATAATTGAAACGCATAATGCTATTTCAGGATTGATTGCAAATGACTCCACGGTTGTACTTGATACAGGTGAACAGCGTGAATTTGATGGTTTTTGGGAAAGCTCTTTGACTGATTCTGCTTCAAAAGGATTTCCAGACATTGAACTTGTAAGTCTGGATTCACGGCTAGAAACTATTTCTCAAATTTTGGAGGTTACTGACAAGCCAATGATTGTAGATGGTGACACTGGCGGAGATTTTAACCAATTTGAGTATATGGTAAAAAAGCTTGAGAGAGCTGGAGTCTCAATGGTGATAATTGAAGATAAGGTATTCCCAAAAAGAAATAGTTTAGAAGCTGGAACAAGGCAAACCTTGGAAAAGCCAGAAGTTTTTGCCGAAAAAATTAGACGGGGAATTGAAATTAAATCTGACCCGGATTTTTTAGTGGTTGCCAGGATTGAAAGCTTGATTGCTGGTTTTGGCTTGCAAGATGCGATTGAACGAGCAGAGCTGTATTTAAAAGCTGGGGCTGATGGTATTATGATACATTCAAAAGATGCTGACCCAAGTCAAATTATTGAATTTGCTAAAAAATTCAAATCTTTCCCGCCTGAACTGATCAAGGAAAAACTTCTAATTTGTGTTCCGACAACCTATAACTCATTAACCTGCAGTCAGCTCGCTGGATATGGTTTTAATATTATAATTCATGCCAATCATAATCTTCGGGCAGCGTATAAAGCGATGGAAGATGTTTGCAAACAAATTTTGACCTATGACCGAACAGCAGAAGCTGATGAGATTTGCACCCCGATAAAATCAATTTTTGCTAAAGTTGGATTTTTGTCTGTCAAGGAAAAGGATAAACAAGCAGCTCAAAAACTAAAATCAAAACTTAAGGTTGTGATTCCATCGGCTGGGGTAAATGAATTGACACGACAACTCGGTAAACCAATTGCCTTGGTTGAAATTAATAACAAGAAACTGATTGAGAGACAACTGGAAAACTTTTATAACTGCGGATTGGACAATATCGTGCTTATCCGAGGATTTGGGGCTGAACTGTTCACTTTGGAAAATATTGAATATTTTGATAACCCGGACTTTGAGAAAACATTTGTACTAGAATCATTATTCAAAGCCAAAGAAGCGTTGACTGGATCATTTATCTATATTAATTCTGATTTAATTATTAACGAAAGTATCCTACGAAACTTAATGACACTGGAAAAAAATCCTGAAGTTGATGTGGCTGTGGTGGTTGATAATTCTTTCCAATACCATAAACACAACATTGATAAAAAACTTGATTTAGTTAGAACAAATAAAGGATCAAAAATCGACCCAATAAGATTAATCGCCGATAACTTTAGTGAAGATGCAGAATATATTGGTAAAAATATAGATAGTGATATTGCCCATTATGAATTTATTGGCGTGGCTTATTTTTCAGAAAAAGGCACACAGAAGTTGCACCAAATTTATAACCAAGCAAAAACTGCTAATCGGGCTCTCCATGAATCAAGTAGCTTTGGAATGAACAGTTTTACAGATATATTGCAAGAATTAATAAATACTGGGACCAAAGTAAAAGTTTTGAAAACATATCAAGGCTGGATGGAAATTCATAACCAAGAGGATCTTGAAATAGCTAAACAAATTTATGCTTAAAAGTTTTGAAATCATCAATTTATTAAAAGCAAGAAATTTAAATTTTATCAGCGGTGTTCCCTGCAGTATTTTCAAGGATTTTTTAATTGAGCTAAATAATGATTCTGACTTTCAACATTTGAGCGCAACCAGTGAGGGTGAAGCCTGCGGATTGGCTACTGGATATTATTTAGCCACAGCAAAGTTGCCGATAGTTTATATGCAAAATTCTGGTTTGGGTAATTCAGTAAATCCCTTAACCTCTCTGATGGATGAAAAAGTTTACTCTATTCCGGCGATATTGTTTATTTCTTGGAGAGGTGAACCTGGTATGGCCGATGAACCACAGCATGTGAAGATGGGTGAGATAACAATAAAACTTTTAGAAACACTTGGGATTGAGTACCAGATTGCTGATGAAAATGTTGAAAAATTTGAAATTCAGCTTGATGAATTGACAAAACTGGCTTTTGAAAAATCTCGCGCGGTTGCTTTGGTTTTCAGAAAAGGAATAATTGAAAAAAATGACAAGCCAAAGTCACAGCCTCAATTCACCAGAGAACAAGCACTGGAAATTTTGTTAATAAAAATTGGTAAGGCTCCAATTATTTCTACTACAGGGAAAACATCCAGAGAAATATTTGAGTTAAGAGAAAAATATGGTCAAGATCACGATTCAGACTTTCTGACCGTTGGCTCAATGGGATGTAGTGCCAGCATTGGTTTTTCTATTGCCAAAAATACTGATAAACCGGTATTTGTAATTGATGGTGACGGTGCGGTGTTAATGAAAATGGGTACTCTAGCTACAATTGGTAATTATAGTGCTGAAAATTTTATTCATATTGTCGTGGATAACTCAAGTTATGATAGCACTGGCGGTCAATCTACTGTGTCGAAAATTCTTGATTGGCAAAAATTATTTCAGGCTGTTGGCTATAAACAATGTGTAATCGCTCAAACTTCTGAACAATTAGAAAATCTGGATATTACTGCTTTGAAAAAACCGGCGGCTGTTATTGTCAAGGTTGACAAAGGCTCACGAGCAGATTTAGGACGACCAACAACCACGCCAAATGAAAATAAGCAAAATTTCATGAAATTCATACAATCACAATTGATTTGAGAAGTTGAGTTTTGTGATTTATACTTTTTAGGGCTATATGCAAGAAATTTATATTGGAATAGAAAAAATTTCAAAACTTGATGAAATTATCAATAAAATTCAGCCTAAAGAAATTTTACTTGTCACTGGCAGTAATTCTTTTGAAAAATCAGGTGCGAAAAATTTGTTAATGCCAATTTTAGACCATTACAAAATAATTTTATTTGAAAAAAACTCTGGTAGTCCAGAACAAAGTGAAATTGACCAAGGTGTTGAATCAATGGAAAAAAAATCAGTTCAACTAATTATTGCTGTTGGTGGCGGATCAGTACTTGATACGGCTAAACTGATAAATTTCCAGTGTTTAAAAGTTCCGTTAATTGCAATACCAACCACGGCTGGTTCTGGGGCTGAATCAACTCATTTTGCAGTTGTTTACAAGAATAAGACAAAATATTCAATTGCAGATGAAACAATATTGCCAAATTATGTATTTTTATTCCCTGAATTAATCTATAATCTGCCGAAACAAACTTCTGCTACAGCTGGATTTGACGCTTTGGCCCAAGGAATTGAATCATTTTGGTCAATTAACTCCAATCGTGAATCTGAACGACTTTCAGAACAAGCAATAAAAATTTGCTTCAATTATTTAAAACCAGCAGTCTGTGATCATTCAGTTTCGGCGATGCAACAAATGCAGATTGGGGCCAATTTATCTGGACAGGCGATTAACATCAGCCGGACCACTGCTCCCCATGCAATATCATACCCGATGACTTCATATTTCAATATTGTTCATGGTCAGGCTGTGGCTCTGACTTTGTCAGAAATATTGAAATTCAACTTTGGGATTACTGAAATAGATTGTAATGATAAACGAGGAGTACAATTTGTAAAAAATAAGTTAAATAAACTGTTAAAAATAATCTGCGCTAATACAGCTCAAGAAGCAAGTGAAAAATTAAAAACATTAGCCAAAGACATTGATTTACAAACGAAGCTTGGTGAAGTGGGGATAGATAGCGATGAAAAAATTGAATTAATACTTAAACATGGATTCAATTCTGAAAGAATGAAAAATAACCCAAGGGAAATAACACGAGATGATTTAAATACAATTTTGTTTAATTTACGATAAACTTTTTATGCAAGCATTAATCCTGGCATCTGGAACTGGTTCAAGACTAAAGCCATTGACTGAAAATTTACACAAATCATTGATTAAGATTGGTGAAAAGGAAATCCTGGCAAGACTGTTGGAGACATTAATCAGCCATAAAATTTCTGATATTATTATTACGACTGGCCACTTAGCATCACAGATAATGGACTTTACCTCTAAAAATTTTTCCACTGCCAATATTCAATTTGTACATAGTGATAAATATGATTGTACCAATTATATTTATTCCATGTGGAAAGCAAAAAAGGTTATTTATAATGATTTAATAATTTTGCATAGCGATCTTTTGTTTGAACCTGCTATAATAGAGAAGTTACTAAACAATGAAAAGAGTGGGGTTTTAATTAAAAATAGTCTAGGTTATCCGAAAAAAGATTTCAAAGCACTGATTGGAGACAATAGAATAAAAGAAATTAGTACAAAGCTTGACAGTGGTAATTTGAGATTTTGTTTACCTGTATACAAATTATTAAAAAAAGACTGGGATCTTTGGATAACAAATATTGAGAACTATATTAACCAGAACAAAGTAACAAATTATGCTGAAGATGCTTTGAATGAGATTTTGCACCAAGTTGTACTTGAACCTGTTTATTTTCATGAAGAACTAGCTATGGAAATAGATGATTTTGAAGACTATGACTTGGCTCAACAGCTAATTTCAGATTAATTATGAAAAAAATTTTTCAGGCTATAAGTGATTCAAATACCAAACAAAAATTCTATGAGCTTCTGCCATATTTTATAATTGTTTTGATTATTACCCTGCCATGGTTTTTCAAGTTTGGTTATTTATTCTTTATGGATATGGTTTGGGGTCCAAACATGAATATTGACTTCACCAGCTCGCTGTCACCATTATTTCTAATCATAAATGGATTAGGTGTGATTTTGCCGTTTGGTTTTTTGGAAAAAATGTTTGTTGCTTTGATTTTCTTTTTGATTTTGCTTGCTGGCAGAAAAATCGCCAGCAATTTTACGGATAATAAATGGCTAGTATTTATTTCCAGCTTATTCGGGCTATTCAATCCTTTTGTCTATGACCGAGCAATGTATGGACAATTCGGTCTGTTGCTTGCCTTTGGGTTGTTGGCCTATGCAGTCGGGTATTTAATTGATTTTTTAATCTCCAAAAAAGACAATAAAATAATTATTGCCGGGATATTTATTGCTTTGTCAATCATGTTTTCACCCCACTTCTTGTTTTTTGGAGGAATTTTTTCAATTTTATTTTTCTTACTCTATCTTTACTTGATTTCCAGTGGACATTTTAAAAAAGAAAAAATTCTAAAGCTCGCTGGCATTTTTCTGGCTTTAATTGTACTAATTAATGCTTTCTGGATTATCGGTTTGATTGTCAATAGTTTTGATCAGACTAAAGCTGGTAATATTGAGGTGACTGAAAATGATTTATATTATTTTCGAACTACCGGTGAAAATCAACTTGATGCCCTAAAAAATGTGGTTTTAATGGTTGGATTTTGGGGTGAAAACCAAAATCGCTATGTTGATCTGAAGGCAGTTGGCGGTTGGTGGAAAAGTTTTTGTGTAATATTGCCAATAATAATCCTAGGATTTTTTGTCGGATTAAAAGAAAAAAGAAAAGAATTGCGTTATTTATCTTATGGTCTATTAATTGTATTTATTTTAAGCATAATCTTGGCACTGGGAATAAGAATTGAATTTTTGAAAAAAATAATGTTTGCTATTTTCCATTATGTTCCTCTGTATAAAGTTTTCAGAGAGCCACAGAAATGGGTTGCAATGCTGGTTATAATTTATCAAGTTTTTTTAACTTTTGGATTAACTCAATTAGCAAAATTCAAAATATATAAACAAAATTCTGGAATTATCAAAGTAATTTTAGGTGTTCTGATCATAATGCAAGCACCTCTAATGCTTTGGGGTTTAGGTGGTCAGATAAAACCAGCCAAATATCCTGCAGACTGGCTGACGGCTGATAAATATATCACTGAACATTCTGATTGCCAGTCAAAGACATTAATTTTGCCTTGGCATATGTATCTAGGATTTGACTTTACCAAAAGAGTAATTGCCAACCCAACCGATGTTTTCTTTACTTGCCCAGTTATTCGAGGCACCAACATGGAAGCTGGCGCAATTTATGATAACTCTGGAGATCTTACCAGTAAAGCAATAGTTGAGTGGATTGATGACAAAGGTCAATCATTGATTTTACAAGAAAATAATTTAAATATCGGCTATATTATATTACTAAAAGAAGTTGACTGGGAATTATATAATTTTCTTGGTAATGTTGACTATTTGAGTTTGGAAATGGAAACCGAAAATTTAAAACTGTATAAATATAACCTTGAATAAAATATGGCTAAAAACCGTTTGATTGAAATTTTAAAACTACTGGCAAATGATGTTGCGGGGATTTTTCCTTATATTTTATGTTTTTATTTCATTGCTAGAGTAATTGCAAAATTGATTGAAATAGTTTCTATTGATTGGACATTATTTAATGTTAATATTTTTATTTTATTAATTATTGCCTTGATAAGTCCAAAATTACAAAATCAAATTTTAGATAAAAAATTGTTGCGGTCAGAATTGAAAAATAAAAAATTATTCCTGTCAAGAGTTGGGGTTGTTATTTCAGTACTGTTAAAAATACCTCGAAATAAGGTTAAAAACTTCAAAAAAACTGTTCTAGATATTTTTCATTCTGCATATTTTCAAAAAAGTATAATTATTGCCGTAGTTGTATTATATTTTGCTTTTATCCAAACAGATGTAATGAATATTTTAGCAATATTTTACGCCTTGATATTAATTTTATTCAAATTTACTGAAAAAAGCATAGTCTGGTTGGCTTTAGCATGTTTTGCAGTGACTGTAATTTTTACTGTTTTCGATCAATTTATTTATGCCAATTTAATGGTTATTAATACTTTTTATCTTCTGACTCTTATTTTTGTTATGAAATTTGTGAACTTTGTAATTAACAAACAAAGTGGGGTATAAATATTTTTTATTAAGTTTATCCACAATCTAGTTTGGTTTACTTTCTGGAACTAGGGAAAAATGGTATAATAAAAATGATTATTATTAAATTCAGTACATGATTTGAAAATTAGTTTAAATTATTAATAGGCCAAGACTTAAGGTAATGATTTAGTCTACTTTCAATCAACTTATCAGATAATAAATCGACAGGTCGACTGGTAATAGTACTGACAAATAAAAAGGAAAAACAAAATGGCAAAAAAAATAAAGCAAATCTGGAAAAGCAACAGAAAACTTAGTAGATTAATATTCTTTGGAATATTGGTATTTATTTTTGTTTCATCTGCCTCAACCTTTATTGCATACGCAAACCAGAACGGGTTTGATGGAGATCATTTCGGTTATGGTGCTAGTTCTATGGGTTATGTTTATGGTTATGGATATTGGTCAGAACCTTATCCAACTTTGACAATGACATATGGTTCTTGCACTTCTAGTTGTAGCGTAGGTTCTGGTAATGGAATGACTATTACCGCAACTTTCTCCTCAACCCCAACAGGTCATCCTGATATTTCACTTGACTTGCCTGGGACAGTAAATGATGTTGCATATACTGCAATGACAGGAACTGGTGCTGTTTGGACTTATAGTTATACTGCGCCATCAACTGCCTCAAATCAAACTGCAACCGTTGCAGTTAGAACAATGGGCGGTGGTGGTTATACACCGGTTGCTAGTACTCTGACATTTACTGTCAATGCTTCAGCCGGCGGTGGCTCTGGTTCATCTGGTACATCTTCACCATCTGATGATAGCACAAGCGAAGATGAACCGGCAGAAGAAGTAGTTGTTATCGTCGGTGATGGTGAAACAGAATCAATTGATTTAGCTGACTCAAACCAAACAACATTGGCAACTGGCGCAACTGTAACTTTCTCCGTTGCTGGTGGTGATCATTCATTGGCTGTAAATTCAATCAACTTGACTCTTGGTACTGCAGTTATTACTGTATCAAGTGATCCAATTGATGTTGATTTAGCAATTGGTGAAACAAGTGATGTTGATGTCAATGGTGATGGAGTTGATGATTTGAGACTCACATTAAACGATATCATTTCTGAAACTCAACTTGATTTGACCATTACTGGTCTAAATCTTGATTATACTGTTGAAGAAGAAACTGCTACAGGTGACGAGCCAACAGCTGAATCAAATGTATCTAGTATTCCACAACGATCTGGCACACCAAATCTTGATAACGAAAAAGAGGGTGTTAAGCATTTCGTTGCATTGACTGGAAAGACTCCAACTGGTAATCAGTGGTCAGTCGTTCACTTCATTGCATACGGGACAACAGAATCAACTAAGATGTCTGTTCGCGATCGAAAAGGCGTAGTTGGTGATTATTATGATATCTATGGTAGAGTTCCTGTTTCAAACGATGATTGGTCTGACATTGCGTTAATTCTCACAAGTCACAAACCACATCAGAGAAATGTTGAAACAGAAAAACAAGCAATTGTTGATTTTATCAAGGTATATAAGAGATTACCAAACTATAGCAATGTTCATGATGAATGGGCAATGTATTACATCGCTTACAACATCAGAAATATTGTTAGAAATATTGATGCTGAAAAATCTGCTATCAGTACATTCAAATCTGTATTCAGATATGTACCTAGCACTTCACATCATTGGTCAATAATGAGAGCGATTGCCTATTCAGGTGCTTCAAGATAGTATATAATCTTAAATATATACACAGAAAAGCAGATTAAATTCTGCTTTTTTGTTTCAAAAAATATATTTTTATAGTAAAATATTATATGTGATTAATTTAATTTTAAGTATTTCAACGAAATGTATGAAAGATTTAATGAGAATAGTAGTACTTAGTGCGCTTGTACTACTGATGGCGCTATTTATTGTTGTGCCAGATTCAGCCTCTGCCAGTTCAGGTGTAAGCAATCAGGCTGTTATTAGAAATGATGCAGGTGGTTCTTTAACTTTATTGACAACTTATGGAACTGTGGCGACAATTGATTGCCCAACAGACTGGGTTGATGTCAATGCTAGAGTAATTCTTGAAGCTTCAAAACTTGATGAATTAGGTTTAAGTGTACCTAGTTCAACCGGTTACAAAGCAGTAGATGGTTTAATTTTCAAAATTACTGCAGTTGATAATGATAAAGGAACAACAATTTCAAAATTTAACAAAAATATAAATTTGACTTTTGGTTATTCTGACAAGGTTATCACTGAATCTGGAGTTAATGAAATGACTATGGCAATATTTTACTGGGATGAATCTACTGGTAAATGGACCAAGCTTGATTCTAAGATCAATGGAGCGACAAATAGTTTGAAAGCTTCAATTAATCACTTCACAGTCTTTGCGGTCATGGGTGTGGTTGAAGGGAAAAATCCATCGTTCGGAAATTTTTTAAATGTTGAACAAAATGATTTAACATCTGTTCCAACAAGAATTTCCAATCCTAATTTAAATTTTGAAGAGCAAGCAATTAATTACTTTGTTCAGCTTTTTGGACATACCCCAAAAAATGATGAGTGGAAAGTGGTGCATTTTATTGCTTATGGCACAACTGAATCAAAAAGAATGTCACTACGAGATCGAAAAGGTGTAATTGGAGATTATTATGAGACTTACCATCGAATACCTCTAAATAATTCTGATTGGAGTGACATTGCCTCAATTTTAACCAGTAAAAAGCCAAATCAGAAAAGTCAATCAGCTGAAGACCAAGCAATATCTGCTTTTCATAAAATATTTGAACGAGTACCAAATGTTAATTTGAACCAGGATGATGAGTTTACTCTAAACTTTATGGCTTATAAACTGCGATCAGTAAACAGAAATCTTGAATTGGAAAAAGGCGCAATCAGAAAATTCCAATCTATCTATAAATTCATTCCGTCCAGTTCTAGCGACTGGTCAATTGTAAGAGCATTGGCCTATACAGCTTCAACTAAATAATTGACAAAAAGCAGGCATTGCCTGCTTTTTTAGTTGAAAAATATTGATTTTTTGCTATAATATGTATAATAAATTTTATTTATGAAAATATTAACAAAAACCTGTATTTATTGCGAAGAAGAAGTGACCAAAGCCGACGCAATAAAAGAATATGGCACTTACTTTTGTTCAGAGCAATGCCTGGCTAAATATAAACAGGAACTGGAAAAATTAAACAAAGAAACCACACTAGATGATTGTTGCTAATATGAAATTCGAAAATTTCCAGCTCAAAAATCCTGATAAAAGTGAATTTGATTTATACAACTACCTTGGTGAAAACAAAGGTATAATTATTTTTTTTCGTTCAACCTGGTGCTCATTTTGCAAAAGGCAGCTTGCTGACTTTCAAAATCATTATGATGATTTTGTGCAGGCTGGAGTAAAAATCATAGCGATTTCCAATGACACTGAACTAAAAACCAGCCTGTTGCAAAATTTCTTATATTTAAAATTCCCATTATTATCTGATATAAATTCTGAACTTATAAAAAAATATAATTTATCAACCACTTACAAGGATGAGCTTGTTTCAAAGCCGGCCATATTTATTATTGATCAAGAAAAAAATATAAAAAATACTTTCATTTCCGAAGATTATGATAATGTACTTTCGGCCAAAATCATCTTAGCAAAAGTATGAATTTAGACTTATTTAATTATAAACTTCCTGAAAAATTAATTGCTACTAAGCCTGCCAGTCCCCGTGATCATTCACGGCTTCTTGTTTTTGATCGAAAAAGCCAAGAGATTAAACTTCAGAAATTTTTCAATATTACACAATATCTTCAGGCAGGAGATCTAATGATTTTCAATAACACCAAAGTTTTCCCAGCCAGAATATTTGGACAGAAAACTGAAACTGGCGGAAAAATAGAAATTTTGTTATTGAAAAATTTAATGAGCAAGCTATGGCAAGTATTGATAGGGGGGAAACACTTAAAACCCGGCTTAAAATTGAGATTTAAGCAAGGTTTAGAAGCTGAAGTAATAAAACCCTTGGAAGGGAAAACTTGGCAAGTAAAATTTAATTTTTCAGGAAAGCAATTTAATGAAATTATTAATAAAATAGGAGAGACACCGATCCCGCCATATATTTCATCTAGACTAAATTGTCCAATTTCAAACCTCAAATCAAAATATCAAACGATTTATGCCCAGAAAACCGGTTCTGTGGCTGCGCCAACCGCTGGTTTGCATTTTACAAAAAATTTATTAAACAAAATTAAAAATAAAGGTGTTGATATTGAGTTTATCACTCTTCATGTCGGTATGGGCACTTTCGAACCTGTGTCTGTGAATACAATTGAAAAACATCAGATGCACGCAGAATATGTTGAGCTGAAAAAATCTGTTATAAGAAAAATCAGACAAGCAAAGCAAGAGGGGAGAAGAATAATCGTTGTTGGCACAACTTCAGCTCGGACGCTGGAAGCATTAGCAGAAGAAATATTGAATTCAAAACAAATAAAAGATATAAAAAAGGAAGTGAATATCTTTATTTTCCCAGGTTACAAATTTAACCTTGTTGATGCCATGATTACCAATTTTCACTTACCAAAATCAACACTTCTAATGTTGGTATCAGCTCTGATTGGTCGGGAAAAAACCCTGGAACTTTATAATTTAGCCATTAAAAAAAATTATCGTTTTTATAGTTTTGGTGATGCCATGTTTTTGAAGTAAAATTAAGATTTTAGATAAGAGATGAATTTCCACCAATAACGAATTAACCACGAATCTACAAATTGAGTTGTGAGTATGAATAGTTTCCACGAATTGCGAATGGTTTCCACGAATTGCGAATCTGCCACCTGCCTACGCTGACTTCAGCTTCCTCCTGCGCTCTTTAGAGCTTCGGTGGACAGGTCGGCAGGCAGGCGAATCTACGAATTGAGTTGAATGATGAATGGTTTCCACGAATAACAAATCTGCTACGAATCTACAAATTGAGTTGTGAACATAACTAATTCCCACGAATTGCGAATTTGCCATAAATCCAATTAAAAATAAAAATCTTCTATATTATAGAAGTGAAAATTAACTTTTACGATTAGAATCTTCGAAGCCAGTTCTAGTCAGATGAAAACTTGCCAATGTTTTATCACAAAATTGTCTGTCTTCAAACATCTGCATAAACAATCGAAACCAACAGGTGCCTGAAAAGACTGCTTTTAGTGGGGCAAGCACTTCTTGCCGATCGCGAGTAAAATAGTATGCTCTCATGGAACCTTGCTGTTTGAATATTTCATACAGCAGTGCAAACAGTTTGAGTTGTTCCGGTCGTAATGAACAAAGTTTCAAATATTCTGGAAAAGTGCTAACATTTTCCTTTTCTCTTTTTCCCACCTGTTTCCTCCTGGGCTGTGAATTATAAATTTACCAAAAACATTTGCCTGTGTCAATAATATGAAATTATCCATTATATTACCTAACATTAGAAGTCTATATAACATTGGTTCAATATTTCGAACATCTGATGCTGTTGGGGTTGAAAAAATTTATCTGACTGGTTATTCTGGCAGACCGGACAAAAATTTGCAGATTGCCAAGACTGCACTCGGAGCTGAACAATCTGTTCCCTGGGAATATTGTTTTCATACTTGGAAAATTATTGAAAAACTAAAACAGCAGAATTATGAAATAATTGCCCTGGAACAAAGCAAATCAAGTATTGATTATCGAAAATTCAAACTAGGCAAAACTGATAAAATTGCGCTAATCGTCGGCAATGAAGTCAACGGCTTGTCAGAAAAAATATTAAACAGAGTTGATAGAACAGTGCATCTACCAATGTCTGGAAAAAAAGAAAGTCTGAATGTATCTGTAGCTTTTGGCATAATTGCCTATTATTTGAAATTTAAATACAAATAACCTTCGTTTAATCTGTGAGGAGTGTGTAAACACGACATTACAGTATCTTCTCAATTTTCAGTTGAGATTGTCACGGAGCAAGTTAAAATTTGTGGAATAATGCTCCTCACAATTTAATTAAAAAAACTATCAATGTTATTGATAGTTATTGTTTTAATCCATGTTCTGCAACAATTTCTGCAAAAACCTCTGCAATGATTTCAATTGATTCATTTTCATCAATGCCCAGCACATCTGCCATGGCCCTCACTTGAACCGTAAATGCTGCATTTTTGGAAAGATCATCTTCTGTAAGCATTGTATCACGATCAACCTCATCAGGTGTGACAAGGTGGAGCCGTGAATACTCTTGGATTTTTTGTTCTGACCAGATTAAATAATCTCTGATTGTTTTTTTATAATGTTCCAATGCCTGATCAAGCGATGTGTACATCTCTTCCCTCCGTGGTCAGAGTGAAGTATAATATTAGTATAATTATATAATCTTGTCAACCTATGAAAAAATTTATTTTACTGGCAGTTGTAGTCTTAATCATTGTTTTGGTTGCAATATTTTTTCTGCCAAAACTTTCTACACACGATCAATCAATTACAGCGAACTCTGTGATCGAAGGTGTGTTTAATGAGGGTAAGGGCGGGGGTGGTTATGTCAAAGGTGTGTTTATTCCAGACATGACTGACGAACAAATCAGTAAATTTGAAGGCAAGGAAGTCCGGGCATCTGGCAAACTTGTGACAGTTCCATCAAATTGCCCTAATGATAATTCTGGAATTATTTATCAATGTGTTGAAGGTGATAGGCAAGAATTGCAGGATATAGACTATATAATATTGCTAGATGAGCTTCTGGGAGCAAATGCATCACAATAAATTTATTTAATAATATTTTTAAATGAAAAAAGATTTGGATTTTATCCAACTCTTTTTAGTTTTGATCTTTTTTCCCAAGGAATCGCTTGCTCCAGAATAGGTTCTTCAACCTGAACTGAATAAAACGAATTCCTGTAAACTGATTGATTAATAAGAACAACAATTTTATGAGAAGGAAGCCTGAAAAATACTGCCCGATCAAGTTCAGTTGGATTAATCACTGCAAAGTAGCTGACACCACCGAAGCTAAAGACGGCAATATTCCCATGGAGTTGATTCTTCTGACTATCCCACAAAAATAGGGCTGAAATACAATTGACTTTAAGAAATCTGTTGCCTTGCAAAATATAGTATTTACTCCCAAGTTTGATTAAAGTTTGACTGAAAATCGCAAACTCGGAAACAATATACCGAATATTGTCAACGGTGACAAAAGCCATTGTCCCTCCATTGGTTTTCTGTGGTGGGATTGACTGAACTATCTAACAGAAATTGATAATGGAATTGGAACCAGCGTTAACTGGCTAAAATTTCTTAAGTTCCATTCGGAAATTCCTTGATCCGTAATCTTGAACTTTAGCAAAAGAAACTCATTTTGAGTGTTACGGGATTTCCACTCTTCAGCTGTTTCGCGTCGTGATTCAATGTATCCCAAATCACCTAACTCACTTAGCCTGACATAAACTGATCCGTGCTTTATTTGTCCAACTGACGATCTGACAATTTCTAGACCAGACATCCAACCTGCCTCTTCAAACAATATTTCCAAAATCTTCCAATGTGATGCGAGTAGCATGTGTTGTTCCTGTGTGTTGTTGGGACAGATAAAAATATTAGCACAAAAATATATTAAAGTCAACTTATTCACATTTTTGTTCTTGACATAATAAATATTTTACTGTAGTATGGTTATCACATCCGACCTGTAGGAAGGTGATTTATGGGCAGAATATTGATAGTGGATGATGACGAAGACATTCGTAAAATCCTGGCAGTCTATGCGCTGAAAGCTGGTCTACGACCAGTTTTAGCCAAAGATGGCCAGGAAGCGCTTGAACTATTCCTGAGCCGAAAATATCGGTTTGAGATAGTTCTGACTGATCTGCAAATGCCGAGAATGGACGGCCTGGCCTTGCTTGCTGAAATTGGTAGATTGGCGCCTACAATTATCCGTGTTCTTTCAACTTCAACTGATACTCGAACTGATATTGCAATTAATGTTCCAAAACCAGTTCCATTGAAGTTTTTTCAACAATTACAACAAGAATTGATGTAATAATATAAATCTGCTCAATGAAGTGGATTTTTTTTATTAAAAGACAAAAACAGCCCTTTAATCAATATTTGTCAACTGGTCGTAGCAAATACTTTCTGCTATAATTAACATGAAATAATTAACACAGAATTACAGAAAATTACACCAATTATCAAACTCAAGGAGGATTCAGACAGGTAATTTTGGTAATTTTCAGATATCAGTACTTATGAAAACAAGGTTTGTAAAAGATTTAGAGGCAGGCGAAGAAATCATGGGATTGAGCTTTGCTCTCAATACTTATGAGAATAAAACAGCGGCCAATGGTTCGCAATATTTGAATTTAGCACTTAGTGACAAGACCGGAGAAATCAATGCTAAAATCTGGGAAGATAATTTAAATAAATGTGACAAAGCCAGTGTTGGAGATATTGTTGCGATTGATGGAACTGTTTCTGCCTACAAAGGAAGCCTACAAATAACCATCAAGTCGATGCAAAAGCTAGAGGTTGATAAAAATGATTTGTCAGATTTTTTACCAACATCAAAGGCGGACATTGATAAACTTTTTAAAAATATTGAAAAAACAATCATCAGTTTTGACAATCAATATATAAAAAAATTATTATCAAATATTTTCAAAGACAAAGATTTTCAACAAAAGTTTAAACAAGCACCGGCAGCGGAAAAAATTCATCATGCTTATCTCGGTGGTCTGGTAGAACATTTGTCAGAAATGCTGGGATTGGCTGAAAAACTGTGTGAATTATATCCAAATATTAATAAAGATTTACTAATAGCTGGAGTCTTGTTGCACGATACTGGTAAAATGGACGAACTGACTATGACTACTTGCGTCCAGAGAACCACGGCCGGCTATTTACTTGGGCACATTTCAATTATTGCCATGAGAGTAAATGAAGAAATTAAAAAAATTGAAAATTTTCCAGAGGAATTAAAACTGCAAATACTTCATTTAATCTTGAGTCATCACGGTGAACTAGGCTTTGGCAGTCCAGTAAAACCCATGACAACTGAAGCTTGGGCCTTGCACTACATTGACCAATTATCAACCAAAGTAAATATAAGTTATAATATTACAGAGGAGCTAAAAGGGCAGGGGATAGAATTTTCTGACAAAGTCTATGCACTTGATAATAAACTTTTTATTCCACAGGATTCTGCTGATGACAACAAAAAAACATTATTTTAACTTTGTTTAATATGAACGATGAACAAATATTACAATTGACTGAAACCATCTTAAAAGAAGAAGAAGAATTTCTTGTCCCGATTATCAAGCTTTATGAATTAATGCAATCAGAAAAAGAATTTCTTGATTTTGAAGTTGATCATCTTCAGAGATTGATTGAATCTGATGATAAATTTCAGATTATTGACAGTCAAAGCACCCAAGAACCTTGGCCTGATGAAGATGACGAAGAAATGCAAAAACTCGGATATTATAAAGGACCAAGAGTAATGCTAAAAGAAAAAGCACCGTCAAAAGAAGAAATGATGCAAACAGTTACAGAAAAAATGCAAAATACTCTAAATGCTCTAAAATCTGCCTATCATGTCAAGCCAGATAATTTGTCGGATGACGAAGAAGAAGAATTTTTACAAATAATGCAGAAGGTAAAAGATTTACAAAAAAAATTTGACTCAACCAATAAACCAGATCAGGAAGACGAAGAAATATGATTCACAATGATATAAAATATGATATTGTGATGTTCAACATGTCCAGCATGTATGACTGGGATCATGGGATTGTAAATCGCAATTACAATGTTGTTAATACTTTAGAAAAACGAGAGGATATTCATCGGATTATTTCGGTTGATTTTTTGCCAATTGGAATAAAAAAAGCCATTGGTCATTATTTCAAAAATATTCTCTGGGAAATAAAAAATGCTGAAATGATTTATGGTGATTTGACCAGTGTTTGTTATCAGAAATCTGAAAAACTTTTTGTTTATTCAACCATTGATTCTATTTTTTCGCTAAAAACTGTAGTTAGAGAATTGAAGCGAATTGAAAAAGTCCTAAACCTGCAAAATGTTATTTTCTGGTCATATAATACATTATTCATTGATTTTATTGGTAAATTAAATGAAAAATTATTTGTCTTTGATACGGTTGACAACTGGTCTGAACATCCAGAATATTTGAAATTAAAACCAAAAGTCAAAATCCTGCAAAATTATCAAACCATTGCTGATAAAGCCAACTTAATTTTCACTGTATCAAATTCTTTAGTTGATTTTTATTCTGCGCTAAATCGGTCAAAAGATATTTACTGGATTCCGAATGGTGTTGATTATGATTTTTTTAACAATGAAAATATGGCTGATCAACAAACTAAACTTGATAATTGCCAAGGTCCAATTATTGGTTATCTCGGTACAATTGAAGAAAGATTTGATATTGATTTACTGGTTGAAGTGGCCAAAGCTAATACAGAAAAAACTATTGCCATTTGCGGACCTGTGTGGGATGGTGTGAAAAAGCAGATGCAAAATAAAACTCGTAACTTAGAAAATATAATTTTTACTGGCAGAATTGATTACAAACTGGCGCCAGCCTATTTGAATAAATTTGATGTAGCCATCATGCCACACAAAGTCAATGATTTTGTAAAATCAATGAATCCAATGAAAATGTATGAATATTTAGCTTGTGGCAAACCAATTGTTAGTACAAAAGTGGCTGGAATCGAACAATTTGATGATTTAATTTATAGCAGTAATGATACTGTGGAATTTATCAACCTGATTACCAAAGCCTTGGCTGAAGACAATCTTGATAAACAACAGAAAAGACGACAAGCAAGTAAAAATTGCTCTTGGGATAAGAGGGTACAAATCATGGTTGATTTGATAAAAACAAAATTGAGTTAAGTTTGTTATGGAATTATCTATTATTATCGTAAATTGGAATGTCAGGGAATATTTACTGAAAGCAGTTGAATCAATTTTCAAATTTAGCCAAAATTTATCTTTTGAAATTATTGTTGTTGACAATGCTTCAAATGACAAATCGCTTGAAGCGCTTAGAAATAAATTTTTCGAAAAAATCAAAGAAGAAAAATTAGTTTTAATTCAAAATCATAAAAATTTAGGTTTTGCCAAGGCCAACAATATTGGTCTACGAGAAGCCAAAGGCGATTATATTTTTTTTGTTAACCCTGATATTGAATTTGTAGAAAATTCTGGCAAAATATTGCTTGATCTGATGAAGGCTAAACAGGAAATTGCTCTCTGTACTTGCACACTACTATATGGCGATAAAACCACACAACCAAATGTAAAAAATAACCCGACTCTATGTTCACAAATTTTAATTGCTCTGAAATTACACCATTTTTCCAAGGCAAAATGTCTTGATCAATATTTGAGAAAGGATTTTGATTATCAAAAAGAACAAGAAGTCAAACAAGTGATGGGAGCCTGTGTTTTTACCAGAAAAGATCTGATTAGTGGAATTAAAGGTTGGAGTGAAGATTATCCGCTGTGGTGGGAAGATGTTGATTTGTGCAAAAGATATCAACTTCGAGGACAAAAAATTGTTTACACCCCAAAAACAAAGATCATTCATTATGAGGGTAAAAGTTTTGAACAGAGATTAAGTTTGGCAAAACAAAAAAGATTTTTACGAGGTATGCTGACTTATTTTTATAAATATCACAGCAAGTTAGCATTTGGCATTTTATTAATTATCAGTCCACTAAGTTTGTTCCTAGCATTTTTGACTCAAATATTTAAAGTAAAACCAAGAACACAATCAAAAATTTAATCCATATGATGATTATCACACATAAAATCAAACCTTTAATCAAGGTCCAGTCACCGAATTTAAATTTTTTCCAACTACAAGAACTGATAGAGGAATTTCTGCATGAACATTCTCAACCTACATTTTATCAAGGCAAAATAGTGCCTGCAGTTCATTTAACCCCAGATGAAAAAAACCTAAACCAAGATTTACAAAATTATTTAAACCGACACAATAATCAAAATTTAAATTTTCAAACATTGATAGGTTATTTTCATTCTCCAGAAATTGAGCACAGCTGGCTACAATCTAGCGCAGTTCTGATTGATTTAGCTTTGCCAAAGTTTGCTCATTTTCCAGTTTTGCCAACCGAGATCAGAGATTTTCTGTCAGATTATTCTTATTTAATTTCTGATAAAATCGATGATAGTCTTTATCGGTTATACATTGAAGAGGTGTTATGATTGAAATTAATTTATTCAAAAAATATTTTGTTTGGACACTGATAGCAGTTCTTGTGATTGAAATATTATCTTTCATCGGTCATCAAGTTGCACTGCTTGATTGGATTGTTTTTTTTATAATAATAATTGCCACATTTTGCCTGACTTTATTCCAATTAAAATTCGGTATGCTGATTGCGCTGACTGAATTGATAATCGGCTCAAAAGGTCACTTGTTTAGCATTGATTTTCTTAATTTTACTGTAAGTATTAGAATGGGGTTGTTTGCGGTGATATTTCTTGCCTGGCTGATTACAATTTTCCGTCAAAAAAATAGTCGAGTATTTTCAAATTTTAGTTTTGTTCCACTGACCGCTGTATTTATAATCATTGTTTTGAATTTAATTAATGCACTGGCAAATCATAATTCTTTGAGTTTTATTTTCCAGGATATCAATGCTTGGTTTTATTTTGCCTATGTAGGAATTTTTATTGATGCGATAAAGGATAAAAATATTCTACACCAAGTTTGGCAGGTTGTTTTAGCGTCAATTACTTGGCTTGGGATTGAGAGCTTAGCTTTGCTGTATTATTTTTCACACAATTTTTCACAGGTTGAAGTTGTTTACAAATGGATCAGAGATACTGGAGTTGGTGAAATAACTTTGCTGTCTGGCAATGTTTTCCGAGTATTTTCCCAGAGCCATATATATGCTTTGATTGGATTGTTTATTGTTTTTGTATATTTGTATTTTAATGGTCAAAAAGGGCTTAAAAAGCCTGTCCCTTGGTACTTAAGCCTAATCGTGATTTTGAGCCTTTCTACCACAATTTTGAGCCTCTCACGCAGTAATTGGCTAGGGCTTGCAGTTGCAGGAATTGGGTTAATTATTTTTGTTTTGGCTAAATTTAGGGTAAAATTATTAGAATTAGGTAAAATGTTAGTTTTATCTATTATAATGTTGTCAGCTAGCCTAGTTTTAATCCTTGGCACGGTTTATTTCCCAATCCCAACACCACCAGATATTGATGCGCAGGATATGCTAAAACAACGATTGCAACTGGATGAGTCAGCAGTATCTTCACGCTGGAGTCAATTACCAGTTTTAGAATCTGCAATTTTAAATCATCCAATAATTGGTTCTGGTTGGGGATCTTCTATAACCTATAAAAGTGCTGATCCGCGAATTGTTGAACAAACTAAAGATGGAATGTATACAACTTTTGCTTTTGAATGGGGCTGGTTGGATATGGTCCTAAAAACCGGCTTGTTGGGTTTAGTTGTTTATATTTGGTTATTAATTACAATCTGGTTAAAAGGACTGGCGGTTTTTAATCAACTTCAAAGTTTGCCTGAAAAATCTTTGATCGCTGGTCTGCTGATTGGTTTGGTTGCTCTTGTAACAACTCATACTTTCAGCCCGTATTTAAATCATCCACTTGGAATTGGCTATTTACTTTTAATGATTGGCGTGTTTAGCTTTTATCAATATAATGTTAGGTTATTAAGTGAGTAATTAAAGAAATGCTGAAGTAGTTCCAAGAGCAACCAAACCGTCACCCTGAACTTGTTTCAGGGTCTCCGGAACACGAACAATTTCTTTCACTCTGAAGTTTATTGAGTCCTATAAAGTATTTCCCAGAGATGCTGAAGTAATTCCCAGAGATGCTGAAGTATTTCCCAGAGATGCTGAAGTAGTTCCAAGAGATGCTGAAACAAGTTCAGCATGACGAGTGGTGTGGTTCCCGTCACCCTGAACTCCTGCCTGTCGGCAGACAGGTGTTTCAGGGTCTCCGCAATATTAATATTTACTAATAATTAATTAAAAAGAAATAAATTATGTTTGAATTTAAAGAACAAAGATTGGGAATGTTGATTGATATTCAAAATCTGTACTATAGCGCAAAAGTTTTGCACAAAAAGAAAGTCAGTTTTACCAATGTTTTGAAAGAAGCTGTGGGTGATAGAAAATTAATCAGAGCTGTGGCTTATGGCATTCGTACAGCAGAAAAACATGAAGAAAACTTCCTAAATTCACTAGAACTTGCGGGGTTTGAAGTCAAGACAAAGGATTTGCAGGTTTTCCCAGATGGTACAAGAAAAGGGGATTGGGATGTTGGAATTGCGGTTGATGCCATTAAATTAGCCCAAAGCCTTGATGTGATCGTGATTGCTTCTGGCGATGGTGATTTTCTGCCACTGGTAGAATATCTACAAGTAACTTATGGTTGTCGGGTTGAGGTGATTGCTTTTGTCGAATCTGCCAATGCAGCCTTGATGGAAAAAGTTGATAAGTTTACCAATATGAGCAAAAATAAAAGAAAATTCTTAATTTAATTTTGCCAAACAAAAAAGAGGGGAAGTCCTCTTTTTTGTTTTATCCAATCCAATAGTCCAACAATTTTTCAACATCTTGATTTTGTTGCCATTGTTTATTCATCTTAGTATAAATTTTTCTGCACTCGGGATATGGTTTGCAATTTTTGCGGACATGAAATATTTTTTTGAACTCGGCTGAATTTTCAATTGTGGTATTAAAAGCTTCTGATACCTGCCAAATATAATTTTTAGCTTTATTTTTCAACTGACTGTGTTGACCAAGTTTATATTTCTTTTTTACATAATCAAAGAAAATAAAGTGGAGCAATTCATGGGCAATAGTTTGGATTGGGTCAAGCCTTGAGTCAGAATAGGGAAAGAAAAATGTTTTATTTTTTATATCGCGCGGAAACATTTTGAAAATAGAGGCATAACCAATGTATTTGCCAGCTGGCCATTTATGGTCTTGGAATAAATCATTAGCAAAGTTGAAAAAACTTTTTTCAGTTTTTTGCCAACGAAATTTACTTTTTTCAACGCCAGCTTTTATTTGGCCTTTCTTAGCTTCAAAAGTTTGATTAGTATAATCAGTGATGAACTGATTTTTTTGCTTTGTGGAATATTTTTCCTCTAAAATAAAATATAGTTCTCTGGGCAAAAACCAATCAACGAACTGACCATTTTTTACAAACCACTTAGCATTCTCAATATCTTGTTTCAAATCAATTTTTAATTTTATTTTTGGTGATTTTAGCATACATGAAGTACTCGAGTTAGTTTGACTATTACTTTTATCAAATCAAGATTAGCTTAAATCTTGCTTTTTTTCTTCATATTCATGTTTATTTATTTCGCCCTTTGCATATCTTTCATCAAGAATTTCTCTTGCTGAATTGCTGGTGGTTTTTCCATTTTTACCTTGCTCCATTAGCCATTTTATCAAGAAAACAACACCAATTATTAGAACCAACCAAAAAATTCCCATCGAAAGCCAACCAAATGGATAATAACCAAATCCCATCATATATTTTTTCTTTAATTTGTATAAAATTTGATAATTTGCACGACTAAATAGCAATTATCCTCCTCCTAATTTAAGATTAACAGATTTATCAGATTCTAACAATTATTTTATTTATCTTTTCCTTCAGTCAAGGCTAAATGAAATTCTTTGTCAGCCTTGTCCACTTCATAAATCAGATTATCAATTATGCCATTGAACAATTCTGCACCTTGTTCTTGACCGGCCAATTTTCTATCTTTTAGGCTAAGAACAATATCCGTACTTCTTCTTTGGCCATATTCGAGCAGATTGATCATTGCCAGATTGATTTTTGCTTTTAACTCAGATTTAACATATCCAGATAATTCACAGTCATCAATCATGCTGAATAAAGTTTCATAAGTATCATAAAAACCTGAAATAATTGTGTCTACCGCAACTTTTATTTCATGTTCTTTGTAATTTTTATTTTTTTCTCGAATTTGGCTTTGCCAATCTAAGATGAATTTTGTTCTATCCCATAATCGGCTAGGCATTTTGTCTGAAATAGTTGAAAATGGTTGTCCTTCAAATTGACTCATATAAAATTTAAAAAATTATAAACAATTTCTAGCTTTTATTACTTCCAAAGCGCTTGGAGCTGAACCAGCAACAATCTCATCAGCACGAGTTTGGCCGACAGCTTGGATCAGGCACTGTTGCATGGTTGGAGAAATGCTAGTTGGTAATTGACTGACATCTACGCCGAGATCTTCCAGTTGTTTTTCTTGTGTTGAGTTTAATAATGGGTTGGTGTTGTAATTTTTGGTTGAAGTTGTGTCTGAAGCAATAACTCCTGACTCTGGCAATGGGGTATAGCCGTCGATTTTTTCACTAAGGAAATTATTAATTGTGTAACTGATGAATTTGGTGCGGTAGTCAAATAGGTCAAAGCTGAAGACAACTACCAGTAAAATAATGGCAACAAGAATTACAATTAATAAAATCTGGATGATTTTTTTCATAAACTTTGATTCATAAGTATTTAAAATTTATGGTTTCATTTTTGTAATTTCCCCCGTACCTCCAATAAGTAAAGTGTTCGTCATATCTATAATTTATTTGGATAATCGGATTTATGGTTTGTCAGCAAAAAACTGGAGACAAAACAGTTCGAGGCATATTGGCTAATTGGTGTATCCTTTGTTTTTCCATGAAAATCAGAGCCACCGGTATAATGAATATAGCGTTCATTTACTATTTTTTCTAATAATTTTATTTGCTCAACAGATGTTCGGTTATGGTACACTTCAATACCGGTCAAGCCAAGATCAAGTAAGTCCTTGATTTCAGATTCACTTAATGGCAAAGCAACTACGCTTACGGAGACAAAAGGATGGGCAATTATGAGGTCTTGAGCAATCCCTTTGAACTGTTGGATTATCCATTCTACAGTTACACCACTTCTTTCTACATGACAAACCTTGCCAGGTGCCTGATATTCATAAAAGACATCTTCAGTAGTAAATTCCTTGCCAAAATTTTTCACAAAGAAGCTTTGGTTGTCACTGTTATCACAGATATCAAGTGCAATTGTTAACGTTACCGGCTGTTTTTCGTTAAGACTTAAACCCTCTGTTACTTTGAGACCTGCTTTCCTCGAAAGTTCAATGGCTAACTTCATTTCTTTGATTCTTTGGCCATTTACAATTTCATTACGTTCTTTTATTATTTTTGCTGCCATTTCAATGTCAAAATCATAGGCTAAAACATGTATCTCGTTATTGTGGTACTTAGCTGTGAGTTCAACTGCTGGAATAACTTTGATCTCTGTGTTTTTTAGAGCTTCTATAAGTTCAGAAACCCCGCTTACAGTATTATGATCAGACAAAGCACAGTATTCAAGTTTCTTTTCTTTAATAATTTCTGTTAGTTGAGTGACTGACAGCTTTCCGTCAGAATGGGTGGAGTGCATATGTAAATCGAACATGGACATAAATTATTTTTTTTGAATAATTTTCTTAATTAACTCTGGAAACTTACTAACTTGAAAATGTCCCTTTATATTATCTAAAATAATAATCTCTGAATTTGGCAGTTTTTTCCGATATTTTTTGGCATGTGTTAACGGGACAACCTCATCGCTAGATGAAAAGAATAGTTCTACGTGTTTGCAATTTGTATTTATCATCGAAAGATCGGATTTAAGTTTGAATCCATTTACTAAATCTTCGCCCGGTAATGTGTTATCGAATGGGGGAGCGATCAAGTAAACTGACTTGATTTTCTTCGGGAATTTGTTTTCTGATAAATATTTTGCGAGGAATGTTCCGCCGAGTGAAGTACCAATAAGAATTACATTACTTTTTATATGCGGGAAATATCGTTCGAAGTATATTTTCCAGTCTTCGTATTGTGCATTTTCTTTTAATGGCATTGTTGGACGGATGATCTCAAATTTGTTGCCCAGTTCTTTATCCAAATAACCATCTCGCCAACGAATTCGTGGTTCAGTTGATACCTTCAAGTTTTTTAGGAAATCTAAGTATGCCTTGCGGGTTTTGAAGGTTGTGCCACCGTGAATTAGTAGGATTTGGGGTTTCATAGATTATATTTTTTTGTATATTTATTCTTCATAATCAAATATGCTAACATCACTTTTTTGGTAAATTACTAGAATGTAGACAGAGGCCAACAAGCGCAATATCGGCGCGATTGTTCATCTGCCTGACTAATCTTTCAAACTCATGTAAATTTATGTGAGTTTTTTTGATAAATTATTTTTTCTTCGCAATTGTTAAAGTCATTGCAAAGTGTTTCTGTATACTACCACCAAATTTTTCATTAACTAACTCTTTAATTTCTTCCATAAATCTTGCTCGTTGATCTGGTTCCATGGATATTTGTGGTGAATATGTGTTTAACAATTGAGCATATTCCTCTGCGGAATATGCAATGACAAGTGGGAAAGCTTGGAAGAAAACAGGTCTAAAGAGATTTTCATCAACTTCATCTGCTTTCAATTCGGAAACTTTTTTATAACGTAAATCATCGTCATATTTTCCACCTGGTTTGTATTTCTTATAAATAGGTTGTGTAGCAAAGAAAAATTCATCGCCCTTTTCGTCAGAAATGTGATTGGTGCCAATAATTGCCAAGTGGCCTCCATCTTTTAAGAGATTGTGGGGTTTGTTGAATTTGAATTCTGGTTTTACCCAATGAAATGCAGTTGCTGAATAAACTAAATCAAAAGATGACTTTGATAATTCAACATCTTCGAACGCTCCTGTAATGATTTCGACTTTCTCGTATTCTTCGAACTTTTTTCTTGCGACCTCTGCGAGTTCTGAACCGAGTTCAACGGCGATTATTTCATAGCCACGTTTAGCTAATGGTTCAGTTGCTTGACCGGTTCCAGGCCCGATTTCTAAAAGCTTTGAGTTTTCTTGTAATTGAACAATTTTAATCAGAGCATTAATAAGTTCTTCAGGATAAGAAGGTCTAATTAAATCATACAATTCTGCTTCTTTATTGAATGTCGCACGTAATTTTGTATCTTTATTCATAATTTATACTTTACACGAATTTTAATATTAATATTTTATCACAAATCACCCAAAAACCAAACAAAAAACCGCCTCGGCGGTTTCTTTTTATTTCAACTGTGACCCGACAAAATTTGGTTGACCATTGATAAAGTCTTTGACTGCCATTGGTTTTTTGCCTTCGAGTTGAACTTGTTCCAATTCAAGTGCGCCTTTACCACATTTGACGGCAATAAATGACTTATTTTGCTCGTCCATACAGCTGACAACTGTGCCGACCGGTAAATCTTGATACTTTTCCTGATTTTGACAACTAGAAACTACTTTTGATTTTATAATATTTAATTTTTTGTCATTGAAAGTTGTATACACTCCAACTCTTTCCGCAATTGCGCGGACAAGATTGTTGATGGCACTAGCTGACATTGACCAGATTACTTTGCCCATACTAGATTCAATTTTTGTACAATAACTTGCCCGATCATCATCCTGCATTTCCAAATTTAGCTCATCTGTAATATAAGGAATTATCACATCGTCAATCATGCTTGATGCCATTTCAGACATTTTTGTACTAAGAACAGTAAAATTATCAGCTGGATTAATCTCAAGGTATTCTGATTTAATTATGTCACCTGTATCCATGCCAAGATCCATTAGGATAATGGACACGCCGGTTTCTTTATCGCCATTAATCAAAGCTGTCTGAATAGGTGAAGCACCGCGATATTTTGGCAGGATTGAACCATGGATATTTAGACAACCTTGTTCCGGCAAATTAATTATTTCTGGAGGCAAAATCTTGCCATAAGCCACGACAATAATTATGTCTGGATTTATTTTTCTTAATTGTTCAAAAAATGAATCATTTCGTTTCAGAAAATTTGGCTGACTGATGGCCAAACCACGATTTTCAGCTTCAGCCTTGACTGGAGGCGGAGTCATAATCATTTTTCTGCCAGATGGTTTATCTGGAGAGGTGACTACCAATTTTACATCATAGTTGTCTGCAATTTTTTTAAATATCGGCACTGCAAATTCACTGGTGCCAAAAAAGACTATCTTAATATCTTTTTTTTCCATAGGTTAATTCGATTTCTGTAATTTATAAAGGTTGGCGAGAATTTCTTCTCCGCTGGTAATTTTTTTGACTTTATCAATAAATAAAACACCATTTAAATGATCATTTTCGTGCTGAATTACTCGAGCCAGCAAACCTTTGGCTCGTAAGGTGAAAGAATCACCATTTCGATCCAAAGCTTTTATCAATAATCTTTTTGACCGCTTAACAATCCCAAAAACTTCAGGCACAGACAAGCAACCTTCTTCGTCTTCCACTTTTAGCCATGATTTACTAATAATCTTTGGGTTAACAAAAACTTTTGCACCATCTTCAGTGGCAATGACAAAAATCTGTAATTGTTTATCAACTTGTGTTGAGGCTAAACCAATGCCATCTTTTTCGCGCATGGTTTGTATTAGATCAATAATAAACTTCTGCATGTCTTCAGATTGCAGTTCTTTTGGCTGAACCTCACGAGCTTTTAGCCGGAGATTCTTATTTGGAAGTTTTATTATTTCTAGTAGCATAGCTTAATGTTAGTGGTGACAAATGGGAGATGCTGAAAACAGTACCCGGAGATCCTGAAACAAGTTCAGGATGACGAGTGGTGTGTAGTCCCGTCACTCTGAACTTGTTTCAGGGTCTCCTGAATTTACATTAAAGTAAGGAATGAAAAATTGATTTGATTACAGAATTTAATTTGAATTTTGTAGAATTATACCCTGAAACAAGTTCAGGGTGACAAGTCGGGGTAAAGAATTATTCCCTGAAATCCATCTTCGTTAAAACTTCCGACTACGCTCTTTTGGGAGATTCGACGGACAAGTCGATGGACAAGTAAATTCAGAGCCTGCCCTGAATTTAGTTCAGGGGTGACAAGTGGGAGATCCTGAAACAAGTTCAGGATGACGAGTGCAGGGGTTAGAATGACGAGTGGTGTGTGGTCCCGTCACTCTGAACTTGTTTCAGAGTCTCCTGAATTGACATTAATAATACATATTATACTACATTCAATGGTGTTTTGTCAATGTATGCATCGGTCGAAACTCCATTAAGTATTTCAGCTTCATATTTGATATTTCCTGGCATAAACTTGAGTAAAATATAATATCTGATTCGTCCCCGAACATGATTTTTGTAAAACTTGTAGGGTTTTGAACAGCTAACCTTATATTTCAAACATATTGGAGCGATTTCATTATAAATCAGGGAAATATTGTGCTCTGCTACTGATTGTTTTTCATCTTGAACAAAGATTTGAATCAATTGACTAAATGGGGGATATGAATATCTTTGCCGTGATTTTAACTCGTTGACATAATATTGCTGGTAGCTGTGACCCAGCTTTCTAATAGCTAAATTGTCTCTAAAGTTAGTCTGCAGAAAAATTGGTTCTGTATGATACAGGCGATATTTTGCAATCAAATCCTGAATTTGATCATAGGCTCGTTCGGTCGTATTAAAATCTGGATTATAAAAAATACTATCAATATGGACTAAAGCCATGAAATCATACTTTTCTATTATATCAATGGTTAGTGATCCAGCGGTAGTGATTAATATTGTTGGGGTACGATTAGCTTCAGTGGCAATGGATACTTTGGGAAATAGTTTGGTTATTTCTTCGACCAATTGTTCTTGGCCATAACCAAGGGCAACAAAATCATGCCCAGTACATTTTTGACAAGTAACAGAGTCGGAACTTTGCTTGCAATAAAAACAGTACAATTTTGATTGTGATAATGTGTAGGGGAGACTACACTTGGGGCAAGTAGGAATCTGACCACAATCACGACAGGTCGAAAAAGAAGCATAGCCACGCTTATTAATGACGAGCAGAACTCTAAATTTGCTTACAAGCTTTGTTTTTATTTCATTTATTAATTTCTCTGACAAATAGGTAAAAGCTAAACGACGAACATCTTTCAGATCAATTATTTTTAATTTACTGTTTGGCCACTGCTCACCAAGAGAAATTAATTGCCACTTTTCTTCACGCGCGCGATAAAAGTCAGCCACTTTTGGAGCTGGGCTGGAAAAAATCAGTTGACTAGAGTAAATTTTCTGAATTTGCCTGGCAACTTCAAGAGCATTAAACCTAGGTTCTTGATCCCAATTGATATGATCATCTGAATGGATATCATCTACGAACATTATTTTCAAATTGCAAAATGGAGCAAATAGAGCAGACCGAGTGCCAATAATTATATTTTTTTTATTATCTTTTATACTTTGATAAATTTGATTGTAGCGAGATTTACTAGTAAAAAGTTGGCTATCAACTACAGCGATTGTATCCTGAAACTTTACTGGGATAAAACGCAGAAATTGTTGAATACTATTTTTATGTGGGAAAATAAAAGCAATTTGTGACAATTTCAGATCAACTTGCTCAATCAAATCAACCATCAGCTCAAATTTGAATTTTGTATCATAACTGATTGATAAATAATTTTTCTTGTCGCCCAAAATTTTTTTTGTTAGCTGATGACTTTGGTCAGAACATTTTATGGTTCTATCCCCAGAAATAACTATTGGCAAAGTTATAGTAACTTTGTTCTTCAGAGGCTCTGGGAGCATCATCCTGACGGTGGCTGTAAGTGAATAATGATAATAGTTGGCAAACCATTTAGCCAAAGCCAATTGTTCAGCTTTAATCAATGGGACAGATGATTCAATTGAAGTAATTTGTTTCAAGTTTTCAAATTCAGAATTGTCCGACAACTCAAGAACAACACCAAATACTTGCCCTGCACGAAAGGGAATTTTTACTAGACTGCCGAGCCTAATTACTGGTTGCAGAGACTCTGGGACTTTGTAATCAAAACAATCTATCTGTCTTGGCAGTTTGCGGAAAAGCATGATTTTGGCAATGTTTTTCATACCTATGTTTTAACACATTTTTTTTCAAGAATAAAGATTTTCTTCAATTTTGTTTGGATAAAAAATAGGGGATAACCCCCAAATTTTTCTAGACGACCTATTTAAACTATTTTAATTTAAATTCAGCCACCAGATGCCCAATACCAAAAGGTGACTCATAATTCAATACCTGAAAATCATAATTCATGTTTTTTATAACACCGAGCATGATTAGAATACTGCGCAGTCCGCATTCAGCCGCGTCTTCAACCATGGCCTTGTCTAAATTTAGAATACTTTCAACCTTTTTCTGCTTGAGAAGCTGGATTATTTTTTTATCAAATTCTTTGGCATTGGGTGAGAAACCAGCTGGTGCTTTTGGTGTCAGTTTGTGGCTAAGTTCTGCTGAAGCAATAATAGCTACTCGCTTGTCTTCACGATAAATTGCTTCTTTCAAGGCTTCACCAAACTTTAGATGTTGTTCATAGCTCAAAAATGAATAATTTATTGGCACAATCTTGAAGTTTTTGTAGTTTTCAGCCAAGTAAATCAAAGGAACGGCTGTGGCATAATCAATATCAGTAAGTGATTTCAAAGACAAAGACATAGAACTTTCAACTTGCTCCTTGAAACGGTTGATAAAACCAATATCACCTTTGTAAACTTGATTGGTTTGAAAATCTCCAAACTCACCAAAATTAACTTTGTATTCTGGCAAAGTATTGATACTAAAAGCTTCAGGATAAATATCACCATGAGAAGTTAGAACAATCACTAAATCTGGTCTAGTTGATTCAAAATCCTGACGCAAAATTTTTATTGCTTCAATTGTTTTTTGTAATTTTTTAATATTTTCTTTGCCAATACTCGGAATGAGAAGAGGCGAATGAGGCAATATAGCTGAAAATACGAGCATAGATTGAAATAAAACTACTTCAAATTAGAAATTAAAATAGAAAATTACTTATTCCTTGAATGAAAGATCCAGGGCTTGGCCAAGTGGCAGTACAGCTAAAGAATTTTCAGAAACAACTTTGATTTCAGTCCATTTGAATCCAAGTCTTTCAAAAACCTCTGCAGTTAAAATTGGTTTTTTCTGTCCACCAGAAACCAGATATACTAAAGGATTTTGGCTAGATTTGAGTAATTCTCCTTCACGAAACTTAATTATATCACCTTGGTCGTATTTTTCAAGCTCTTCGGGTGAAACAGGTTGAATTGGGTATTTAGGATAATTTATGGTCATTATCTCTTGGGCAATCAAAGGGTGACTAACGCCATTTTGGACAAAGAAAATTGCACCAGTCTGATTGTTTTGGAGCAGAGCTCCCATGGGATAAGTGCTCTTGATTGTGATTTCTTCACCAAGATTATAATCAACTAACTCATCATTTTTTACGCTAACAACTTCTAACATATTGAAACCAAGGTTTCGGAATGTTTCCATTGAGTCAATATGTTTTATCTCATCATTTACCAGTAAATAAATTGCACCATCTTCATTTAGCAACAATGAATAATTGGCAAATCTAATGGCTGAACCAAGTTCATATTTTTCAAGTTCAGACTGATCAACAAACAATATTTTATTGGGATCAAATCTGGAAATCAGTGAAGACATACTGGCAAAGGGTTTTTTCTCGCCGTATTGAATCAAGTAAACGGTTGGATTGCTATAACTACGAAGCAGTGAACCGTCAGGATAATATTGTTTGAACCATCTCTGCCAGATTTTCCAAAACAAATAATTGCCGTGAATGTGTGGAGTGTAGCTGTACAAATTGGCTGTTGCCTGGGAACTTGGAGTTACCTCTGTGCCGTCTATATTATATTTTTGACCAACTTGTTTGAAAGCGTTTGGGTGATCAGAATACCAACGAATCCGCTCCGTCGCCTTTGTTACTTGATTTTCAAATCCTCTAAACTTTTGAATATCTGGATCGTCCATACTACAACTATCACAAACAGCATAACCCATGGCCCAGTCATATTGTTTTTGGCTTGGTGACAAGTCTTCAACAATGCTTTGTTCTTTCTGGAGCATGACCAAAATAAATTTTGGATTTATCTTGGAGTTTTGGGCTGAAGTAAAAATAACTTCTGCCGCTGTTTTGGTAAGCCCGCTAGCATCAATCATGACATAACTTGCCAGACTGGAGTTTTTTAGTTCAAGAAATTTCTGGATATCTGTCAAATTCATGGAATTAAAATCATAGAGCTCCAGGTCACTCAAGATAAAATTTTGGTTGAACTCTGCTGCCTGTAGCTGACTGAAGGGGAACAAAGTACAAAGAAAAGCCACAATTAGAATTGATATTTTTATTTTTTTCATAAAATTTTATTATTTATTCAGACATATTATAGCATAGAAAATCCCCAGATGCTATTTGTCTATTTTTACAAAAAAAACAGTTTGAGATTTATCAAACTGTTTCAGAAGAAACAACGCTATAGCTGATTGACCACTTTAGCAAACTACAGTCTCTGGGTTTGGTAGACCCAAGTTGTTGCCAAATATTTGTTTGTTCAGCTAGACGAATCATTAATTTCAATAAACTTCGACCTTGGAATTCAATCAAAGCTAAAGTGTGTGAATTCAATGTCATGTCAATCAAATATTGCTCAACAGCTGATTCGATTGTTTGCCACCAAACTGTTCGCAATACCTCGGCATTACCATTTTCCAAGCGAGAAGCCACCCATTCAGTATACACCTGTTCAGCGAATTGCTTGATAATTTTTCGTCTTTTAGCAAAACCATTAATTATTTCAACTGGATTTGACATTGCTCGCCCTCCTTTTTCAAGCGAAAACAACTGCACGCTGATTCCAGTCAACCTTGACCTGATGTTTTACTTTATTTTTTATAATTTGTAAAGCCAATTGATCCAAAATAGTACTCTGGATTAGTCGTTTTAATGGTCGTGCGCCAAAAGCTGGATCATAACCTTGTTTCGCCAACATGTCCTTTATCGCGTCTGTAAACTCGATAACAATGTCTTTTTGCTGTAATCTTTGTTTGACTTTTTGCAGTTGCAAATCAACTATGTTTCTAATATCTTGCTTTGACAAACCATCAAAAATTATGGTTTCATCTATTCTATTTAGGAATTCTGGCTTAAAATATTCTTGCAGTAAATTCATAACTTGCTCTTTTACTGCTTTTTCTTTGCTCTTGATTGTTTCTGTTTGACCAAAGCCTAAATCTTGTTTTTTGGCTGATGATAAAATTATATCACTACCAATATTAGATGTCATTATTACAATTGTATTTTTGAAATTTACCACTCTACCTTTGGCATCGGTAAGACGGCCATCATCCAAAATTTGTAATAAAACATTAAAAACATCTGGATGAGCTTTTTCGATTTCATCAAAAAGTATTACAGAATATGGGCGTTTTCTGATTTTTTCAGTTAATTGTCCACCTTCCTCATAACCAATATACCCTGGAGGCGAACCAATAAATTTCGAGACTGCATGCTTTTCCATATATTCACTCATATCAACTCGGATAATCGCACTCTCGTCATCAAACATAAATTCTGCCAAAGCTTTACCCAGCTCGGTTTTTCCAACTCCAGTTGGACCAAGAAACAGAAATGATCCAATTGGTTTGTCTTCTTCTGACAACCCGACTCGTGATCGGCGAAGTGCATTGGCGACTGCTTGGATTGCCGGCTTTTGGCCAATGACTCTTTTGCCCAACTCAACTTCAGCATTAGCCAGTCGTTCGATCTCTGATTGCAACATTTTTTTGACCGGAATTCCTGTCCATTTAGCCACAACAGAGGCTATATCCTCATCATCAACTTCTTCTTTTAAGATTTGCCTTCCACCAGGACCAGTTTGGATTGTCTTTAATTTTAATCGACTGCCCTGTATTTTTTCTTCAAGTTCTGGAATTTTGCCATATCTGATTTCAGCGACTTTATCAAACTCTGATTGTCTCTCAAGTATATCTGATTCTTGTTTTAATTTATCAATTTCTTTTTGAGCAGTTTGCATTGAATTAATAATTTCTTTTTCTTTTTTCCAATGCAGTTCAAGTTCATTGGCTTTTTCTTTGATTTCAGCAATTTCTTTTTTTATTTCTTCCAATCTTGACTTGGCAGTGTCGGTTTTTTCTTTTTCCAAAGCTTTTTTCTCAATTTCAAATTTCATTAGCTTGCGTTTAGCTTGGTCAAGATCTTCTGGCATACTATTTAATTCAATTCGAAGCGCTGAAGTAGCTTCATCAATCAAATCTATGGCTTTGTCTGGTAAAAATCTATCAGTAATATATCGACTTGATAATTTCGCGGCAGAAACAATTGCATCATCAGTGATGCGAACACCATGATGAATTTCATACTTTTCTTTTATTCCACGCAAAATCGCAATTGTATCTTCAACCGATGGTTCATAAATATAAATTGGTTGAAATCGTCTTTCGAGGGCTTGGTCTTTTTCAATGTGTCTCTGGTATTCTTTGATAGTAGTTGCGCCAATACAACGAAGTTCACCTCGGGCTAAAGCTGGTTTAAGGAGGTTTGAAGCATCCATTGAACCTTCAGAAGAACCAGCTCCGACAATAGTATGAAGCTCATCAATAAAAATTATATATTGATCATTTGAAGCTTTTATTTCTCTTAAAACTGCTCTCAAGCGATCTTCAAATTCACCTCGAAACTTTGCCCCAGCAATCATTGAGCCAATGTCTATTGACAAGACTTCTTTATTTTTCAAATTTTCTGGGACATCACCAGAGACGATTCTTTGGGCCAGACCTTCAACCACAGCTGTCTTACCCGTCCCAGGCTCACCAATCAAGACCGGGTTATTTTTTGTTCTTCGTGAAAGTACTTGCAAAATTCTGCGAATTTCTTCGTCTCGGCCAATGACTGGATCAAGCTTTTCTTTTCTTGCCAAGTCTGTAAGGTTCAAAGAATATTTTTCTAGAGCTTGGTATTTTGCTTCTGGCTCTGGTGAATCAACTTTTTGAGCTCCGCGGACTTCTTCAAGAATTGACAAAACACTTTTGTCATCAATACCTAAACTATTTAAAATTAATTGAGTATCTGACTTTGTTCGGAGCAAAGCTAAAAATAAATGTTCGGTTGAAATAAAATCATCGCCAAGTTCCTTGGCAATTTTTCCTGCAAAAACAACAACCATATTCATTTGTGGAGTAACCATGACTTGTCCGGCTGGTGCAGATTCAACCTGACCAATAGGTAATTGATTTAGTATTTCTTCAGTTTTTCTAATAATCAAATTTATATCAGCATCTAATTTCTTTATAATCGTGACAACAACACTATCCTCCTGCATTAACAAAGAATAGAGTAGGTGAATAATGTCAAGCTGTGCATGGTTTTTTTCATACATTAATGCTTGGGCTTCCTGCAAAGCCTGCTGTGAACGAGTTGTAAATTTATTTAAATCCATATGTATTGAGATTATAAATTAGAAATATCAAATTCCTAACGCGATTGATGTATTTGAAAATGAATTAAGTAAGATATTTGAAATTTGTAAATTGTTGTTCATTTTTTATATTAGCAGTCTTAATCAATGAGTGCTAATTTTATTATAACCTGATTAATAATTGTGTCAAGAGTGTTATAACTGTGCAAAACAAAAATAATTAATAGTCCAGACAAACAAAACCGGGTAGAAATTTTCTAACCGGCTTTGCCCTCCCTTAGGGTACAAGGCGTTGTAGTTGCAGGACCAGCGGAATCCCGCCGATACTTCTAACTGCCTCTTCATGAATCACCCTACGGGCAGTCTGACGGTTAGCTTCTTTGCCGTCAGGTGAGAGCTCGAGCCGAAAGCTCGAACATCGTTGGAAACTCCTGCCTCTGGGGCAGTGCTGGAACAACCTGCAGGCCAGGCACGCCAAATATTCTTCGTGAAGCATGACAGACCTCCTCTCCGTCGCTTCACGGACAAGGACAACTGCTTTGTCTTTCTATTTAAATAATAACATTAAAAATGCTATAATTCAAATAACTTTAGATTATATGAATACATTTTCTGACAACAATTATAATCAGACTGACAATATTTTGATTCTTGGGGTTCAAATTGCAAACTTGAGCGAAGAACAGATTATGCGTCATATTGAAAAAATTTTACCCAATGATGTTTTCAATATAATATTCACTCCAAATCCTGAAATTTGCTTAAAAGCCGAGGCTGATTATGAGTACAAGCAAATACTGAATCAGGCTGACCTTAATATCCCTGATGGTGTTGGTTTGAAACTTGGCGCTGAAATTCTTGGTCAATCATTAATGCACAGGATTACTGGCGTAGATCTGACCAATAGAATTCTTGAGTATTGCAACAACAGTAATAAAAAATTCAAAATCTATATTTTGAATCATTATAATTCCTTGTCCAGTTTAAGTTTGATTGAAAAAACCTTAAAAGAAAAATATCCGAACATCTTGATTACAGGTACACAACAAAAATTCAGTGAGATAGAATCTGTAGCCAATGATATTCTGAATCAAAAACCTGATATTATTTTTTCAACTTATGGCGCACCAGAGCAGGAAAAGCAGATAGTTGAATTGGCCAATTCAATTGAAGGACCAAAATTAGGAATTGGTGTTGGGGGAACATTTGATTTTATTACTGGCAAAGCAACACGAGCCCCAAAATGGTGGAGAGACCTAGGAATTGAATGGTTTTATCGATTAATAAAACAACCACAAAGGTTTAGCCGAATTACAGATGCAACCATAAAATTTCCTTTGACCTGTTATAAATGGAAGAAAAGAATTGACAATATATATAGAAATAATGTTGTGGGAGTAATCGTAAAAGCTGATCAAATCCTACTGCAAAACAATCGACGATTTCCCGGAGACCATTGGCAGTTGCCCCAAGGTGGGGTTGATGATGGTGAGACTCCAGAACAAGCGGTTATTCGTGAAATATCCGAAGAATTAGGAGTTGATCCAAGTTATTTATTAATAGACAGGAAACTGCCTGAAACACATACCTACACTTGGCCGAAATGGGCTCAACTCCAAAAAGGCTACAAAGGCCAAAGGCAAGAAATTTTTATTGTAAATTTTTCTGGCGATAATTCTGTTTTTCATTTCAAAGATAGCGAAGAAGTTGAAGATATTAAATGGGTAAAAAAGTCAGACTTGAAACAAACAATGTTTCACAAAAGAAGGGGACTGGCAGATATTGTTTTGAAATATTTGTAGAAGCACAGCAAGTAAAGCAAGTACAGAAGAAAGCCAGTACAGCTTGAATAAAAACCTATAAAATCAAAAAAACAGACCTGATAATACATGTCTGTTTTGTTTTAGATGATGGGCTGATAGGAGACGAAATCATCTCCATCAAACACAACTTTTCGACTCGCCGAAATTGGAACTGTTTGGCTACCGGTGGAACTGACTCGAATCAAACAGATCACTGCTTGATTGTTGACTTTCGAGGACGAATAATAAGGAATAACATAATCTTCCCCAAAGAACTTCAGCTGACCAACGTCTTCTTCAGTCCAATCTTGTTCATTAACAAAACCAATTGTTCCCTGACAGTCATTTCCACTTGAATAAAGGATCGGAATCATGAGGAAAAATTCTCGTCCGCCAATTTCCAGTGAAAAACCAAAAAATTCATTGCAATCTTCCACATACTCAATGGGGACAGGACAGTTGTCAAAACCCCGATACCTGAATTTGGTAAGCCTTGTCAGTTGGGAGAAAATCATGCCAAGATCAATCTGATTTATTGATTGCCTCTGCAGTGGTCTGACAATCACAACCTGTCGATTGTTTTCAGGCTGAAGAGCTATTAGCTGATACTGATCTTCAACTATCAATGTGCTAATTTCTCGGGTTAGGAAAATCGGCCAAAAGTTCCTTGACACCTTTAGGAACATACCATCCCCGAGAATTCGGCACATGGTTCACCTCCGTTCCTTTTTCTTGGGCCTAAATGAATCATTATATTTATCATATAGGAATATTTTTATCCAGTCAAAGAGATAAGCGAGTACAGCCCTACGATAAATGTTTTAAAATGAAAACTTCCCAGGACCGTTGTCATGGGAAGTTTTGTTTTTTGAACTCTGTTTTTTTGGCGTTGATTCACGCCGGGTAGGTTGTAGTAGCTGGGACTAGAAGTCCCAGCTTCCGGCGCCGTCCTTGTCGATGCGGGTGGGCTTGGTCTCCGGGCGGTCGTTGCCGTCGCCCTTGTAGCCCTTCTTGTTCTTGCCCTTGGTGCGCTTGGCCAGGTAGGACTCGCTGTCGGCCTCGGCCAGGCGGCGGTGGTCCTCCTCGGCCTTGCGGATCGTGGCCTCCTCTTCCTTGCACCAGGACTGGTGCGAGAGGATGGGGCGGACATTCATGGCCTGGTAGTGGCTCGCCGACCGGATCTTCGGCTGGTAGCGCGTGCCGACGCGGGAGCGGACCTCCTCCTGCTCCTCGAGCCAGGCGTTGTACTGGCACCGCGCGAAGCACTGGGCGTCGAACGCGGTGCCGAACACCGCGTGTTCGAAGGTGATGCGCTGGGCCGGCTGGTTGTAGCCGGACTTGACCTTGACGCAGAACGGCTGCCCGTTCAGCGAGGGGCTCGTCCAGCGGTCGATCGACTCCGGAGCCTTGTCCATGACGCCCGCGAGGAACTCCTTCATCGCCGACTGGTAGGCCGGCCACTCGGCCGTTCCTGCCAGCCAGGCCATGTGCTCGCGGTTGTTCTCGAGCAGGTCCAGCGCGTCCGTGAGCGTGGAGTTCTCCTCCAGCGCCCGCCGGCCGATGAGGCTCTCGAGGAGCCAGGACTCGGCCGAGCTCTGGCCCTGGCTCGCCAGGCGCTCGTCGAACTCGTTCACGGTGCGGACCCGGTTGTAGTAGCTGGCCAGCCAGCCCCGGCTCTTGCCGAAGCCGTGGCGCTGGTCCTCTGCCCGGAAGTACTTCTCCCGCACCGCCTCGATCAGCTTGTTGCTGGCCTTGTCGGCCAGCTGGTACCGGTAGATGTGCGCCCGCCAGATGTCGAGCACCTCCGGCTCGACGCCGTTGACGACCGACATCTCCTCGTCGTCCTTGCGCGTGATGCGCAGGGACTCGAGGTTCAGGGTCGCCAGCTGGTCGGTGTTGATGAGCCGGAGCTCGCCGGCCTTGTATGCCGTGTCGAGCTCGACGACGCGCGCGGCCGCCTTGCGGACGGCCATCACCCAGTCCCTGAAGGACTGGACGAAGCCCCCGTCCCTGCGGACGGGGGAGTCGACGGACGCCATTCGCGCGACCACGAACTTCGTGAT